>MGWC01000010.1:1910-23613 GCA_001800815.1 Euryarchaeota archaeon RBG_19FT_COMBO_56_21
TTCACGGCGAGCCACACATACGCCATGGACGGGACATACACCATAACTCTGACCACGATGGACAACGACGGCCTCACGACCTCGTTGTCGAGGCCAGTGACGGTGATGCACGAGCCGATCCCACCGACGGCTGCCTTCACAGTGATCGCGAACTACCTCCAGGTCAGCGTCGATGCATCAGCCTCTGCCGATCCTGACGGACCCATTGCTCAGTACGCGTGGGACTTTGGCGATGGCGGGAACGCGATGGGCGTCACAGCGGTTCACACGTACCTCATGGACGGGACATACACCATCACCCTGACAGTGACGGACACAGACGGACTGACGGACTCTCTGTCGAAGTCGGTGACCGTGGCCCACCAGCTGATTCCGCCGGTTGCGGCGTTCACTGTGTCGGCCACATACCTCACAGTTCAGGTCGATGCATCCTCGTCCGTTGACCCTGATGGAACGATCACTTCCTACGCATGGGACTTCGGCGACGGCGCAACAGCGATGGGCGTCATGGCCAGCCACGAATACACGATTGACGGCACGTACCTGATAGTCCTCGTCGTGACGGACAACGAGGGTTTGACCGGATCCGCTGAGAAGTGGGTCACTGTGAGCGCTGAGCCCGTGCCACCGGTAGCAGTTATGTCGGCTACGACCAGCTGGCTCACTGTTAATGTGGACGGCTCCGCCTCGTACGACACAGACGGCTCGATCGTCTCCTGGGCGTGGACTTTCGGAGACGGTGCGACCGCGATGGGCGCCATAGCCTCACACACATATGCGATGGACGGGACGTACACCGTCACTCTGACGGTGACGGACAACGACGGGCTCACGGACTCCGACAGCATGTCCGTGACCGTTGTGCACGAGCCGATGCCGCCGACTGCAGCATTCTCGTCCAGTACGACCTATCTCGTCGTGAGCGTTGACGCCTCGACGTCCAGCGACCCAGACGGGACCATCACGTCCTACGCATGGGCGTTCGGTGACGGGGCGACAGCAACTGGAGTGACTGCGACTCACGAGTACGCGACGGACGGTACATACCTGATAACACTCACCGTCACGGACAACGACATGTTGACCGACAGCGACTCGAAGAGTGTAACGGTCTCACACGCGCTCGTCTCTCCTGTGGCACAGTTCACAACATTGACGACCTGGCTGCAGGTGTCAGTGGACGCATCAGGGTCCTATGATCCCGATGGAACCATCGTTTCGTACGCATGGGACTTCGGAGATGGCGGATCCGCCATGGGCGTTACTGCGACACACACCTACTCCGGTGACGGAACCTACAGCATCACGCTGACAGTGACTGACAACGACGGCCTCACGGCCACTCTCTCGAAGCCTGTTACTGTTGTACACGAGCCGATACCGCCGCTCGCAGCATTCAGCGTGTTGACGACCTACCTGGTAGTGAACGTCGATGCGTCTGGATCTTCAGATGCTGACGGGATGATCGCGTCCTACGCTTGGGACTTCGGGGACGGAGGAACCGCGACCGGAGTGACAGCGATGCACGCATACGCCGTGGACGGAACCTACACGATAACGCTGACCGTGACGGACAACGACGGGCTGACAGACACCGAAATCAAGTCGGTGACTGTCGCGCACCAGCTGATACCGCCGAATGCGGCGTTCACATGGTCCGCTATCTGGGAGGTAGCCTCATTCGACGGCTCTGGGTCGAGCGACTTGGACGGGTTGATAACCGCGTGGGCCTGGAACTTCGGTGACGGGATGACCGGATCCGGTATGACCGCGACACACACCTACACTGCAAGCGGAAGCTACTCGGTCACTCTCACCGTCACGGACAACGAGGCCCTCACGGGCTCAATAACGAAGACCGTGACAGTGACGTACAACAACCCACCCGTCGCGTCGTTCAGCGTGACCAAGGACTACCTTGAGGTCTTCGTCGACGCTAGCGCGTCTACCGATGACTTCGGTATTGCCTCATACGCGTGGAGCTACGGGGATGGCGGAAGTGGCTCAGGCGTCATGGACTCGCACGCATACGCAGCAGCAGGGACATACACGGTCTCTTTGACCGTGGTGGACACGGGCGGCAAGAGCGCGACCACGAGCAAGAGCGTCTCAGTGGTGCAGAACCCGCCTCCGACCGCGGCCATCAGCCTCGTTTCGACGAATTTCCTGATGGTAACGCTGAGCGGAGCGGGCTCTACAGACGATTCCGCGATCGTGTCGTATGCCTGGAACTTCGGGGACGGTAGCACAGGCTCCGGCGTCTCGGTCACGCACACATATCTCGTGGACGGGACCTACACACTGACGCTGACGGTCACTGACGACCGCGGCCTCACGGGCACCGACACCCTGTCGGTGACAGTGGCAGCCCAGGACCTCCCGCCGACTGCGGCGTTCACGTACTCTGTGAACGAATTGACGGTCTCAGTGGACGCGTCGGGATCGTCCGATGACCATGGCATAGGAAGCTACGCATGGGCATGGGGCGACGGAACGACGGGATCCGGAGTGACGGCGACACATACCTACACGCTGGCGATGGCCCTGTCGAAGGCATCTAAGTCCGGTATCTCGGTTGATGCCCGCGCAATACTACCTCCATACTACGTCGCTGGTACGACGTACATGTCGGGGGGCGGCGCTTTGCCAGGCTGCTCGCTGACCCTCACGAACTTGAGGACAGGCGAGAGCATGGTATCGACGTCAGATGCGACCGGATTCTACATGGCTGAGATCGCGAACGGGCTGCCCAGTGCCTACTTATTGGGCGACACGATCAGAGTCGATGCAGTGAAGGGCACTGCGAGCGGCTCCAGCCAAGGAGTCGTCGTGGCCGGAGGGTACATCCAAGTGGACGTGTACCTCATAGACAGCGGCCCGGTGCCCATCTTGAGGACCATCACACTGACCGTCACGGATGCGAAGGGCCAGACGAATTCCGTGTCGCATGAAGTGGAGCTGACAGCCCCGAATGTGGCACCTGTAGCATCGTTCACCGCGACCCCGACATACCTGGTCGTTCAGGTGGATGGGCTGGCCTCGTCCGATACGGACGGGACCATAGCGTCCTACGCCTGGACCTTCGGTGACGGAGGAACCGCGACCGGAGTGACAGCTTCGCACACCTACGCTGCGGACGGCACCTACACGATAACGCTGACGGTGACAGACAACGACGGCGCTACGGGCACGACCAGCAAGTCTGTGACCGTGACGCACCAGCTGAAGCCACCGACCGCGGCATTCTCGTGGTCTGCGATCTGGGAGGTCGCGTCTTTCGACGGCTCGGCGTCCAGCGACTCCGACGGAACGATCACCGCGTGGAACTGGGTCTTCGGCGACACGACCACAGGGTCCGGCAAGACCGTGACACACAGCTATGTCGCCTCTGGAGCATACTCCGTGAGGCTGACGGTGACGGACAACGAAGGGCTCACCGGCTCGGTAACGAAGACCGTGACGGTGCTGTACAACAACCCGCCCGTCGCCGCGTTCACGGTGACCAAGGACTTCCTGCAGATCTTGGTCGACGCTAGCACGTCGACCGACGATATCGGGATAGCCTCCTATTCGTGGAGCTACGACGACGGCGGAAGCGGCTCTGGAGTCATGGACTCGCACACATACGCTGCGGCAGGAACATACACGGTCTCTTTAACCGTGGTGGACACGGGCGGCAAGAGCTCGACCACGAGCAAGAGCGTCTCAGTGGTGCAGAACACACCTCCGACCGCGGTCATCAGCGTCGTGTCGATAGTCGATCTGACAGCAACCTTGAGCGGAGAGGGTTCGATAGACGAGACGGCCATCGCGTCTTATGATTGGAGCTTTGGAGATGGACAGACAGGGTCTGGAGTGCAGGTCACTCACGCATATGCGGCTGGTGGCACCTACACAGTCTCGCTGACAATCACGGACGACCATGGCCTATCTGGTAGCGCAACGTTGGACATCGCAGTGACGGAGCCCATTCCAGTGCCAGAGAAGACCTACTTGCTCTACGACATGTTCCAGGAGCCATGGGGCTGGTGGTGGCCGCTGAGATGGCAGTACTACTCGACGGACGTCATAGTCACGGACGAGCCGGGAATGAGCACGATGTACTTCATGCCTGGAAAGAGCGCGGCATCCCCGTACTCTGGTCTATTCTACGCGCCCTACAGGTTCTCCGTGGACGCTAGGAACCAGACGACCTTGTCCTTGAGCAAGCCGGAGTTCATGCCCGCTTTCGGACCGGCTGTGGCCGGGGCTGAGGCGAAGATCGATGTGTATTCCCAGTATCTCGAGCCCAACTGGTGGAACAGCTACTGGGTGCCCACATGGAGCTCCGAGCCGCTCTGGAAGGGCAACGATTGGATATACCGTTCGGGAGCGGACGGATACGACCTCGGAACCCACTACACGGTCAACATGAACAGACAGGCGGCCGAGCAGTGGCTGAACCTGCCGCAGACGGCGGCAGACCCGTTGACATGGTGGGCGGCGAACAAGGATGCGTACATCACGAACTGGGTCGCGTGGATCAACTTCGAGGGCAACAAGAGGCTGGACATATACTGCGGCTACGAGTGGCCGTACGACATCAACGGCGGCACCTTCATGACGCTGAAGGAAGAGGCCGATGGCAGCCTCACGTTGGACATCGGGCACATCGCGCTCGGCTGGGAGATTCTGCTGACCAGATGGTTCGTCGAGACGAAGATATGCCCGCTCGAGGTCTACATGGAGGACATCACGCTGAGCGCGGTCTACAAGGCGAACAAGGTCGATGTGATGGCGGACTTCGTGGCGCAGTACAGCATGCACGCCGTGAAGCAGAACAAGACGGCCTTGGGCGACACAGCATCCGCGTGGGCGTGGGAGGGCATCAAGATCGACTACATTACGAGGATCGGCCACCCCTCGCAGTACAAGTGGTACTCCTCTATCGGCTACCAGAGCTGGAACTGTGGCGACCCCGCGTTCGGGACCAAGGTCCCCTATGAGGCGACCCCCGGATGGTTCAACCTCACGGATGGCGACAAGCTGATATTGAAGGCTCCGACCGGAACGGTGCCCGGGTTCAAGGCGGTCGCTTTGCTAGATGAGGACATAATCAGCGCTGCACTGGGAGACAAGACCGCGGTCTACGCCATCATGCAGAACGGTACCATGGATCTCGGCTACTTCAGGACCGCACCAAATGAAGTGGGCCAGCCTGACCTCAGACCGGGCTGGAGCGCGGCCACGAAGACGCTGACCATTGTCGGACCGCAGAACTTCGACAACCACCGCCACAAGAGTGGGACGACCACTCCCGCACCGACACCAGTGCCAGCCGGTGGGAACCCGCTGTATCACGGCGCGCCCTGGATAGAGTTCAACGTCGTGCAGCCTGCAGCCTCGGCTTCGATGCCTGGAGCAGAGGTCACGCTCAGGGGCGAGGTGGTCGGTCCAGCTTCGGCGATTGCTGACTCTGTGACGGCCTTGGCAGCCTTGTCGCTGGCATCTGCAATCGTGCTGTTGGTAGTGATCCGCAACCGCAAGGCGGAATAGGCGTCTAGGGCGAGCTGAGCTCGCCCGTTCAAACCTTTTCTTTTTCGTTATATTTCCATCTTATGAACGGAAAAGTGTACTTTTCTTCTGCCATCGAAGGAGGAATCCCTGTTGTCGCCCCGACATCGAGCTCAACGGATGCACGGATTTGGACATCCAGCGGTTGTGCGGACGATACTGACTCCTGGAAATGTTCTTATAGCACGCGGTCAATGCGAAATAGCGGAAAGTTGCGAATGTCCCATTTGATGGGCATTAGGGGGAGGTAGGGAGTTTGTAGCTCCCAGCTTTGCTTCTGTGTCTGTTTCCAGAGTCTTGGGACAGCATCGAAAAGGGAGGAACTAGAGTGCGAAAAGCATTGGTACCATTGTTAGTGTGTGCCGTCATGGTGCTGCTCGCTGCAGCGCCCGTGGTATCCGGTGGGGACTGGACAATCATTAAGGGTCCCCAGGGACCGAGGGCAAGCGCCGTGACGTGGGATTATACGCCTGATTTGTACGGCCAGTGGCAGGCGAAGATAGTGAACAACGGCCTGAGATCGCTCGTGGTCGATGTGTTCGACAACTCGAGCGGGATACCGGAGCAGATCTCTCACCAGAGGATTAGGTTCGCGGCATACGACGCGTACCCGACCGGTACGGTGACATCGGACCCGGTCTTGATGAAGGAGAATAACCCATACATGGTCACAGTGACGCCGAACGGACCGAAAGGCTCGACGGCGATGGCGACCGATGTGTTCACAGAGGTTATCGACAACCCGCCAGTGGCCGCGTTCACATGGACTGCGACTGACCTGGTCGTCACCTTCGACGCATCCGGCTCGACCGACGACTTCGGAGTAGTTGATTATGCCTGGAACTTCGGCGATGGAATGACCGGTAGCGGAATGACGGTCACCCACACCTACGCATCCGCTGGGACGAAGGCAGTCACCTTGACCGTCACGGACGGGAAGGGACAGACCAACAGCATCAGCCATGACGTCACAGTCACAGCAGTCGTCTCCGGCAAGAGCTACAAGGTCTACGACATGTTCCAGGAGCCATGGGGCGCGTGGTGGGACACGAGGCTCCCGTACTACGGAACCGACCTGATGATCACGAGGGAGGCGGGCGCGAACACGGCGCTCTTCATGCCGGCAAAGAGCCCTGCGCTGGCATACCAGGGGATCATCTACGCTCCCTACAGGTACTCGATCGACGCCAGGAATGTTCCAGAGCTGACCGTCCACTCACCGGAGTTCATGCCGGTCATGGGAACCTCTCAGTCTGGTGCTCAGGCCACGGTCGATGTGTACTTCCAGTACCTCTACCAGACATGGTGGAACGACTACTGGATACCGACCTGGAGCTCGGATCCGATGTGGATCGGCAACACCTTCTTCCCGGGCGCGAATGATGGATACTACATGGGAACGACCTACGCGGTCACACTCAACAGGGCAGCTGCGCTTGAATGGCTGAACATGCCTCTGGCAGATGACCCAGTGGCATGGTGGGCCGCGAACAAGGCGACCTACACGACCGCCTGGAACACCTGGATTAGCAACGAGGGCAACGTCAGATTGGACATCTACTGCGGATACGAGTGGACCTACGACATCATGTACAGCTCCAACAAGCCGGCGACATTCATGACCATGAGCACGGACGTCTCGGGCAATGTCGTGCTGAACATCGGCCACCTCAGCTGGGGCTACGAGGTACTCATGACCAGATGGCTCGCTGAGAAGAAGCTCTCCACACACGAGCCGTGGTACGAGGACTTCTCGATGCACGCAGTCTACGGCGAGGCATCCGCGAGCGTCCTCACGGACGCCGTCGCTCAGTACAGCCTGCACGCCGTGAAGGCCGCGGGAACAACCGCTGGTGCTGCATGGGTCTGGGAGCCGAACAAGATCGACTACATCATAAAGCCCGGCCACCCGTCGGCATACAAGCCGTACGCTACGCTGACGTACTTGAGCCCGAACGCGGGAGATGTGTTCCTTGGACAGCAGGTGCCCTACGAGCAGACGCCCACATGGTTCAACCTGTCCGCCGGTGACAAGCTGGTTGTCCAGCTGCCAACCGGAGTGTCGATAGGCTACCAGGGTGTGGCTCTGACGCCTAACGACTACGACAACCTGTACATGGGAGACAACAGCGCGTTCATGGCCATTCGGGTGAACGGATTGATGTCACTCGGATCGTTCGTGACTGGCTGGCCGTCGGGAGTCGACCTGGCACCGATGTACAACGCAGCCACGAAGACCTTGACCATCATCGGGCCACAGAACTTCGACAACATGAAAGCGACGACTGGCGTACTCTACCACGGAGCTCCGTGGATCGAGTTCAACGTCGTACCGTAGGTCTGTAGTCTGGACCGACTGGGCGCGGCCCGAAAGGCCTGTCCAGAAACCTCTTGTTTTTCATATTTTCATGGACCAGCGACGCTGCTGCAGCCCTCCGCCCAGCGGCGTTCTGCAATCTCGTCGACGATGGTTAATTAGATAGCAGGGACTCTATCTCTGCGACCATGAGCACTGGATTGCTTCTAGAATCGCTGCGGACAGCTGTCCTCCGAGCCAAAGGCGATGAAAAAAGCGTTGGCGTGGCATACTCGGGGGGAATCGACAGCTCAATCGTCGCCGCTCTTGCACAGGAGATCGCCGACACGAGGTGTTATTCCGCGGTGGTGCCGGGATCGCACGACGCCCGGACTGTGTCGGCGAGCGCAGCCGAGGAAGGGAGAGAGCTGGAAGTGGTGGAGCTGTCCGACGAGCGCCTTGTCACCCTCGCGATCGAGGCTAGAGACCTCGTTGGGAGCTCTGATTCCACGCCCATAGCGTACACGATCCCTCTTGTTGCTGTCATCGGGACCGCACGCGAGAATGTGGTCTTCGCAGGGAACGGTGCCGACGAACTTTTCGGGGGCTATGCAAAGTACGTCACGACTCCGAACCCCCAGCAGGAGATGGAGGTGGACCTCGGGAAATCGATTCGCGAGGCGAAGGCCCTTGAGAGGCACGCCCTAGTCCAGGGGAAGCGGATTGGATTCCCGTTCTTATCCGACAACGTGCGAGAGCTGGCACGAACGATGCCCATCGAGCAGAAGATACAAGGCTCTTCGAGGAAGCTCCCCTTGATATCGCTCGCGAGAGAGATCGGCCTCCCTTCAGAGCATCGGCCGAAGAAGGCCGCACAGTACTCCTCCGGAGTTCTGAGGCGCATGGAGAAGCTGGCGAAGGCCGATGGCAAATCGACCGCTGCCTGGGTAGCCTCGCTGAGCCAATAGCGTTGACTGGCAGAACCCAGGGCAAAGCAATTAAGAGGGAGCAGATTCTGTAACCTTCTCGATGGATTACAAGGACCTCACCGAGTGGATGTTCAGCCTCGAGCGGTTCGGTATCAAGCTCGGCCTCGAGAACCCGACGGAGTTCATGAGCAGGATCGGAAATCCGCAAGTCGATTTCAGATCAGTTCACGTCACGGGCACGAATGGAAAGGGGTCTGTGTGCGCATTCCTGGCCAGTATCCTTCAGCGTCGAGGCCTGAAGGTGGGCCTCTACATATCTCCCCACCTTATCGAATTCACCGAGAGGATCAGCATCAACGGGAAGGAGATCTCCCACGCGGACACAGTCCGACTCGGATCTGAACTCCGTCCAATCATGGAGCAGATGGCCTCCGAAGGCGCGGACATGCAGCTCACATTCTTCGAGTTCACGACTGGGCTCGCCTTCAAGTATTTCAGCGAGAACAAGGTGGACATTGCCGTCGTCGAGGTCGGCCTCGGAGGGCGGCTCGATGCAACGAACGTACTCAAACCAGATGTAGGGGTCATCACGAGGATCGGGCTGGAGCACACGAAGTATCTTGGAAACACAATCCCTGAGGTTGCCCGGGAGAAAGCTGGCATAATCAAGAGCGGAATGAGAGTCGTCACTTGCGAACGAAGCGAGCAGGCGCTCACTGTCATCTCCGCCACTTGCCAGAAGAAGGGAGCTTCACTGCAACGGATCGATTCGGAATTCGTCGTGTCGAATATCCGCAGGAGCCTGTCCGGCACGAGCTTCGACTATGCTGGCAGAAGACGTCTCGCGGACCTCAACACTCATCTCGTCGGTTCATATCAGGCGGAAAACGCGGCTGCGGCGATTGCTGCCGTTGACGAGCTGGCTTCAACTGGGATCTCCGTGGATGATGATGCAGTCAAGGAGGGCATCCTGCAGACCAAATGGCCAGGGAGACTCGATGTGATCTCGAAACGACCAGTAATCATCTTCGATGGGAGCCACAACCCCGATGGCGCCCTGAGAACCGCAGAGGAGCTGCGCTCACTGGGCGTCGCGCCCCTCACACTTGTGATTGCCTGCATGAGGGACAAGGATGTCGGCGAGATGGTCAGGGCGTTGGCCCCTGTTGCAAGCAATATTGTCGTGACCCAAGTTGAGGACAAGCGCGCACTGGGCGCTTCCGTTCTGGCGGAGACCATTAAGGCGGAATTCAATGGCCAAGTGGAGGTCATGATCCCCTCCAGAAGGGCTCTCGAGCACGCGATTTCTCGACCGGAAGGCCGCGGGGTCTGTGTGATAGGATCGCTCTATCTTGTCGGAGAGGCAGTCCAGTGGTGGAACGCCAGGAAGAGAGGCTGATGGCCAGACCACAAAGGTATAAATTGGCCCTCGATATTGACGCTGAATGTCTGCGGCTGTAGTGTAGCCTGGTTATCACTTGAGCTTGCCAAGCTCAAAACTCGGGTTCAAATCCCGGCGGCCGCACTCTCGCCTCATTCTCCTCGGATTGCTCAAGGTCTAGGGCACAGAGATCAGGAGAATTCCGAGCACAACCAGCCCTAGTATCATCCAATCCCTCGTCGAGAGTCTTTCCTTAAGGAAGACCCTGGCGCCCAGTATTGTTACCACCGGATATGCGGATATCAACGGGAACACGATCGAAGCCGCTCCTACGGAGATCGCGGATGTCTCAGCGAAGTATCCAAGCTGCCATAGCTCTGCCACGACGACCGCGCCGATCACAGGCACAGTCCACTTTGGAATCATTATGCTCTTCGTCGCACCCTTGTGACGAAGATAGGTGAAGGCAATCGGCGGGAGAACGAACACGTACAATCCAAGATATCCGATCAAGGGAAGGCCGTCGAGGGCTAGCTTGATGAAAATTCCTCCAAATCCCCAAATCAACAGGGTAGCTAGGCTCAACATCAAAGCCGACCTTGTGAACGCATGGCCAGACGAGGCTGTTCCGTGTGAGTAGGAGAGAGCGACCATACTGACGATGACCATCGCTATGCCCAGAGCGTTGATCGGTTCGAGATCCTCGCCCAGCAGAGTTACCGCTAGTACCGCGGTGATTGCGGGGAACGCGGCTGTGATGCTACCAACCATGCTGACGGCACCCTTCTCGAGCGCCTCGAGGTAGATGTAGTATCCTCCCCTTGCAGTCGATGCACCAATCAGTCCATAGACGACGTATTCGAGATGATCTACGTACTCCCCCCACAAGACGATTGCCGTGACGAAGATGAGCACGTAGACCGGCACCGAGACAAGGAAGTTGATTGCAACCATAGACGTCGCGCTGGATGATCCCACGGCCGCCTTGGCGATAACTTGAGTCAATCCGTAGATCGCTAGCGAGCAAAGTGCGAGCAGAACGGAGGAGTCGGCCATGAGTATCTCTGTGTCCGTGCTCGTCATCTGCTTGGACTATTAGATTGTTCCTGACGGACATTGGGGGTTTCTACAATGGCCTCAACATCACAACACGAAGCAGATCGCGCTTGCCAGCAGTTGCGCCGTAGGAAACCCTCTTGACCGAACCGACCTCAGATACAAGGCGGAGGTTACCGAAGAGCGAGGGGATCTCTCCCTCCTGGAAGTAATGGGTCATGATGCCGTTGCCGCGCAGGAACGAGGAATCCTCCACCTCATTTCCTTCTCCGAATCTCAGGTCGGACTTACCGAATCCCTCGAGCATCAAATACCCACCCCGCTTCAGAACCCGAGATAGCTCAGTTGCGGCTCGCTCCCGCCCCGCGGCGGGGAGATGAGAGAGCGTGTGGATGCAGGCGATTGCATCGAACTTTTCAGATTCAAATGGGAGTGTTATTATGTTGCATTCGACCAGATTTACACGACTATCCCGGTCGCGCTGTGAGTGCAAGGTCACGAGTGCCTCGCGGGAGAAGTCACATCCCACGACATCGGCCTTCATTGCCAGCATCTCGGTCGTCTTGCCGTCGCCGCATCCGGCATCCAAAACCAGCATATCGCGTCTAAGGTGTTCCAGGAGAGGCCGAAGATCTCCGCTTCCTCCGTACTGCATTGCGTGCTTGGAGTAGAACCGCTGCCAAGCATCGCGCGCTTTTGAGATCACTGGACACATACCAGCTCAGCCCTTCTGATATCACCATATATCCCCTCCATGAATTAAAATAGTATTACACGGGTAACTCGGGCAGCCAATAAGAAACGGTAGAATGGTAGGATGCATTTCGAATCATTGCTCACTGACGAGAGGTTGCTCAAGGCGGTCCATGCCCTCGAATGGGAGGAACCGACCCCGGTCCAGGAGCAGGTCATACCCATCGCAAGAGCGGGCCAAGACCTCATGGCACAAGCACAGACTGGCACCGGCAAGACGGGCGCCTTCGCAATCCCGATAATCGAGAAGCTGCAGCAGTCCAACAGGATCCAATGCCTGGTCCTCACACCGACGCGTGAGCTCGCCATGCAGGTAGCTGGAGATCTTCACGACATGGCGAAGTTCACGAAGTTGAAGACCGTTCCCATCTACGGAGGCCAGTCGATCAATGTACAGACGGACAGGATCAGGAAAGGTGTCGAGATCGTGGTCGGCACTCCTGGCAGACTCATGGACCTCATGAGGAGAGGGGAGCTCTCGTTCGAAGAGGTCAGGTTCCTGGTCCTGGACGAGGCGGACAGGATGCTGGACATGGGGTTCATCGACGACATAGAATGGATCCTCCAACGGGTCCCCAAGCAGAGGCAGACGATGCTCTTCTCCGCAACCCTTCCGGAGCAGATCCGGGAGCTTGCCCTCAGATACATGAGAACCCCGAAAGAATTGATCATCTCCCAGGAATCCCTCACCGTCGACCAGGCCCAGCAGTCTTACATCAATGTCGGCAGGAGGAACAAACTGTGGGCGCTGTGCAGGATCATGGACATCGAGAAGCCCCAGCTCGCAATGGTGTTCTGTTCCACGAAAAGAATGGTCGACACGCTCGCGTACAAGCTCAGAGCATACGGGTACTCGGCCGAGGGACTGCACGGGGATATGTCCCAGGCGGCGAGGGACAAGGTGATGCAGAAGTTCAGGTCGGGAAAGCTGAGAGTTCTCATAGCGACCGATGTTGCTGCCAGAGGCCTGGACATCGAGGATGTCTCACATGTCATCAACTATGACGTCCCCGAGAATCCCGAGGACTACGTTCACAGGATAGGCAGGACCGCGCGTGCCGGGAAGTCCGGAAAGGCCATCACGTTCATTTCGAAAGAGGAGCAGCATCTCGTCAAGGCCATCGAATCCTTTGGCAGGACAAAGCTCGAGGAACACGATGTCCCGGAATCGCGAGGGAGGGACACCGTGAAGCGGCAGCTCGACCTCGACGAGTATGCAGACCACTTCGGCATGGTCCCGTTCAGCATAAACCTCGGCAAGAAGGACGGCATCGGAATGGTCGACATGATCAGATTCATCGAGCGCAAGACTGGCATCATCGAGCACCTGATCGGAAACGTGGACATCGGGGAGGAATCCAGCAGGATCGAGCTTCACAAGAGCGTCGCATTCAGAGCGATGAAGGGGCTCGAACAGTACTCGATGCAGAACAAGCGCATCAGGCTGGATCTGATAAGGGACGGTCCTAGGCAGTAAGTTCCTTGTTGATCTGGTCCGCCCTAATGTGCCCCACGACCTTGACGTTGCAGGCCTTCACGCCCGCGATGCCCAGGACATTGTCTCGGATCGCCTTCGCGAGCTCCACGCCGACGGGGCAGAACGGGCTAGTTGGCATGAACGTGAGGCTCACGGAATCGTTTGTGACCACAATCTCCGAGATGAGTCCCATGTCGTATACGCTGACCCCGGTGTGCGGGTCCAAAACGCCTCTTAGAACCTCGACGACTTCGTCTTTCTTCTCCATGTCCAGATGCAAAACGGCATCTCAGTATTATAACCTGTCGAGCGCCAGCTGAAAAGTCAGCGATACACCAGCACCGACAAATCCGCGACAGCGATGTGATCCAGCTCGCCCTTTTCCGATAAGATCTTCTTCTCGACCACGAAGAACTCCGGAGACAATCTGATCTCTCTTCCGTCGTTCAGCCTGAGCGTAACACCATCAGTGACGATCTTCATGTCAGGATTCTTCAACGACTGAAGGTGATCGACGATCTCCTTAGCATCCCTCTTGAAAGCCGGCCCAAGCTTCGAGTGAACCGGCTTCACACGCTCGATGATCTCTCGCAGCTTCACATGGTCGAGAGCCACAAGTGACTTGGCCTTCAGCGTCTGGCCCATATCCATCTCCGAACCTGAGATGAGGTCTCCGGCCAAAGGTCCGACGATCTCCACGGCACCTATCTCTGCATTGAGTGACATGCCCTTGGATGATTTCCAGGCCCTGACTGCTGCCACGATCTCCTTGACGGCCTCTCCCTTGCGTTCGCCCTCCTTGTCTCTGGCGGGAGCAGCTGGCCATCCGGAGACGTGTATGCTAACAGAGCCCTCATGCTGCTTGAAGCTCGATTGATAAGCGTCCTCAGCGACGTGTGGGAGGAACACCGATATCATCTTCAGTAGGCCGAGGCCCACTGTGTAGAGAGCGAATCTAGCTCCTTCGTCCTGTTCTGAATAGGCCCTGTGTTTCGAGAGCTCGATATAGTGATCTGCGAACTCGTGCCAAAGGAAGTCCTCGATCCGGGCCATCGCCTTGTCGAACTCGTAGGCCTCGTTGTACTTCTCGACTTCGTGTACCAACGCTCCGAACCTGCTGAGGATCCATTGGTCGATTGGGTGCATGCTACTAGGTTGCGACGGCTTGGTCTTGCACGCGGAGCCCACTAGTCTCATCACATTCCAGGCTTTGGTCGCCAGTCTGTTGCCCCGGACCAGTTCCTGCTCCTTGAAGGCGTGATCCATGCCGAGCGAGCAAGTGGAGGCGTAATATCTCATGGCGTCTCCACCGTACTTCTCAAGCAGCGGCTTCGGATCGATCGTATTGCCGGCGGAGGCATGCATCGGTGTTCCATCGGGAGCCATGATGAAACCATGGATCATCACTTCGTTCCATGGTTTCTCACCGATGAGCAGCATCTCGCGAAGGATTGTGTAATACGCCCAGGTTCTGATGATGTCATGGCTCTGAGGACGCATGGTCATCGGATAGAGCTTCTTGAAGAGGTGCTCGTCCCTCTCCCAGAACGTGTTGTACAACGGGGATATGCTCGAATCCATCCACGTGTCGAAAACGTCCGGAGAGCCCACATATCTCCCGCCGCACTTGCAGCGCTCAACCCTCGCGGGAGTCACCGTGGGGTCGACGTAGCAGTCCTTCTCCTCTGCGATGATCACGTCGCCGCATTTGTCGCATTCCCAGAGAGGGATTGCGGTCGCGAAGTATCTCTGTCTCGAAACGACCCAGTCCCATGCGAGCGAATTGATCCAATCCTTTATTCGTATCTTCATGAACTCTGGTTTCCAGACGATCTTGTCAACCATCTCCAGAACACGTTCTTTGAACTCGACACTCCTGATGAACCACTGAGGGACCTTCAGGAACTCGATGGGCGTGTGACATCTCCAACACACGCCGATGTTCTGGTCCAGGTCCTCCTGCTTCACGAGGAGGCCTGCTTTCTTCATATCCTCGATGATCGCCTTTCTGGCGTCGGCGACAGCCATGCCAGCGTATTTTCCACACAACGGCGTCATCTTACCAGACTCATCAATACCCTTGTCCAGAGGCAAACCGTACTTCATGATCCATTCGAGGTCATCCTTGTCACCTATCGAACAGATCATGACGGTCCCAGTTCCGAAGTCCGGATCCACTTTTGGATCCGTCACGACCTTGACCTTCCTGTCGAACATTGGTGTGATGAGCTCTTTCCCGACAAGGTCTGCTTTCGATGCATCATCCGGGTGTACGGCGACCATAAGACATGTGCATAACAGCTCCGGACGAGTGGTCGCAATCATCACTTCTCGACCCGTCCCTACCTCCGCGAACTTGATGAAATTCAGCTTGGTCTTCCGGGGTGCGTAATCAACCTCGGCGTCCGCCAAGGCCGTTCCGCACCGAGTGCACCAGTTGATAGGGAAGTGCCCTTTGTACACCAGCCCCTTCTTGAACATGCGGATGAACGACACTTGGGTGAGTTTCCTGTAGTATATTGCATCCGTCTGGTAGTAGATCGACGGATCCATGCTCTCGCCGAGTGTCTCGAACTGTTTCGTCATCTCGCCGATGTAGGTCTCCGCGAATTCGCTGCACATCTTGATGAATTCCTGTCGCGGGATGTCGTGTGCCTTGATGCCTTTGACTTTTTCGACCCTCACCTCGACCGGAGTGCCGTTAACATCGAAGCACAGGGGGAAGAAGACGTTGAAACCTCTGAGGCGCTTGTACCTCGCAGCGAAGTCGATGACTGTATAACCATAAGCGTGACCGAGGTGCAGAGCTCCAGAAGCGTAACGTGGAGGATTGTCGATGCTGTAGACCTGTTTGTCGGAGCCCGGGTCGAAGCGATATATCTCCCACTCCTTCCACTTGGCCTGCCACTTGGGCTCGCTCTCCTTCCAATCGTACTGGGCCATGGCCTTCCAGACAAAAGAGTCACTCTAAATAAACCTTCTTGATGAGGACTGCGAACTGTCTCTAGTGTGCCAGCGTAGCGAACGTCAACGCCTGCGTTTCCTGAACACGCCCGCGAGCACAAGATCCTCTCCTTCGGGGGTCATCGGCCCCGTCCACTGGTCTAGCGAAAACAGCCCGAGGGAAAAGCACCTGATCAGCACAGACATCTGATGGCCGCAGAAGTAGCCCTTCTCCCTGAAATCCACGCACTCGCACGAGGTGGCGATATCATCCGTCGTCTGGTTCACGAAACGGATGTTGTATTCCTCGTACCCGTCTGAGCGTCTCAGGGTGAATACTCCGTTGACCAAGGTGTAGTCGCTCTTGGGATCAAGGCGCACAATCTTGCTGCTAGCAGCCCATTTGATAGCCTTGGCCATGTTCTCGACGAAGTATATGTCCTCCTGGGCCGAACAGAAGCCTTCCAGCTCCTTCCGATCTATGTTCTTCATGCAGAACGTGATGAGCTCTTCTTTCAGCAGGCTCGAGGCGCCTGGCACTTTCTGAGCCTCGCACAGATTCCTGAGGCTCGCAACAGTCAGCCTTGCAACTCTGGACTCTAGAGGAAGATTCGATCCCATGTCCCATCCCTTGCTGAGGGATAATTGGCAAAGGTCGATTAAAGATGTTGTCATCGGCTGGAGGGATGGTCGAGGATGCCTTCCGGAGTCCTTGTCAGAGAGACTCGCTCGGGCGCTCTTTCCTCTTCTTCAGGACAAGAATGTGGTCCTTCTCGATCCTGCTATCGTTCCATCGGGGTATGTCAAGGTGCCTGTTGATTACATCATAGACGTAGGTTCTCTCCAGCTCGAACCCCGATCTTGTAGCGACGTCTTCGAGAATCTGGTATGTCGGGATTCTCACGCGCCTGAAAGTGTTCTCCCCGATGACAATGCAGTATCTCCCGTTCTTCTTGAGGACACGATTGACCTCGTTGATGTTTCGGCGCATCTGATCGAAGTAATTGTACACGATGTAGGCGCTCTTCTTCTCGCGCGAGACCAGTTCCTCAAGGACGGATGTGAGCTCTGGGATAGAGGTCCTGGGCTCCCACGGACCATACTCATCCACATATGCTCGTGCAGACCCGACAATCTTCGTATCTAGCTCTGCCGGGTCCTTGAGAAGCCCGAGCCAATGCATCTCGAGCTTGTGAACGCTGACATAGTGGACCGCACTCGCGTAAGGCGGCGATGTGACCGCCATGTCGATCGAGGAATCCTCGAGGGATATGTCTCGAGCATCTTTCCCCACGATCCGCGCGTGCGGTGCCTTCCTATACTTCCCGGTCACCTCCATCGAGAGCTTCCAGAAATCTGCGGCGTCCATCTTCCTGTTCTTGACGGTATTCTCGAACCGCGCGATCGCATCATACGAGGTCTTTCCCTGCTCGTCGAGCTTCTTCTGAAAGCTCGTCACCTCTGGGATCAACGAGTCGTTATCCGAATTCGAAACCTTGCGTATTATGGATGAGAAACACACCTTGAAGAAATCCTGATTGTCCCCCTTCTTCATGGACCAGATATGCTTCTTGATCGTTGCCAGCTCGGAGAGCACGTGCGGCCGGAACCAGTGATCTCGATTCGGTATCTCGGGAACCCATTCGCTGTTGTCGTCTGAGTCGGCGCGGATTCCGGTCAGAAGGTCTTCAGCGACTTCGCCTAGTCTAGCTGGTTCGAGAGGTGTGATCTTCACCTTTGCGATCAACTTGGCGAGTGGATGAATATCGATCCCGTAGCTATTTCGCCCGCAGAATATCGCCTCCAGCAGGGTCGTGCCAGAGCCCATGAAGGGATCGAGCACTGATTCCCCGACATCCGAATAGGCTTCCATGCAGAACCGAGGAACTTGGGGAATGAACTTGGCGGGATAGCGATGGATGCCGTGAGTGGCGTAGCTCACTTGCTTCCCGATGTACTTCCTGAACTCTCCAGACAAATCAAGAGGTGCCTGCGATCGACGGTCCCCAGAGGTTACTTCCCGAGATGATGAAGGCATGACCTTTGGTCTTCTCCTCACTTCATCTTGGCCAGGGATTCGAAGCCAACACCATCCATGAGAGCCTTCACAGCCTCGAGAACATGGTCCTTCTTCACGCGTATCTGGCTAGTGGAATCCCTGTCCCTGATCGTGACTGAGTGATCGTCCTTCGAGTCGTAGTCGACGGTGATGCAGCAGGGTGTGCCGACCTCGTCCATCCTCGCGTACCGCCTGCCTATGGATCCAGAATCGTCGTAGTAGGCCGTGATTCCGGAGCGCGTGAGCTCGTCGAAAATCTCCAATGCAATCGTATCCAATCCATCTCTCGGCATCAGCGGGAACACGCCAGCCTTGATCGGAGCGACGATAGGTTTGAGGCGGAGTGTGACGTAGTCTTCTTTCTTCACATACGAATGGTCGAGGACTGCGTAGAGCATTCTGTCAACGCCGTATGAAGGCTCAATGACATGGGGAACAAGCTTCCTGCCTGAAACCTTCTCTATCTTCCTCACAACCTCGTAGCAGCTCGCGGGTACGACGAATTTCTTGCCGTCCAGGTCAACCGTGACTTCCTTCTTTCCCTTGACCTTCTCAGTGGACAGCCCCGCAAGCGCCTCCGAGACCATCTTTGCCTCTCCCCTAAAAAGCGGACCCAGAGCACCGAAGTTCGGTTTGACGACCTCTTGCTCGATCTCCTTTGGTTCCTCGAACCTCTCGAAAGCTGTGAGGTCAGCACCGGAGTGATCGATGTGCGCCTGGACGTCGTAGCTCCCGCGGTCTGCGACTCCTACCAGCTCCGTCCAGCCATATCCAAGCTCGGCCTCGAGGTCCCAGCAGTCGGATGCATAGTGCGCCATCTCCGTCTTGATGTGCTGCCTCAGCCGGAGTCTCTTGGGGTCCATTCCGATGTCAACCGCGAATTTGAAAGTCAGCCACACGAAATAGGCGAGGACCTCGTTCCTGATGATCTTCTCATTCACAGCATCGTCAAGGGACATTGACCTCGAATCGCCCGAGTTCGGGACCAAAGGCAGAACCTCACCCTTGACGTCCTTGAACTTGGGCCATGTTTTGTCCTCTGGATGGACGAACAGCTCCGCCTCCATCATGTTGAATTCCCGGAGCCTGAGAAGTCCCTGCCGCGGAGATATCTCATTCCTAAACGCGCGCCCCACCTGGACGGCGCCAAATGGCAGCTTCTCCCTGCCGTATCTGTACATCTGGGAGAAGTTCACGAACATGCCCTGGGCAGTCTCCGGCCTGAGGTATGCGACCTTTCCCCTCCCCGCACCTATCGATGTCTTGAACATAAGGTTGAAACGCTTAGGAGATGTCAGCTCCCCGCCGCATTCGAGGCACTTCGCACCAATCTCCTTGAGAACCTTGCCCAGCTGTTCCTCGTTCAGGGATGCTGGGTTCGGGTGTTTGTCTGCTGCCAAATGATCGGCTCGATAGGTCTCGCCACAGCTGTTGCACTCAACATACATGTCCGAGAAGGCGTCCACATGTCCGGAAGCTTTGAAGACGGGTTCCGGGGCGACGACGGGACAGTTGATCTCGATGAACCCCTCACCGAGAACATATAGCTGTCTCCAGTAGTTCTCAATACTGTTCTTCATGGCGGTGCCGAGAGGACCATAGTCGTAGAGACCGGCCACAGAGCCGTAGATGTCATAGGCCGGCCACAAGAAGCCCCTTCTCTTGCACAGGGAGAGTATCTCCTGGGGATCCATTGGTATCACTTTGTCAGCGTTGATACGACATCTAAGTCATAAATCATCGCGACGAGGTTGTCCTTCGAGTCCCTCACGGGTAGCTGCCCGAAGTCGTTCTTTCTCATGATCCTCGCAGCGTCGCCTACCAGCGTCTTTCTGAACACGGTCATGGGGTTCTGCACCATGATGTCCTTGACCGCGAGCTTCGGAAGGTCGACCCGAGAGACCTCGTACCAGAGCTTCATGACGTTCCGGAGACCCTCCCAAGTCCAGTTGTCCTCGTCGTCGCTGATGCCCAAGTCGCTCATGACGACCGAGTTGTCAACCACGGTCTGGTTGAAGAGATCTCGGTCGGTTATGATCCCAATGAGCTTGGCGTCATCGTCCAAGACCGGGAGCGCGAAGACCCTCGCAGCTCTGAAGGTCGCGAGGGCGACCGTTAGAGGGGCTTTGTAGTAAATCGGAATGCACGGGGAACGGACGATGTCCTCGACGGATAATTGCGGGTTGTCCTTCTCCACAACGATAAGGAGATCCGTCGGTGTCAGAATGCCGACAAGCTTGTTCTTCTCAACGACTGGGAGATGAGCGAGGCTCTTTTCCACCATGAGCCTAGCGGCATCCTTCACGCTGGCGTTCGGCCCGATGGTCTGAACATCGCGACTCATGACCAGTGCCAGCTGCTCCTCGTCCGGCTTCGCGAAGATATCCTGCCTCGTAACGAATCCGACCAAAGCCCCGTCATCGCTCCTGACAACAGGCAATCCGGTCTTGTTGTTCTTGACTAGTTTCTTCAAGACCTCGGTCCTCGTTCCGGGCAACTCGGCAACAATCGGATTCTCCGTCATGACTTCCTTGACTTTCATCCGCTGTCACCCCTTCTTGGCCCTCACGACCAGGACCGGGCATGGCGCATATCGGGTCACGCGCTCCGCCACGCTGCCCATGAACAATTTCGAAAGGGCAGATCGGCCGAGGGTCCCGATGACGATGAGGTCGAAGTTCGCGGCCATCTCCACAATCTTCCTCGTGGGGGATCCTTCGGCCACGACCGTCTGAACATTGACGCCCAAAGCCTCGCCCTCCTTCTTCACATCTTCGACCGCCCGCTTGCCCTCGTTCTCCAGGAGAGAGTAGAAGCTCACCACCGTCGAGTCCATCGGAAAATTGACGAACGATGTCTGGTCGACCACGTACAATGCGGTCACGTCGGCCCCGAGCACTTTTGCGAGCTTGAGCCCTGTTGTTACGGCACCCTTCGTGTATTCAGAACCGTCCGTCGCAATCAGGATCCTCTTTATCTCGTCCAACTCTCCGCCCTCCAGGCTTTTCCTCCCTTCACTACGGCCTCTACATCTTGCGAACCTGCCGAAGTCACGAGTTCAAGAAGAGGATCTTCACCCTTCACTCTGACTACTGCAAGGTCGTCGTCAGGGCTGGCTTCCGTAAGTATCTTGCCCGTCTGATTTAATACTTTGCGCCCGCCGAACGTGGCCAGATTGACGGCTTCATTGGGGGTCATTCCGCCGAGCCTCCGCCCAACCCCGAATGCCGCCTTCAGCTCCTCCATGAGATCCGGC
>MGWC01000010.1:23643-54269 GCA_001800815.1 Euryarchaeota archaeon RBG_19FT_COMBO_56_21
AACTTCAGCATGCGTGGGATGTCAGGCGTGAGACCGTAGAAGGCGTTGGACCGGGGACAAACGACTATCGGGATCCTGTGTTGAGCACAGGCTGAGATGTCCGCGTCGCTGGCTTTCGTCATGTGAACGACGAAATCTGGCACAAGGCCAAGGATTGCGTCAATGTCTTCTCTGACGCATTCGCTCGCGTGGATGGCGAAGAGCTTCTTCTTGGCGTGGGCCCTGTTCGAGAGCCTAGTTAGAAAATCCAGCGGCCAATCCTTTACTGAACTCATCCCGATGCCATGAGAAGCTTCCAGGAGTCTGTCAATCTCGCTGTTGCTGACATCTGAGGATGCCGGCCTGCCCAAGATGATTGCGCTGGGTGACCTGGAAGGCATCGACTCGACAAGTGTCTGGATTCCTTCGACACCCTCTTCCCTGAAATCAGCGAAGGTCGTGGTTCCACTTCGAAGCATCGTTTGGATGGCACCCCGCATGGCCTTTCGTTTCTTCGCGGCCGAGGTATCCCTGAGGACCCTGTGTTTGTAGCCGTTGGGAGGAGCCACGAGCTCTTCGACGCTACCGCGCGGTGCGGGGTACGCCACAGAATCCGCAACGTGAGTGTGAGCGTTGACGAGGCCGGGAAGAACTAGCGACTTGCTGGAATCAACGGGTGCCCGGCCGTAACACACCTCGACCGGTTGTCCCCCTGACACGATCAGGTAGCCCTCAACGACGCCCGAAGGGGTCAGGATCCAGCGGCCAAGGTGCTGCTTCTTCATCAAACTCAAGCGCATCATAGTCGACTGCTTTCTAATATTTTCCCAAAACGGGACTAGACGTTGAACCGAAGTTAGGAAATCGTTCGGTTTTGGGGGGCTCCAGATATTAATATGTTCGATTTCATTAAAAAGATGAAGAAACCCTTTTTGGTCAAGAAGATTTATATTAGGGAATTATCTCAGGAGAACCAAGGACATTCAGAGGTGTACGGATGCCAGCGAAGATCAACAAGGATGAATGCGTTGCATGTGGTGCCTGCGTGGACGTTTGCCCCGAGGGCGCAATCACAGTTGATGATGTGGCTGTCGTCGACGCGAAGAAGTGCCTGGATTGCGGAGCCTGCGTTGACGAATGCCCGAACAATGCAGTAACGGTCGAGGAGAAGAAGTAACTTCCCTGGGACTTGTGACAAAACCCCTGAAACCCTCAATATGTATCTACCAGTGGTTTTACTCGCGCTGAAATCGCCCAAACAACCTTGAAATAGCCTCTCGACCCTCTCCGACCAGGTGAGGTTCTGGCCTCCGCGATCGTCGACATTGTGATACTCCTTCTAGCGGCGTTCGTACCAGCCCTGGTATACCTCGTATGGATCAGGAACACGGAGAGATACGGCAGAGAGCCCTATGGCAGGCTGCTCAGGATCTTCATCCTGGGCGCCACACTGTCAGTTGTAACGGCGGTGGTCCTCGAACTGATCCTGATGGCCCTACTCAGCATGAATATGGAGAGGGTCTACGAGATCTTAGGTGAGAACCAGACCCTCGAGTCACTCATTCTCGCGGTCGTGATTGCTCCGATCGTCGAGGAATTCACCAAGGGCATGAGCGTCTTCAGATACCGGCGACTGATCTCCGAGATCGAGGATGGCATCATATTCGGCGCAGCTGCAGGTCTCGGCTTCGCAGCCACTGAGAACTTGCTTTACGAGACCTCAGCATTGATGTCGGATGGCATGACCGCGGCTTTGGAGACCGCTGTTCTTCGCATGTTGAGCTCCGCGCTGCTACACGCAAGCGCGTCGTCCGTCTTTGGACTGGGAATCGCCCGAGGCGTCAAGCAGAGGAAAGGCCTTCTCCCATACTACCTGGGCGCCGTGGTCATGCATGGCCTGTTCAACTATTTTGCCTCGTTCGGACCGCTTTACGAGAATGACTTTGGACCGGAGTCCTACCTGATCGGGCTAGCCGCGGCATTCATAATAGCTATCGTTGGTATCGTTGTGGTCCGTGCAAAGATCAGGCAGCTGGACTTCGCCTCGAAGCACAACTAGCGACGGGACGGACCTGCCTGAAAAGCATATGTCCTGTCCAGGCGATTAGGGAACCATGGCATTCAGAGGGTTCATCTCAGCAGACATTGCGCCAGGGGACGCGTTGGTTGCGGTGCTCGGAGAACTTGCAAGAAGCAGGGCCGATCTGAAGGTGGTCAAGCCACAACTGATGCATGTCACCCTCAAATTCCTGGGAGACACGGATGAAGGCCTGGCTGAGGAAATACACGCCAGAATTCGGGAAGCATGTCAGGGAATCGGCCCTTTCAGGATCAGACTTCAGGGCATGGGAGCATTCCCCTCTCTGTCGAACATCCGGGTGGTCTGGGTCGGCATGCGGGACGGCGATCTCCTCGGAGAGATTGCGAGGAGACTTGACCTGTCGCTCAAGGAATTGGGGTTCGAACGAGACAAGAAAGGATTCGTTCCTCATTTGACGGTCGCGAGAGCGAAGACTGCCAGGAACATGGCCAACGTCCAAGAGATACTTAGGAACAACCCGACGACCGATTATGGAGAGTATTCCGTTGACCGGATACTCCTGAAGAAGAGCGTTCTGAGCCCCCAGGGCCCGACTTATTCGACCGTTAGCGAGCACTCACTGATAGTTGGATGATGCTCAAGACCCGCGTCTGCTCTTCTGTCTCGAGTCGGAGGTTGAAGCACGCTCGAGCAGTTGCAGCAGGTCAATGACCGCGATCTCCGGGTTCGCTCCCTGACACTCGACGAGACTCTGCTGGCACCATGGGCATGAGGTCACAATCGTATCTGCTCCCGCATCCTTCGCCATCTTGACCCTGTCTCGTGCGATCTCCGTGGACAGCTCTGGGTGGACGCTTTTCACTCCCGAACCTGAGCCACAACAAGCGCTCCGCTCCCGGGAACGTTCCATCTCAATGGGCGGTCCCTTGAGAACACGTCCAAGGAGCCTCCTTGGCTCGTCGTATACGCCCAGACCCCTCCCAAGGTCGCACGAATCGTGATAGGTGATAGCGCCGAGGTCCGACAGATGGGAGAGCGGGACCGCATCGATGCGTTCCGCGAGGAACTGGGTGAGGTGTTGGATCCTGACGCCGAGCTTGCGCGCCATCTCATGATTGCTGTTCAGCTGAGAGGCGCATCCTGGACAAGAGGTCACGACCATCTTCGCGCCAGCAGCCCCGAATTCCTTCAGGCACGCCGCTGTCCTCTCTCGGGCGAGCTGTTCCTCGCCCAGCTTCCGGGCCGTCGAACCACAGCATTTTTCCGCTAGTCCCAGGAATGCTGGCTCAATCCCGAACGCCCTGAGCACTCGTACTGCTCTCTTGGCGCCTTCGGGATCAAGGAGAGAGGTAGAACACCCCGCAAAGTAGAGTACCTCTCCCTTGTCCTTCAATCCAAGGTCATCGGCCCACCTCGCCTTCTGCTTCCTTGGAGCCTGCCATGGATTGTCGTAGTTCCTCAGGCTTGAGACCAGAGTGATGTGTTCGGGGGCTATGTTCTTTTTATCTCTTATTGCCTTGTTGCGTACTCCGATTATGCCCTTTTTAATGTCAATGCGCGAAGGGCAGACCTCGGTGCACGCGCCACACGAAGTGCAGAGGAACAGTCCCGATCCGACCGACTCATCAACCCTCCCCCTCGACCCTTCGAGGTAGACTCCCTGTCCGCCCATGTGCCCCGGACTCCCGAAGTCCGGACCGATCACGTTGTATGTTGGACAGAACAGAAGGCACATACCGCATCCGATGCAGTATTGCGCTTCCTTGTCCTCCGCCTCCAGTCTGCCATCGTCCACGAGGATGATCACGACCTCTTTGGGGCCGTGCATGCCCTTGTACACCTGCTTCTCGATGTCCGCGGTGTAGCTCGGGCCCGTGATGATGTTGACGTAGGAGCTGATTATCTTCCCTGTGGAGAGGTATGTCTGCAGCTTGGTGACATTGACCGCGTCATCCAGATTTGGCACTATCTTCTCGGGCGTCGTGATTATCATGTGCTTGTCGGCCAGCATCGCGCACTTCGTTGCGTTGCCCTCGTTATGGACGATCACGACCGCCCCCTCGAGCGCAGCGATGGCATTCGCACCTGTGATCCCCACCTTGGCTTTCGAGATGTAGTCGGCGATCTCCTCTCGCATGACCTTAGTGAGCTCGCGTGGATCTTCGGACACTTCCTTCCCGAAGTGGATTGTGAAAAGCTCAGATATCTCGCGCCTAGTGAGATGACACGCGGGACCCGTTGGGTGGGCGGCTGCGCATCCTGCGAGCTGGACTATCCGGTCGCCCAGGTCAGTCTCAATTACCTCAATGCCTTCCTTCTTGAGGATCTCCGCAACGTGCATTTCCTTGGTGACGTTGGACTTCGACTTCACGACGAGATCGTAGCCCTCGAGCTCCTCCTTGAGCTTGCGCATCGCCCCTTCAGCAGTCTTAGCCAAAATCACTCTGAACCCGTTCTCCCTCAGGGTCGCAATTGCCTGTGTGAGCAACGGCTCGTTCCCCACGGAGGACTCCTTTGTCTTCCTGAGGCGCTCTTTCCGGGCATCGAGATCGGGGATCCTATGGGCGTTCTCTTTCTGCCTGTCCAGAATGGTCTTGAAAGAATTCCTCATCCCATCGAGCGAGCTCCGGTTCTCCGAGCTCTTCCGAACCAGCTCACGCAACTTTGCCTGTGTCATCATACCTCGTGGAAAATCGAGGCGCTCGCGCAAGACTTCAAGGCTCGAGAGACTTGAGCTTGTCCCATTCGACCGTGTGATGAATGCCCGCCTTCTTGAGTATCTTGCTCAGGCGCTCGGTGATTCTGATGGTCTCCGCGGTCTTCGAATCTGCGCGTATGTAGAACTGCTTCTTGCCTGGGGTTAGCGGGAACACCAGCCTCATTCTTCCCCGCCTGTTGTACCCTTCGGGCTTCCGGTTCTTCTCGATGTCCATCATGTTGATGCGCATGAACATCTGGAGTATCTCGTCCTCGTCAGGCATTTGGTCCGTCTCGTCGAGGAACGCCTTCAGGACTTCCTCGAAACAGTCCTGCAAGTCCTTCCACTTGAACTTGTCCTTGAAAATGATATGGCCCGTCTCGGCTTTCATGTGGCCGTTACGATTGGCTAACCCGTATTTAACCCTACTGACATTGCGAGTGCTGGACCCAAGTTGGCACAAGTCATTTATCGGCAATTGTGCATGAAGAGTGCGATGGCCAACGCACTTACGATTGCTGGCTCTGACTCTGTGGGAGGTGCAGGCCTGCAGGCCGACCTCAAAGCCTTCGAGGCAGTCGGCATTCACGGATGCTCAGTCATCACCTGCGTCACATCTCAGAATACGAGGGCCGTGTCTTCCATCTTCCCACTCCCGTTGCCGGTGATCGCCAGCCAACTTGAGTCCGTTCTCGAAGACGTCAGACTTGACGCGATCAAGACGGGAATGCTGTACAGCGCGGAAATCGTCAACTTGGTATCCTCCCGTCTGCGAAAGGTGAATACGCCGATTGTAGTAGACCCTGTGATGGCTGCAACGACTGGCAGCAGCCTGCACAGGGAAGGTCTTGTGGAGTCATTGGTCACCAGGCTCATCCCAATCAGCACACTCGTGACGCCCAATCTCAGTGAGGCGACCAAGTTGTCAGGGGTGCTGATCAGGGACGAGAAGTCAGTGAAGAAGGCAGCGCTCGAGATTCTGGAGATGGGGCCGAAGGCGGTCCTTGTGAAGGGAGGGCATCTGAAAGGTTCTACCGTGAGGGACTACCTGTTCGTCGGGACAAGGATGACGAGGTTCTCTTCCCCCAGAGTAGATGCTGAGGTACATGGAACTGGATGCGCCCTAGCCTCTCTCATCGCGGGCAACCTTGCACTAGGATTCGAACTCGATGAGGCCGTGCGCATGTCGAAGGGCATGATATACAAGGCGATCCTTGCTCGTGAGATGGTCGGCGCAGGTGTCCCGTGTGCGAACCCGCTTGCTGTGATCAGGATAGAGGCTGGGAAAGCTGCAATGCTCGGCGATTTGGAGGCCGCGGGAAGGGAGCTGGAAACCATCATGGACGCGAGCTTGATTCCGGAAGTCGGTTCCAACATGGGCTATGCAGTTCTTGGAGCCCTTGAACAGGACGAAGTGGCCGCCTTCGACGGAAGGATCGTTAGGATTGGGCAAGGTGCCCGGAAGGTCGGATGTGCACGCTTCGGCGCCTCGAAGCACGTTGCAAGGATCGTGCTGTCCATATCCTCGCGTGAACCAGACAAGCGATGCGCACTCAATATCAAGTACTCTGAAGAGAACCTGGACGCGTGCAAGAAGGCTAAGCTGTCGGTTTCATCTTTCGACAGGAGATACGAGCCAAAGGGGGTTTCATCGATGACTTGGGGAGTCTACAAGGCAATTGAGGGCATCGGCAGCGTACCAGACGTTATCTTCGACAGGGGAGGGGTCGGGAAGGAGCCAATGATCCGGCTAGTAGGCCAGGACCCCGAGGACGTGCTTTCGAAGCTCAAGCGGATCATATCGAAGAGGAAGCCCAGGTGAACAATTGAGAATCGCCATGTTCGTCGATTCGTTCCATCCGATCGTCGATGGCGCAGTTGTTGCCATGGAGATATCCGCGGAAGGGCTAGAGAGGCGGGGGCACGAGGTTGTTGTAATCGCCCCTGGACCACAAGTTCAGACGCCGACCAAGCGCAAAGTCCATTATCTTCCCTCCCGGGAGTTCAAGAGCTATCCCGGGTACAGGATCGTCATCTCGCCATCCGACATGCTTGAGTTCTTGAGGAAAGAGAGGATCGAGATCATACACTCCCACGGGTTGGCGTCGATGGGCATTCTGAGCCTCACCGCAGCCAGAGCCCTAAAGATCCCCCATGTGCTCACTTTCCACACGATGGCGAACGAGGCCGTGAAGTACTATTCCCCTCTCCCAATCAGGCAGGACTTCATGGTCAGCCTGGTGTGGGCATATCTGCGCAACCTCCTGAAGAGGCCCGAAGTCGTGATAGCGCCCTCGGCCCCGATTAGAAACGAGCTTCTGGAGAACGGAGTCGTAATGAAAGCCTGCGAGGTTGTGCCGACAGGGGTCGATTGTCAGAAGTACTCGCCTGAAAGATTCGACAAGGCGTTCCTGGACAGATACGGACTCGTGGGCAAGCGGGTGCTCCTACACGTCGGTCGACTGTCGATGGAAAAGCGGCTTGATGTTGTCCTGGAGGCAGTCGCCGTGCTTAGGCCCAAGGTTCCTGACCTCAGGCTCCTCGTCGTGGGCAAGGGACCAGCAGAGCAGCATTACAAGGATTTGGCCAAGAAGCTGGGAGTCGCTGAGCGCGTGATCTTCACTGGATTTCTGCCTGACGAAGACATGCCCAAGGCGTACGCCAGTGCCGAGATACTGGTCATCGCATCCACTTTCGAAACCCAGGGACTGGTTGTCCTTGAGGCCCTAGCCTCTGGGACCCCAGTAGCTGGCGTGCGGTATAGGGCGATTCCCGAGTTTGTCCAAGAGGGCAAGAACGGCTGCCTGTTCGAGCTCGACTCATGCGCTGAAGCGATACAGAGATGCCTTCTGCGAGCGGACTCGATGATGATAAACGCGGTCTCAACAGCACGGGATTACTCAATCGATGTGTGCTGCGCGAAACTCGAGAAATGCTACGAGAGATCGGCCCAGATACTGGCCGATTCCAAGTGAACTGCTCGTCTGCGAGATAGTCTCCATCTGGCAAAGTATTTCTATCGATGGTGTCGATTGTCCAGTGAGAAGGATGGCTCTATCTTACCCGGTATTCTTCGCACTCTACTCGGTCAGCATGGTAGTGGGCGTCTTCGTCGCCTTGCTGATCTTCATCGGGTGGAAGGACATGTACTGGAGGACCGCGCTACGATCCCTCCGCTACAATGCAGTGTATGTCATTCTGATCGCAGCATTCCCCCTTCTGGTACAAGGACAGGACATTCTCGAGAGGCAGCTCGCAGACGAGGGGTCGAACACAGTCGTCTACACGAACTGGATCTTCGACCTCGCGGGAGACACCATAGGAGTGCTGCAGGACCGGTTCAATTATGCGGTAGTGATAGACTTCTTCATAATCATCTATGCCTGGGTCTTCGCCTTCATCACCTATCTCGTACCGGTATTCCTATTGGTCAAGGACGACCGAGCGACCTTGAGGGTATATGCGATAGCCATGATGTTCAACTACATCGTGCTCACACCGTTCTACTTGGTCTTCCCGGTGTCCGTCACAGGCTCGCATCCTGATGCGGGCGTCACCCCATTCCTCTATGCAAGCAGGTCGTGGGGGCAGATGGTTACCAGCGTAGATCCTCTCGACAACGACTTCCCGAGCGGCCACGTGAGCCTCTCCGTGACGCCATTCCTTCTGTTCGCATACGCTGGAGTACAATACCGACGGATGTCCTATTTCCTAGGTGGAGCGACGATAGCCATTGCCTTCTCTGTACTCTACCTGGGAGTCCACTGGCCCGCAGATGTCTTCGCCGGGTTCATTCTCGCAGTGGCCGCGACGGTTGCCGCAAGAAACGAGAGGATCCAGATGAGAATTGACAGGTACGTCCGAATCATCTCGCGGAAGCTGTTCAGGGAGAAGCCCGAGGGAGCGCCTAGCTCTCAGCAGGTTCAACACTGACGATCGTTATCTCGAAGTACAATGTTCTTCCAGACAACTCCGCATTGTATCCGATGGAAGAGTCGCTCTTGTGAATAACGAAGGTCGAGTTTGTGGAGTCCAAGTCCCACAGATAGAACGTCTTCCCGTCGATGTCCGTTCCCTTGATAGTGTAGACATCTTCCGCCTGGATCATGTGTCTGATCGTGATGCTACCATTCCCGCTGAATCCAGCGGAGTCGAAGGCCTCGACAACGACCGGCCAGCCCTGTGGATTGCCTGGCGTCTGTGGGTTGCCGTATGGGTAGTATGTCGTGTTCACTGTCGGCAGGTACTTGAAAGTGACCAAGCCGCTCGCGTTGTCCGTGACCATGACTTCCCATCCCCAGAAATAGTGCGGGACGACAAGCAACAGTGCCCCCTCGACACCGAACTCCTGCTCGAACTGCGCAGCAGTGAGAGTCTCCGTAGCGGGTATTTCTTCAACGAGGCTCTTCGTCACTAGCAGGTTCGAATAGACCTGGTAACCATCCTCGGGCAGAACCTCGACGATCTTGGTCTCATTGACGCGCATACCAATGACGCCAAGCGCGAATCCCTTGATCGTCCCGCCGGCACCGTAGTTGCCAGCCGTCATTTCGAACGCCTTGTATGAATCATTGGAGCGGAGCGAGAAACTGAGGGATTTCGGATACACGATATCATCATTGGCCACATTCAGGATGCTGGTATCGAAGACCCTTCCATCGGAGAGCCTCCCGATGTAGTTGAGCGTGACCGTATCCCCGGAAGCGACCTGAGCAGTCGTCTGCGACTTCGCTTCCTGAGAGCTGCTGTATACTACGTAGACTATCACGGCAGCCGAGAGCACGATTGCAGCGATCATGATCGCTTGCAGTGTCTTCGTTGGGTCTCTTGCCCACTGGCCTTTGTTCGGGCTCTCCATCTGAACTCCTGGGGCGCGGTTATAGAGTGAGCCGATATAAACCTTGTCGCATCTGTCCTTAACTGACACTGAGGGCGCTGGCTCTCATCCACCGGACACCGGCGGAAAGATCGAGACCTCGTCCCCATCCCGGAGCTTGACCGCGCGGGCGTCGTGTCCGCTCACGTTCCGCCCGTTGATCAAGATGACCAACCTTTCGGGGTCATTGGGGAAATCCCTCAGCATCTGTGCGAACGGCTTTCCAAACCTCAGCCCCAGTTGGTCGACGACCGAGGCCAGATCCGCGGCGTCCAGTGCGATCTCGGCTGTCCCAGCCATCTCCCTGACGGTTGCGAACATCCTGATCATCACGCGCGCCATCGCTGGTTAGTATGCCGGGCTGCGTAATAAACAATGCTCCGCGCGCCACCAACCTCTGTGACCAGCCGATGATCACGATTGGCCATTTCGGGTTTCTACTGTGACAGTCATAATGAAATCACGGAGGACTCAAATTCATGAAGAAATCGTTTCGACAGCGGATTCTGGCTGCAAGGACAAGTGCGACGACTGAAATGGGAAGGATGGTGTCAAGGCAGAGGACCATGAACATGTAGCAGGACCGCTGGACTTCGCGACAGAACGAGTGTCAGCGAATGATGCGTATTTTTGACCGAAATCCACATCATGAACTGTGCATGGTAGACTTTAGTTGTTAAATGGCAGATTCGTCGGAGACAGTCCTCATAACCTCGTGAACCAGGGACGCCGATGACGGGCAAACGTGACAATCCATATCAACTCCTAATCGGGATAAGCTTGACGAGGGGAACGGTTGACGAAGGCAGTGAAGGGGAAGCAGGAAGCCGTGGTCAGGATCAAAGGCATGCACTGTGCGACCTGCACTGGCACAGTCAAGGAGGCTCTGGAATCACTCAAGGGAGTGGAAGACGCCAGGGTGAACCTTGCCACCGAGAAGGCGGCTTTCATCTATGACCCTGCCGTCCTGTCCATGGGGGAAGTGGAGAACGCCGTCAAGGAATCTGGATACGAGGTCGTGCGGGACGAGATCACTCTCACTATCGGGGACATGCACTGCGCCACATGCGCATTGACCATTGAGGAATCCCTGAAGGAGGTCCCAGGTGTGAGCAACGCCAGGGTCAACTTCGCACTCGGCAAGGCCACAGTTGACTACGACGCGTCTCTGGCCGACGAGGCGGTCCTGAAGAAGGCGGTCGAAGATGTCGGGTACAGAGTCCTCGAGGTCCAGGGCGTGATGTCCGAGCAGATGGCCAGGCAGGAGGAACTCAGAGAGGGGTTCAGGGCATTCGCCGTTGCAGCGGCGTTCAGCATCCCGATCGTGATCATCTCCATGAGCTACGACTTCCTTCTCATGGATTCACTCGACGTTCAGATCCGTAACTGGCTGCTCCTGGTCCTCGCGACACCTGTCCAGTTCTATGCCGGACTTCGATACTACAGGGGAACTTATTGGGCCTTGCGCAACCGTCGCGCGAACATGGATACCCTAGTGGTTCTCGGTACAACGGCTGCATGGGCCTATAGCCTAATCGTCACACTTCTTCCGGAGGCGGTCGCCAGCACGGATGTCTACTTCGACACATCATCGGTGATCATCACACTGGTTCTTGCAGGCAAGTACTTGGAACTCAGGTCGAGAGGGCGTGCTTCCGATGCGATCGTGAAGCTGATGAACCTGCAGCCTCCCCAAGCGCTCCTCGTGAAGGATGGGCAAGAGGTGCTTGTGGAAGTGGACGAGGTCGTGGAGGGAGACGTCGTCCTCGTGAAACCAGGGGAAAGGATCCCAGTTGACGGAGAGGTCGTCTCTGGTCAGTCCGCCGTGGATGAGTCCCTAGTGACGGGGGAATCCATCCCCCGGGAGAAGGCTCCTGGCTCATCGGTTACAGGTGGAACCGTCAACATAGGCGGAGTGCTGCGAGTTCGGGCGACGCGCGTCGGCCGGAACACGACTCTCGCTCAGATCGTCAAACTCGTTGAGGATGCGCAGAGCACCAAGGCTCCGATCGAGAGGCTGGCGGACAGCGTCGCAGCAGTCTTCGTTCCGATCGTGATGGCAATCGCATCCGCCACCTTTCTTTTCTGGTACTTCATCGGATCAGGACTCTGGGACGTTGGAGATGCCCTCACGTTCTCGCTCACGACCACCGTCGCAGTCCTCGTGATCGCCTGTCCCTGTGCGCTCGGTCTGGCCACTCCGACAGCCATAGTCGTGGGCACTGGCACCGGTGCGAGGATGGGGATACTGATCAAGAACGCACCCGCCCTGGAAACTGCTCATAGACTCACGACGGTCATATTCGACAAAACGGGAACACTCACGAGGGGAGAGCCAAAGGTCGTGAGGCTTGAACTTGGGAGCGCTCATGACGACAAGGAACTGCTACTGGCCGCCGGCAGCGCGGAGAAAGGGTCTGAGCATGTTCTGTCGAAAGCTGTCATATCCGCAGCCGAATCCGCGGGTTTGATCCTTGACTCACCGGAAACCTCCAAGACTGTTGCCGGAGAAGGGATTTCGTCCGTGGTCCGCGGGAAGGAGGTGTCCGTTGGCAACAGACGGCTCCTCCAAAGACTCGGAATCCAGCTGCGCGGCCTCGAGGGAACGATGGAATCCATGGAGAATGAGGGGATGACAGTCATGGCCTGTGTCTCGAACGGCCAGGTTCTTGGCCTGATAGGAGTCGCTGACACCCTGAAGCCCGAGGCCAAGGAAGCGATTGTCGGTCTTCGCGATCTGGATCTCAAGGTGGCCATGCTGACCGGTGACAACGAGAGGACCGCCAGGGCGATCGCGAATCAAGCGGGCATCGAAGAGTTCCGAGCTCAGGTGTTGCCCGCAGACAAAGCAGGCGCTGTCAAGGCGTTTCAGGAGAAGGGAGAGGTGGTCGCAATGGTCGGTGACGGCATCAACGACGCACCCGCTCTGGCTCAGGCGGATATCGGGATCGCTCTCGGCACCGGGACGGACATCGCCCTGGAATCTGGCAACATCGTCCTCATGGGAGAGGACCTGAGGGGTGTCGTGACCGCAATAAAGCTGAGCAAGCGCACATTCGCCAAGATCCGGCAGAACCTGTTCTGGGCGCTTTTCTACAACACGGCCTCAATACCGATAGCCGCAGGCGTCCTCTTCCCACTGACGAACTGGCTACTGAGCCCAATGATAGCTGCCGGGGCAATGGCGTTCAGCTCAGTTTCAGTTGTGACGAATGCTTCCCTTCTGAGGCGCTTCAAGCCGTGAATTCGAGGTCGTCAGTATCAGTATTTAAAATAAGTCGGCCCGAATATCATCCAGCTAGGGGTCTTACAGAAACGCTTATTTGCTGTATAGAGGATAACAACACGGAAGTTTGCAGGCCTGTGGGCCCCCGCGCTGTGGTTCAGTAAGTAAACGCCCACAACCGACAGACCTCGATTTCGGCACCCCCGGTCGGAAGTGGTCTCATGTTCGGCAAGAAGCTCTCAAAAGGATTCCTAGTAGACACCAGTGGTGCTCTTGTCAAGGAATTCGTTTTCACATCAAAGGGGGACGTGAGCTTCGAGGAACTTCGCCAGGCCCTCCAGGGCAAGGGTGATATCGGAGCCCTCGGCAAGTTCGGTGTCGGCAAGATGACGGCGACGGTGATCAAAGGCGAGAAGATGCACTTCATCGCCGTGTCAAAGGGAGACGTCGACGATCAGGACATGGGTTTCTTCAGGGAGATGCTCAACTCGGTCGAGAAGTCCTTCGATGCACGAGTGGACGGCCGGATGAGGATCGCCCAGATAGGGGAGCAGCGCGCCAAAGAAGCCCAGGAGAAGGCCAAGAAATCGGAGGATGAACTCAACGCCAATAGGAGCGACCTCGCACTTGAGGGCGTCGCGCTCGAGGAGTTGAGGATGGAGCTCGACAAGCTCAAGATGGAGACCGAGAAATGGCAGGAGGAGCTCCGGGATTTCGAGTCACAGGTCAACGAGCGGCATGCACAGATCAACGAACGGGTTCAGCTGCTGCTGGAACGCGAGCAGATCTTCGTGAAGAGCCAGCAGGCCTTCGAGGCTGCGTCTGATGCGAAACGGGCCCTGATGCGAAGGATGCAGGAAGGCGTCGCCAGTTCCATCGTGGTGTCAGAAATCGGTCTTGAGAAGCTCCGCAATGACAGAAAGGAAGTCGATGACAAGAGAACTGCACTGGAGAGCGACCTCAGCAAGTTTGGGGAGTCGAAGGCTGAGTGGGAAGCGGAATTCGCTGACTCCAAGAGAAGAATCGAGGCCATCGACAACGATAAGGTGGCTCTCGAGGAAGCAAGCAAGAGGCTTGAGGAGAGGGTCAAGGAACAGGATGACCTCAAACAAACCCTTGATTCCAGGCTCAAGGAACTAGATACAAATTCAGCTCATCTCCGATCTGAAAGACAGGCGTTCGAAGATGAGACCGCCAGGGTCCGCGCCAACATCCAAGAAGTGCAATCGTCTCTGGACAAGCGCGAGAAGGATCTGAAGGAGTTAGAGGGCGGACTCATCGCACAGAGAGAGGATTTCGAGAGATCCGCAGCCGAATTGAAGCCGAAACAGGAGCAATTGGCAACTCAGACAGCTGAGTTGCAAACGCGACTGAATACCCTCGAAGAACGCCAGCAGGCCCTGGACAATGAGAAGAGCGACCTTGAGAAGCGGCGCGCAGAGATGGAGAAGAACGCAGAGAACCAACAGAAGGAGATTGCCTCGCTCGCCACACAGTTGAGCAAGGACGGCGAGGCGCTGAAGGAGAAGGCCTCAGCACTCGGGAACAGCGAACTTGCCCTGAGAGACAGGGAGTCGAAAGTAGCCGAGAACGAGGAACGTGTGGAGTCGCTCCTCAGAGAAGTGGACAAGAGGCAACATGATTTCGAAAAGCGGGAAGCGACGATAAAGGATGTCACGATCGCACAGCAGGCCGCCGCGCAAGGCATCGCGGAGCACGAGGCACTCCTCGCCGAGAGGGATAAAGGAGTGGTCGCCAAGGAGGCCGCCGTTGCAGAAGCCAAGGCCAGGGTTGATCTTCAACTCGATTCGCTGGCAGACAGCAAGAAGGAGCTTGAGCGAGCGAAATCCGACGTCAGTCGAAAGGAGAGTGCACTGGCAGAGGAATCCAAAGCTCTGATCGAACGGGAGCGCAGACTGAGCGAGGACACGGAGCTCCTGAAGAGGAAGCAAGAGGGAATCAAGGCCTCCGAGGACGACCTCGAGAGACGTCTCCAGGCCCTTGTCGCCCGCGAGAACGCGCTCAAAGAGGAGGCCGTCAAGGCCAAGGCCAAGGTCGATGAGGGAATGCACCATCTGGAGACCGAGAAGATGCACCTGGCGGAGAAGGCCGTAGGCCTTGAGGCGAGAGAGAAGGAATTCGATGGCAAGCAAGATGTCATGTCAAAATCGATCAAGGACCTCGAGAACCGCGAAACCAGCTTCCAAGAGAAGGTCGACGACATGAACAGGAAGCGTGAAGGGCTGTCTGTAGAGATAGATAGGCTTGCCGAGGAGAAGGCCAAGATAGACAGGATGCGTGAGCACCTTGACAAGCGCAAGGAGGTCATCGGGGAGTCCGTCGATCGGCTGGCCGAGGTCTCCAAGAAACTAGAGGAGTTACGAGCGCGTTCGAGGAGGAAGACGGAGGAGTCGCAGGCACAGCCCGTTCCTCAGGCGCAACCGCCGGTGGCGTGACGGTCCCCGCGCATCGAACATGACGAACTTACTTGAATAATGATTTGTCTAGGCGAGCCTGGGCCATCCACGCTCCAGGGATTTTGCGGCGGACACGAGGGTTCGCCGGAACAGCGGTTTGTTGCGGGCATCAAGCTTGAGGTGTTTCGCGACGTGGGGGCGTGCCTTCTCGACGATGTCCTGCCCACTCACTCGCCCATAACTCCGAATCATCTGAAGGCAAAGGTCGAATTTGACTGGAGTGAAGAGTGGTTCGCTCCCGAGGATGTTTGCCGCGAGCTGGCCCACGTCATCGAGGGGATCTCCCACCCTGGAATCCTCCAGATCAACTCCGTAGACCCGGTCGTGCACGAATATGAAGTTCGAAAGAACCGCATCGGCTATTATCTTGACCATGTTCCCCTCGCGGAGCCTCGAGTGGAATTGAGCGAGCCATGTCCCCATGGCCTCGGCGGCCACGTTGCTGAACATGTGGTTTATCATGAGCTCACAAGGATCGCCGGCGACATACTCGGTCACTAGATGGGTCCCGTCGCTCCATAGCGGGTACGGCACGTCGAGTCCTGCGAGCCTAGCCTGCAGAAGGGTTTCGAATTCGTGCCCACAACGGCCGGACAAGAACCTCTTCACGACAACCGGCCGAACGTCCGTCTCCACGACCCAGACGCGGTTCCGCCTGCTTGGCAACAGCCTGATATGCCCGATCACCACCCGCTGGTTCAACGCCTTCTTCAGAGCGTCCCAGGCAAGAGGGTCGAGCGTCGTGAGGTCGCCAAGCATCCGGGGTTATCACGCGATTCCAGCAATAAAAACCTGTGCCTCGGGTATCAAACGAAAGGTGCCCTGGCTACTTCCAGGAGATGGAGTCCTCTCTGAGCGAGTCCATCAGCTCCTTGGTGAGGCGAAGCGCTTCGTCCGGATCTCCCGCTCTCAGCGCGTGCATTGCCCCTTTGATCCTGAGAACATATGAGGAGATGTCCACGCCAGCAGATTTCGCCTCGGTCAGGTACATCCTCGCCTTGGCAATCTCCGTTCGAACCAGGTCGGGTATGCTGGGAGAGACAAGATTCTCGGTCTGCCGGGCAATATTGGTGACGAGATTCCAGTTGCCGTCCCTGGCTGCCTCCCATGCGCTTCCCATGAGCCTCCTCGCCTTCGACGTGTCGGCTCCCACGGAACCCACCTCAGAGATCAGGTGCTCGATCTCTTCGAGCAGCCTGGCGGAACCCGCAAAACCCTTCAGGGCCTCCTTGTACAGCATCTCCTTGGACCTTGTGTTGGCCTTGATCATGCTGAACAGGTCGAACTTCTCCGGCCTAATCATCGGTTCCCTGTTGACGGGTCTCTCGAATATGGGCTTCTCAATCAAAGGCCTCTCGAAAAAGGGTCTCTGCGGTTCTTCCCTCGGAGCCACCTCTTCGACCCGAGGAGTGTCCGCGAAGATCGCTCCGCAGAATGGACAGTAGGAGTCCGATTCCCTAACGATCATGTCGCACTGGGTGCACTGAAAAAGCGGGCTGTCCTCCTCAACGGCGGAGATAGGGTTGATCAGCTTCGGAGAGAGAGTGGCAGCCTTCGCGCAATCGCTCATCCTAGGCTCCGACGAGCTGACTCCTCCGGTCAGGTAGGTGGGTCTCGGGTCGGATCGGAGTATCCTCTGGAGCTTCCTCTTGTAAAGATCTGACTGCACATCGACAACGTCGGATCTGGCCTGCGGTTTCTTGGCGGAAGAGCTTGCGGACATCCTGGCTCACTCTCGGCTGGGTCAATCTGCCTACATCCTTTTTGTCCAGCCAGCTATAAGAACAGTCTCTCGTCAGTATCAGCCCGTGTAAGATTCCAGGGGTTACTGGACGATTCTACTTCTTGCCGACCAGCCTGAGGAACGCGCTCTCGTCCAAGATGGTCTTTCCCAAGCTCTTCGCCTTGGCGAACTTCGAGCCCGGATCCTTCCCGACCACGAGATAGTCGAGCGCTTTTGTCACACCGCTCGAGATCCCACCTCCCAACGATTGCACAAGCGCCTCAGCCTCGGGCCGAGGCATTGAGCTCAATTCGCCTGTGAACAGGAACGACTTCCCGGAGAGAGGTCCTGCAGCCTTCTTATCCAGCTCCATCCTCAAGCCTGCCTTCCGCAGCCTATCTATTAGGCCCTGGTTCTTCGGGTCGTCCAAGAAGTCCCGTATCGCCTCCGCGACCACCTGCCCTATCCCCTCGATCCTCGAGAGCTCTTCCTGGGTTGCAGATTGGATCTTGTCCAGGCTGCCCATCGCCTCCGCCAGAACTGTCGCAGTGGTCTTGCCGACGTGCCTCATGCCCAGGGCGTACAGGACCCGGTCGAGTTCTCTGTCCCGACTGCTCCGTATGGCGTCCAGCACGTTCTGAGACGACTTCTCAGCGAACCCCTCGAGCTCCAGAAGCTGCTCCTTCCGGAGACCGTACAAATCCGCCGCATCCGATACAAGCCCTTTCTCGACGAGCTGATCGATGAGAGAGGGGCCCACGCCCTCGATATCCATTGCGCCTCTGGATGTGAAATGGGTCAAGCGTTCCTTCACCTGGGCGGGACACGAGGCGTTCACGCACCTGCGAACAGCCTCGTCCTCCTCCCGGACCGCCTTCGAGCCGCAGACGGGGCATGTCTGGGGCATCCTGAACTCCCGCTCCTTCCCGGTCCTCCGATCGACGATGGCCTTCACGACCTGCGGGATTACCTCTCCAGCGCGCTCGATAAGGACTTGATCCCCGATCATGAGGCCCTTCCTCTTCACTTCGCCCTCGTTGTGGAGGGTGGCATGGGTCACCGTGACCCCCCTAATTTGAACCGGCTCGAGAACGGCGACAGGCGTGAGCGCCCCTGTCCTGCCGACCTGGACCTTGATGTCGATGAGTCTAGTCGTCATCTGCTTGGGCGGATACTTGAATGCGATCGCCCAGCGAGGTTCCTTGGCGGTATAGCCGAGCTTCGCCTGTTGTGCCAATGAGTTGGCCTTGACCACGATACCGTCGATCTCGTACTCCAGACCATCCCTCTTGGATTCCCAGGAGGATATGTGATCCAGGACCTTGTCTATGGAATCGAACTTCCTCGTGTGTGGGCTCACCCGGAGGCCCGCCCGCTTCATCGCTTCGAGACAGGCCTCATGCGTCTTGGGCATCGGCTCCTTGCTGTAGCTCAGCGTGTAGAAGAAAGCCTCCAGAGGGCGTGAGGCGGCGATCTTCGGGTCAAGCTGCCTCACGGACCCAGCGGCTGCGTTCCTCGGGTTCGCGAAGAGCGGCTCTCCCTTCTGCTCCCGACCATTGTTGAGCTTCCTGAGGCCCTCGGTGGGCATGTATACCTCGCCTCTGACCTCGATTGTCCGGAGCCCGCTGTCAGACCTTAGGCGCAAAGGTATGCTCCTGATGGTCTTGATGTTCTGAGTGACTTCCTCGCCGACCTTGCCGTCCCCTCTCGTCGCCCCTCTGGTCAGCTCGCCCTCTTCATACAGAAGGGCGATCCCCAGGCCGTCAATCTTGAGTTCGACGATGTACTCAACTTCGTCTTCCCCAAGCCACTTCCTCACTCTCGCATCGAACTCCTTGAGCTCTTCCGGTGAGTAGCTGTTCCCGAGGCTCAACATGGCAGCCTTGTGCTCGACCTGCGGGAACTCATCGAGCGCCTCTCCTGATACGCGCTGAGTCGGTGAATCCGGCATGACTAGCTCAGGGAACGTGGCCTCCAAATCCCTGAGTTCCTGGACCAGCTGGTCGTACTCGAAGTCGGATATCTCGGGGTTGTCCTCGACGTAGTACTTCGTATCGTGGCGCGAGATCGCATCCACGAGCTCCCGCATCCGCTTGCGCGCCTTCCCCCGGCCGTCGCTCATGATCTCCTTCTCCGCAGACGCTTAGTCAGATCCTTCCCGTGGACCGTGTTCAGGACGTCGCGTGGTTCAAGCCAGCCCCTGCGTGCGGTGATGACCCCGTATCTCATGAACGCCATCTGTTCCAGCCTGTGCGCGTCAGTCCCGATGGCCATAACCACTCCGGCATCCTTAGCCTTTCGACAGTTGATATCTCCGAGGTCGAGCCTGTCGATGAATGAGTTGATTTCCATGCAGACCCCCGTGGACTTCGCGGCCTCGAAAATCCTGTCGAGGTCCAGCTCGTAACCAGGCCTCTCGCCTATCAGCCTTCCAGTCGGGTGGCCAAGTATGTCCATTCGCCCACTGCTGACCGCTGTCACCACTCGATCGGTCATCTCTGGTTTCTCCATCTTGAACCGCGAGTGAACAGAAGCGATCACGACATCGAGCTCCTCCAGCAGCTTTCTTGAGAAGTCCAGAGACCCATCGGACCGGATGTCGACCTCGCTGCCTGCTAGCACCCTGATCTTGTTCCCGACCCGGTCCTGAACCTTCCGGACAGCGTCTATCTGCTTCCTCAGCTTCTGCTCATCCAGGCCGCCCACGAACTTGAGACTCTCTGAGTGGTCTGTGATGCCTACGAACTCGTATCCTCTCGCGATTGCATTCTCCACAACCTCATCGATCGTTGGCTGACCATCTGTCCACTCGGTGTGCACATGGAAGTCGCCCCGAATGTCATCTGCAGAGACCAGCTTCGGAAGATGTCCTTCTCTTGAGGCGGCGATCTCCCCCGAATTCTCGCGGAGCTCCGGCTCGACGTATCTGAGTCCAAGGGCCTTGTAGACCTCTTCTTCTGTGGCCCCTGCCACCGTCCTGTCCGAAACCCTCTGGAACAGTCCGTATTCGTTGAGTTTGAGACCCATCGAGACTCCCAACCTCCGCAGCTCCACATTGTGCTCCTTTGACCCAGTGAAGTAGTTCAGAGCCGCACCCCAGCTCCTGGTCTCAACGACCCGGATATCCACCTGAAGGCCGTTCTTCAGCCTGACGCTCGACTTGGTAGGACCTTTGGCGAGCACATCAGCGACATCTGGATAGCCGACGAATGCGTCCATGACCTTCGCTGGCTGGTCGTCCCCCACAAGAATGTCGATATCACCAACAGTTTCCTTGCCTCGCCGGAGACTCCCCGCGACACTCACCATGTCGAGGGGCTCCACTCGTTTGAGATACTCGACGAATGTCTCTGCGACTGGGAGTGCCTGGCCTAGGAGCATCCTTCTGCCCTTGGACTCGAGTGCCTGAATACCCTGAAGCATCCGCTCCTCAGTCTTCTCCCCGAAACCCTTGATCCCCCTGAGCTTGTGGTTGGTAGCGGCCTCTTTCAGCTGCTCGACCGAAGCAATGCCAAGCTCCTTGAACAGTATCACGGCCGTCTTGGGGCCAACATCCGGGACCCGGAGGAGCTCAACGAGCCCCTTCGGCACCTCGGAGCGGAGCTCGTCCAGATAGCCCAGCTTACCCGTCCTGACAAGCTCTTCGATCTTCTTGGCCATCGCCTTTCCGACCCCCGGAATGTCCTCGAGGGTGTTCCGAGCTGCCAAGTCACTGATGTCCTCCTCCATCGATTCGATGTTTCTGGCGGCCCTTCGGTAAGCGACTGGCTTGAAGGCAACCCCTTGGAGATCGAGCAGGTCGGCTATTTCATCAAAGACCTCCGCGATCCCTCTGTTGTCCATCTCTTCCTACCAACCGCGTCCAAATCATGCTCGACATGAATATAGGTTTCCTCCCCGGAGGGCTGCGAAACTGCGCTTATGTTTTCTCCGCCAACGAATACTGGCTAGACTTATGCAATACGATTTTATATCGCGAATGGTATGACCATACCAATGGAGGTATGATTGAGCTGATTTCGCGCGATCTTTTGATGATACTGGCTCGGAGGGGAAGGATAGAGGTGATTCGCACTCTGAAATCGTTCCCGGACCGCGATTTCACCATCAACGAACTCGCGCGGACGGCGAAAGTCCCCGCCATGACGACTTGGCGAGCGGTCAAGGAACTCAAGAAACTAGGCGTCGTCAGGACGCGGAAGATCGGTAACTCGACCAGCGTGACCATCACGGAGGACCGAGAGAGGCTCAGAACGCTGAGGATGGTTCCGGATACAGATCCTCAGAGGGCCGCGGCCAGACAGTACGCTCAGGCGCTCGGCAAGGAACCCTGGATGACCGAGGCGAGGCTGTTTGGCAGCATAGGACGGGGGGAGCATGCGCCCGGGGATGAGGTCGATATTGCCATCATCTTCGACGACGCCCTCGTATCCGAGCAGGATGCAAAAGCGAGGGCTGCCGACGCTGCCCAGGCGGTCAAGAACGAGACGAACGTGACAATTGTGCCTCTCTGCGTCGCCCTGAAGGACATGAGTCGAAAGGGCGGCCTGGCAGCCGAGCTAAGAGACAAAGAATCCATCTGGTCCAGGTAGAGAGCTAGCGAGTGCTCACTTCACCCTGGAGAAGTGGTCGCACACGAGCCTGGCAATCCTGGCCTCGGCCGCCTGCGCCTTCTCGGGGTTCTTCTCTTCCAGGCGCTTGAAGAAGACGCTGAGAACAACGTGGGATTTGGAGGTCACGAAAATGATCCCTGCGTTGTTCACCGTTCCCGCGGTCACCCCAGATCTGGCCGCGACCATGATGTCGTCTGCTAGGAACTGCGGGAGGCTGGAGGGCTGGATGTTCCTCATGAGCAAAGCGAGCATGTGCTCGCTGGCATCCTTGGAGACCGCCTCGCCTTTGAGTATCTTCTCCAGCAGGTGACCGATCTCTCTCGGGGTGCTCAGGTTGTCGAACACCTGATCATATTCCCGCTGCTGCTTGAACTTCTTCTCCTCTTTGAATCCGTACAGACTCTCGTACCTGTTACGGAACTCGTCGACAGATAGATTAGCGAACTCCGTGTCGATCTGATTGAGGATTCTCATACGGTCGTGATCGGATAGGCCTTTCCAGGTCCTCGCGGCCTCCTGGACGGACCGATCCTTGTAAGGTCCGACGCCCATAGTGAGCAAGAACCCCTCACGCCACGGCAGGTAGATGGACGTCTTGTGCAGGCCGAGTTCCCTCATCAACATGTTCACCCTCTGGATGCCCACGCGTTTCCAGAGCATCTCGGAGGCAGTGTTGTCCGTGGCGATTATCATGAGCGTGATGAGGTCTCTGACCGTGAGTTCCAGACCAGGAGTCAGGTACTGAAGGATGCCCGATCCGATGCAGTAATATCGCGGCTCGAGCCTGAGCTTCTCGTCAAGGGACACGATCCCCTCGCTGGCCTGCCGGTAGACCTCCATCATGACGGGGATCTTGAAAACGCTGCCCAGAGGGAAGATCTTGTCAGCATCGATGGCGACCTCCTTGCCGGACTCCACGTGCTTCAGGTACAGGCCGAACTGCCCCTTGACGTCCCTCGCTATCTTGTTGATCTCCGAACGGAGCTTCGCCAGTTCTGGGTCGATAGCGCTGTGCTTGGTCTTCTCAGGAATCATTCACGCACTCTCCTCCCATTGCCAGCGGACACGATCGAACGGCAACCGGCCATGGGAAGCTAGCCCAACTACCCTGTTCACGCATTGGGATGAGCGTATTTTAGGGCTTCTGCTCCACACGTGTAAGATGATTCGATCTGCGCAGCGACCGCGGTTCGAGGGTCAGGACCCAGCTCAAGACGAGAATACAATAGAAGAAAAAGGAGTGGAAAGGGAGACTGGAGGGGAACCGAGCCGGTCAGTGGGGGAAATGGGGGGAGGAGAGTTGCTGACGCGGTCCAGCAGGAAAAACCTCTTTCCCACTTCCAATCTCTCAGTCCGATGATTCGGGTCCACGGCACATATATGTGTTGACCCTGAAATCATCGGTGATAATTACTCTCAGATGGGTCTGAGTCGAATCCTTTATTGAGCTGAACCAGATACCTGCGACCACAGGTCCCGATACACCATGGCTCGGACACCTACAAAGCCCGGAAAGAGACTCAAGGCGGTCATTTTCGACCTCGACGACACCCTTGTGGAGTCGACGGTCAACTACGGCAAGTTCAAGAGCCTGGTCATCGAGCGACTCATATCGTGGGGAGAGGACCGCCAGTCCTACAGGCCAGATGAGACGATCGTAGCTATCCTGTCGAGGTACGAGCAGCGGATGCGGGCCTCCGGCATGTCCCCGAAGGAGCTGGATTCGAGGCTATCCGAACTCGACAAGATCATGGACGAGGTCGAGATGGAACACGCCTCCGATACGAAGACCATCAGAGGCGCTGGGGACTTGCTCCGGATGCTTAGATCCAGGGGCGTGAAGATCGGAATCCTCACGAGGGGGTGCGAAAGCTACGCAGAGACGGCTCTCGCGGTGACTGGCATGCTCAGCCTGGTGGACTCGATCGAATGCCGGAACTCGAAGACCAAGGCGAAGCCGAACCCCGAATCCTACCTGAGACTGGTGCATGCGCTAGGTGTCGAGAAGGATGAGACTATGTTCGTGGGAGACCATCCCATCGACGCCCAGTGCGCTGCCAACGCGGGGGTGCCATTCGTAGCGGTCAGGACTGGGGAGGTCCCCGATGAGATACTCGAGGAGGTCGGATCACTCAAAGTCTTCGCAGACGTCGGCGAGATGATTGCCTGGTTCGAATCTAACCTCAAGGATTGAACAAAAAAAGTAAGAATTGTCTTATAGATAACGATTGTGCGACTAGAAAAGCTCATCTCGGTCGAACGTCAAGGAGCCTCAGAACTCCCTCGTCGCCCGAGCCAATAAGGCTCTCTTCCTGAGACTCCGCCTCAGTCTTGGGTACGACCGGTTCCATGCACCTCTCGAGGAGGGCAAGTTCCCGCTGGTTCATCGTCCTGGGATCCACCGGCACGAACATGATGCAGTCGTTCGTGACAACCAGGTCCTTCAGCTGGTGCATGAACTGCAGCATACGGTCGTAGGTGTTGAGGGATACCAGATACTCCAGCCCGTCGAGGACTACAGTCGTCCTCTTCTGGGTCTCTATGAACGTCCTGAGTTGCCCCATAAGAATGCCTATCGCGGTCGGATTGATCCTATCCTCACCGACCATGTTCGTAAGCCACAGAATCCGGCAACTGGCGAGCTCGTTCTCCGCCAACAGCTTCTTCGGGAAATCGCGGGTGACGACTAGCCCCGAGTATCCCGAGGACACCGTCTGATCAAGCAGCTCGTAGGTCACTTTCGGGCGCTTCTCCTCAAGAAGATAAACTGTGCCAGGCTTGGGCTCCAGGCTTATCGCGCCAGCTGAGCTATTCGCGGTGCTCACTCAAGCATCCCATCCGCATCTAACTATATGTTGCCCATTTTATATAATACTGTTGTCCAGGCTATCTGAGCCAGCATCTCTGCCACCTGACTATCGTTGTCACATGGCAGAACAGAAAACTCTGATCCTGTCGTCCCCGACCTCGCCGTGCTCGCACTTCTCGCAGTCGTACACCGTCGCTGCTGCCCTCATGTCACGGAAGCAGGGCGCCATGAAGAACTTGGTCACGCCCCCACAGATTACTCTGGACTTATTGTCCACGACACTGCCGTGAGGGCATAGCTTGCAGTCATCTGCTGTGACAGGCCTCGGTTCGCCCAGATCACAGACTGCAAGGAACAGTTTGTGCATCTTCCGGGTCATTGGGCCAAACCCCTGAATGGACTTCCGAGCTTATCCCATTTCCCCTGGAGAATCGTAGGGGGATAGGAAGGGGTTTAGTGGAGAGGGCTCACATCTCGGGCTTCAGCTGGACGCCCAGGTCCGCCATCACCGACTTGTACCTCTTGATGACTCCCCGGTACTCCTTCGTAGGCCTTCTCGTGTCCGGGTCCCAGCACTCGTACAAACCCTTGCCCAGCGGGGGCGCGGAGAGCTTGGACTCGTATTTGGCCAGCAAGCCTTTGACAAGCTCGTTTGCCTCAGACCGCTTCATGCCCGCGACCGCATGTCCGACCTCGGCCGATATCCTCGGCTCGACAGGAGTGGTCCTGTCCTCGTGCTTGTTGGTCGCAACGCCCAGGCACTCGATCGAATGCCCGGAGACAACCGCTGCCGTGACAGTGGCCGAGGTCTCGAACAGGCACATCGGCGTGCATGGTCCGGCAGTCGTGTAGTTCAGATTGATACTGAGCAGGTGCGTGTTCCTGTTGATCGCCTGACTGGACGCGGCCACGAGCCAGACCATGTCCCTCGGGCTGCTCGCGACATACCTGAGGTGCAAGGGGAACGGAAGCAGCCAGGACGACTGGTAGGTCAGGATGCCCATCATGTGGTGAGCTACGTTCGAGACCGCGGTCCCCTCCGGACCACCGGAGTAGCCTCCGATCAACGGGCCGAAGCACATGCCGATCGCACCGCCCAAGGACAGCGCCACAGTCGCCTTGTTCAGCCTCGCGAAATCCACTTTCATCGGGTCCATGCAGCATATCATGTATCCATCGGATTGGCGCATGCCGAACTTCGGGTGCAGGGCCGCTGCGAATGCTATGTCGCTTTCCGCGGTGGCAAGCGAGTTCATTATCGGAATGCCCTGGCGTCCGACCCTGTTGCAGGCCTCTCGTGCCAAGACAGCATTCCTCATGGCTGCTAGGATCTCGAGCGGAGATGCTGGTCTGACGCGCATCCCGGAAACTCGCGTTATGGCCGGGGTCGTTATGGCATTCGTCTCCGGTATCTCCGCATATCCTTCCACCAATGTGAGGAATGATCTGTCGCTGGAGCATGCTCCGCCGCCCGCACCAAGCAGGCACCACGGAGGAATCTTGTCCTCCACATTGCGGTGCACTAGCGACTTCCTGTCCCTGCCCTCGCCGAAGTGCAGCTTGGAGGGAGCGTTCTTCAGGGCAGCTTTGATTTCGGATTCAGTGTAGGAGATTATTCTGCCAGAGCTCGTGCAGTATGCGCCGACGTCCACCAGGAGCTCCATTCCAGCCTCGAAGAGATCGTCTGCGAGCGAGTTGTCGCTCGGTATCGGGTTGTTGGGGTCATACTTGATCTTGTACTCCTTCACCTTCTCCTGCACCTTCGGGGCGAAGAGCCGCAGCTGGTAATCGGTCTCGCTCATTGGCTTGCCGTTGAGCGCCTTGTCCATGACATCCAGTATCTGTACCATAGGCTCACCTGCCTTTGGAGAACTTCTGGGCGAGTTTCACTGCCTCGATCGCGTCCATCCCGCAGCCGTCGGCTCCTATCTCCTTCGCCCACTCCTTCGTCGTGGGGCCGCCACCGACGAGCACCGCGAATTTCCTCCTGTCGCCAGATGCGCCGAGATAATCCACGATGTCCTTCTGAGAGCCGATTGTGCTGGACATCAGTGCCGAGGCGCCGATTATCTTCGCGCCATTCTTCTTCGCCTCGTCGATGAAGTTGATCGTCTTGACATCGACTCCGAGGTCGACAACATTGAACCCGTTCGCCATCATCATGCTCGAGACGATGTTCTTGCCGATCTCGTGTACGTCGCCCTGAACCGTGCCGATGACAATGGTGGCTTTGGCGCCCTTCGCGCCCTTCGGAATCAGGGGCAGCAAGAGGACGAGCGCGGACTTCATCGCGTCAGCGGCGAGCATGAGTTCCGGGAGATATATCTCCATTCTCTCGAACTTCTCCCCGATCTGCTCTATCGATGGGACTAGGCCCTTCTCAATCGCCACAAGCGGGTCCATCTTCGCTGAAATGGCCGCCTTGGCCGCGTTCACCGCCGCCGTAGAGTCATATTTCAGAATCGCGTTCTGCAGATCCTTCAAAACCTTCTCGTTGCTCATCACGCCCACCATACCCAGACGCCGAACCATTGATACCTGGAACGGGGCTGACCGGGAATCCGCAGTCCCGTACTTTAAGGTTCTCTCCGGAGACATGCACAGTCCCCCTGAAACCAGGATACTGGCAGCATGCGTCTGCTCACAGTAGTGCCGCATATTGGGGTGGAAGATCGCGCCGAAATTCGTCACCGAAAGCTTTTATGAGACATAATCCCTAAAAGGGACGGCGACAAGGAACGGTTGGGTTACCCTGGGCATCAACCCACTCCGCGGAGTTACGGTCCAAATGGCTCCCCCGATAGACAGAGAAGCATTGCTCAAGACGCTTTCTGATGGCGTTGTTGTGTGTTCCAAGAGCGGAGCCATCATGTACGCCAACCCCGCCTTTTCGAGGACCTTAGGCTATTCGGAAGAGCAACTCAAGAACAGGAACATGGCAAAGGATATCGTGGAACGAGACCTCGAATGGAAGGCGCTCGTTTCGCTCATCGAGCAGGGTAGTCTCGTCAGCGACTACGAACTCAAGTTCAAGAAAGCTGACGGAACATGCGCTTGCGCCTCGATTTCCGCATCGAACCTGAGAGATGATGCAGGGTCCTTCGTCGGCATAGCGATCGTGTTCAGAGATATCAGTACCAGAAAAAGGATCGAATCTGATTTGAGAGACCAGGCATTCAGGGTCGATGTCATCAACAAGATTTCGAAGATAGCGGCCTCGGAGCTCGATGCGAGAAGGAAGGGCCTGAGCACGATAGCGTTCGAGCTCAGGAAACTTGTGAACTTCGATCTGCTCACCGTGGGCGTCACAGAGGAGAACGGCAGGCATGTTGATGTGCTGCTGCCCGAAATGGAGAGCGGCCGAGCGGAGCAGTCACTCGGAACCGTTCCCCTCGAGGGAAGCATAGTCGAGAAACTGAGGTTCTCGCCGTCGCCCATCATAGCGCAGAAGGATGCCGGACGGAGACAGTTCACCGAACTCACTCTCCTCGACAGCGCTCGCATCGCCTCGATGGTGTGTGTCCCCATGATGAGCAGGGGCCATGTCATCGGATCGCTCAACCTATATCATTCGAAACCAGGAGAGTACGGAGTCGAGACCGCGGACCTGCTGCAGGTGATTGCAGACCACATCGCCGGCCTCATCGACAACATTGTGCTTTTCTCGTATCTTGAGAAGAAGATTCGACTTCAGGAGTTGCTGCTGAAATCGGGTGTGGAGATCCAGAAGGCGATCAGCACCCAGGAGATATACGCGACGATCGCCCAGAACCTGAAGGAGGTCGTCTACTACATCGATCTCTCGATCTATGTCGTCGACTGGCAGAAGAGGATGATCTACCCTGTCTACGCCGTCGGAGGCTACAAGGATGAAGTGTTAGCTGCTCCAGGACCGATCGAGGAAGGCGTCGTCGGATGCGTTGCCAGGAGCGGAACGGCGGAGTTCACGGATGATATTGACGCAGATCCCAGGGCAGCAGATATACCCGGAGTCCCCAGGCAGCACAACTCGATGCTCGCGATCCCGCTCATGGGGTCGGAGGGAGTCCTCGGCGTGCTGGAGCTGTACAGACCGAAGGGCCAGGTCTTCACCAAGAGCGATCTCGATGTCGGCCAGCTGTTCGCACAGCAAGCCTCAGTCGCGTTGGGGAACGCCAACCTTGTCTCGAAGCTTCAGGACGTCAAGAAGGAGATCGAGCTCTTGAACGACCTGATGTTTCACGACATCAACAACTACAACTTCGCGGTGCTCAACTACATCCAGATGATATCGAACAGTCCAGAGATGTCACCCGAGCATAAGATCTACCTTGAGAAGTCGATTCACCTGGTTCGACAGACGGCCGATTTGATAGAGAACGTCAAGAAGCTGACGAAGATAGGCATCATGACCGCAGAGGAGTTCAGACCGATCGATCTGACCGGAGTGCTGAGGAAGGTGGTGTCAGGATTGGAGAACTCGTTCCCCGGCAAGGAGATAAGCGTCAGCATGGACGTCCCCGAGACCAGCACCATAAGGGCGAACAAGCTCGTGGAGGAGCTATTCGTGAACCTTCTCTCGAACTCCGTGAAGTACGACCCCCATGAAGAGGTCGAACTCGATGTGATCTGCAAGAAGACCTCAGAGGAAGGAAGGCCATTCTGGAGCGTGTGCATCAGCGACAGGGGCACGGGGATACCGGACCACATGAAGCCCCAGCTTTTCCAGAAGTATGTCAGGCTGAAACCCGATCCACAGGTGCAGGGCACGGGATTGGGCCTGTCAATATGCAGAGCGTTGGCAGACAAGTTCGGCGGAAGGATATGGGTGGAAGACAGGATCCAGGGCAAGCACGAGCTGGGAGCCAGGTTCTGCGTCATGCTCCCCGCTGACAGAGGAACTGAAACTTGAGACCAGCGTGCGCATGACTCATACGATCCGAGGGACGACAGTCCCACCTCTGATTCATGATGGAATAAGAAGAATGGAAAGAGGTTTATCGGGTTTCTCTGACTTCAGCAGGTTCAGTACTTTCGTCTCGCACATGCGCCGAGTGCTGCGACCGCGAGCATCGTGGCGGCTGCAACCACAGCGAGTGACACAAGCTCAGACGCGCCGCTGCTGCTGACGACACTGCCACTAGTGACCTCGGGTACGGAGGCAGCCGCCGCCTTCAGAGGCGTTATGTCGAACTCGATCCACGGAACACCATGGTAAAGGATACCGGTCGGCGTGTGCCAGAAGTTGTTGAATCCCTGCGGACCATCTATCGTCAAGGTCTTTGTCCCCGCATTGTACACAGTCGTGAGGTCCAATCCTGTGCCTTCTGGCCAGTCGGTGACGAAGTATCCGAGGTCCATCGTGCCGTTAGCCATGATGGCATACATGCCGGTCATGTCCCCTGCGGCTGCGTTTTCAATATCGAGGTCAGTCAGCGCGACTCCCTTGTATCCCGGAACCGTTGTCGTCGGCAGCTGGATGATGAGCTTGTCTCCTGTCGTCAGGTTGAACCAGGTTGGCGTCTGCTCGTACGATACTTGCTGGCCGATGTAGGTATCTCCGGCGTTCCAGCTCGTGTACATCTTGTTCGCATATGGTCTGTAGTCTGACGGGCGGCCGGGCTTTGTTATGTAGTCGATCTTGGCCGGCTCCCAGACCCATGCGGCACTGTCCACGGTCCCGTTCGCCTTCACCGCGTGCAAGCTGTACTGTGCCACTCCATCAGTCGACACGTTCGCGACGTACTTCGAGTAATTCGCGTATAGCGTGAAGTCCTCGTAGTACGGTTCGAGCGGCGACACCTCGACTGCGGTCATCCACCTCGTCATCAGTATCTCGAAGCCCAAGGCGATGTGCGCGATGGTCAGCGTCACGTTGCCAGTGCCGCCCTCCTCCACGAGGGTCGCCCAGGTCCCGCCGTTGATGTCGTATGTCCACTCGTACCCGCAGAAGATATCGTAGACGTTGTTGCCCTGGTCGTCGACCCAGGCCTGCCAGTCAGCGGTGTAGGAGGCGTTGTTCGTCGCCCACCATGTTGCCACATCATCTGTCTGGGGCAATCCGATCCACTGCTCGGCGGCCTGCCTATTCATCTCGACTGTGTATATAGTGCCCAGGTCGTAGCCATCAGCGGCAGATCTGTACAGCCACGTGTCGTCGGGACCTCCCGGCAGGCTGACCCAATTCGGGACCCAGTAGTTCGCC
>MGWC01000010.1:54277-103148 GCA_001800815.1 Euryarchaeota archaeon RBG_19FT_COMBO_56_21
CGGTTCGAGGTACTGGAATTCTATCTTCATCTCTACGGAGGCTCCAGCCACTGGAGGTCCGACCGTCGGCATCATCACGGGCCTGTCGACTGACAGCAAGGACTGATTCACCGCGTCAACCGAATACCTGTACGGCGCGTACATCAAGCCCTGGTACTGACTAGTCTTTCCAGGCAAGAAGAGCATGGTGTTCATACCAGGCTCACTCGTTATGACGATGTCTGAGATGTAGAAGTCCCATCTGAGCGGCCACCACCAACCCCACGACTCCTGGAACATGTCGTACACGTTGAATGTCTTGGTCGCAGGGAAGGCATTGATGACCTCCAGGTTCACCGTATCCGTCAACAAAGCATCTACCATGTCGACGACAACAATGTCCTGCCATCCAATTGTCTCGAGGACGAATCCGCTCGAGAACAGGTGCGTGCCCGCATCTCCAGGGACGAATGTATAGTCTGCCGGAAGCATGACCGAGCCACCAATGTCAGTCGTCGTGAAGTTCACTTGCCCAGTGTAGTTCGCGAAGACATTCCCGAACTGGTCGTAGACTGTCACCCTCATTGAGAATGGCATGTATGTCTGCGCGTTGAACGGCACATTCTCGAACACAACGCTAGTCGCCACAGGTCCGACCTCGATCAGGTCCAGAGTACCGTTTATCGACGCGTTGTTGATATCCACGACCGTGAGGTTCCTGTACCCTTCCGTATTGAAGACCACCGCGAACGATGCCTCGCCATCATTTGTGAAAGTGTAGTCCGCGGGCAGGACAGCTGCCGTGTCGTTCGAGAAGAACCTGACAGTGCCGTTGTAGAACGGATACGGGTCGAATCTCTGGTCCAACACACTGACCGTGAAGGCAGTTGCAGTGTTCATGTCCACTGGGTTGGCAATGGGACTAATCACGAGTTTGGCGGGGTATGGGGGCTCAGTTATGTTCATCGCGAACTCGATCGTCGGCATACCGTACGGGAGCACGCCTAGTCTGTCCCACTCGTCCCTCAGGTTATCGTTATGCGTCTGGTCCCTCGACCATTTCCACATATCGAACGGCCCCTGGAATATGATCTGCTTGGTCGCGTTGTTGATCGCAAACTTCCCAGGTGGCATGTCGAGGCCAGGGGTGTCCATCGGTTCGGAATGCCTTACCTCCATCTGGCCATACACCTGCGTCGTGTTGAAGAAAGTGCCTCCGTGCTTCACGAACATTTGGTCGCTCGCCGGCCATTCCAATATCAGCGTCTCGTTCTCCGACAGGTTCCACGCGGAAGGCGCATAGTCATATGTTATCATCTGACCATACAAATCTGAGCCAGGCGACTTCATCTCGTACTTCAGGTTGGCGTATGGTGTGTAGTTCGATCGCGGATGCTCCGCCGACGCGGGCACTACGTCCTGAACGAGCGACTCCCACTCCCAGCAGGGCGCGTTCTCGAGGGTGGTCTCGTACGCGTAGACGGCGTACTCCACACCAGTGTCCATGTTGATATCCATCTTCTCCGGACCGATCGTAGCGTTGAACCAGAAATCCTCATAGTACCAGTAGGTGTCAATGACATGCGCATCCCACAACTGCATCCCAAGGAGGACGTCCAGCCCCCACGACACGGTGTCGTAGGTCAACACGACCTTGTCGCCGACCTTCGACGCGGTTATGTCCAAGTACATCAGTGTGAATGGATAGTCGTAGGAGTTGTAGATGTCAATCCTCACTTTGCCCTCGTAGTTCAACCAGTTGGTGTAGTCAAGCTTGAATCCCTCCGAGTTGGCCGCCCACCATCCATTGAAATCAGCATCGAATTCGGAAGCCTTGATGCCGAGGACCGTTCTAGCCGCGTCCTTGTCAAGCGTGACCGTCCCGTTCATGATCCAGATCCATCCGTCGATCTGTGACCTGATGAAATCGGGGTAGCGGTATGTCTCGTCCATGTTCATGTAGTTGGCATACCAGCGAATGTCCGCGGTGCCTCCTCTGTAGTTGCCCAGCATGGGCAGGAAGGTCGGATTCCCGTTCATGTTGACCTCGTACATGTTCCTGCCAGTCACGTTCATCCTCATGCTGGTGTAGATCCAGCTGTTCCCTTCCTGGGAACCGTACCACCTGTACAGATACGGATAGGTGTCTGTGAGCGGCTCGTCGAGCTTGGTGACGTCCCACCTGATGTCCCAGTAGGGTTCGTTGGGTATGTTGAACATGTCGTACCACTTGATCGTCGAATTCCTAGCGGGAAGGTCAGGGATTATCCGGATCACCGCTGATCCTACCGCAGACACAGTACCGATTGTTGCGGTGGCATTCAGCCTTCCTTCGCCGAGCGCGCTCGCAGTGAACAACACACTGTGACCAGTGGTTGCGTTGAGTGTATATTGCGTAGATGTCATGTTCCAAACAGTCCACGCGATTGTCGCATTGGGAAGTTCCTCGTCCACCGAGTTGTACGCGGTAGCCAGGAAAACCTGCGTCATCCCTGGCTCGAACGTCCTCACTGATGGGACCAACACGAGTGTCTCCAATACCGGCGGATTCACTGTGAGTGTCGCGGTGACCTCCGTCGTGTATGTCTTGTCTTTACTGTTCACATAGGTGACTTCGCAAGTTATCGTCCCAGTACCAGCAGAGTTCCCCGCAGAGTAGGTGACCGTCTTCTGCCTCGTTAGATCAAACGAACCGAGAGTGGTAGGCGTCGCGCTCCACTTGTAGGTCAACCCGCTCGTCAGAGCGTCTCCATCCCATGTGGGACTAACCGTTAGTTCGACGTCATTTCCGGCATTGACGACCACGGGGCTGGGACTTATCGAGGCCTCGAGTGTGCCCTTCTTTCCCCCAAGTATCCCAGACGCCCATAGTCCTGCCACGATCAAAGCGACAACGACTATGACGGCAACAATCGCAACCCACGTCTTCTTGCCGCCCTTAGCAGGCGGTGCGGGTGCAACAGACTCACTAGCATGCGGACTATCATTAGCCTTTTCAGACATTGATTGGTTCCCCCATCTGAAGTGGCTCAACCAGCAATCCAGTGCGCTAAAGGAACTTCCGCTATTTATATCCTCGTTGGTATGCACCATCCAGCTCGGAAAAACATTCGCACGTCGATCGACACACCACAATCTCCCTACAAGCCACGGGATCCCGCCCCTTCAGCAGAGTCGCGAGCCTTCATTCGGACGAGCGTTGTGTGCGATACACATGCAGGTTTCAGGGTGATTGTGGCAACTCACTTGCCCTCTGCGGGAGGAGCCTGCTGAAATGCACATGTGTTGACTAGAATCATGGCATTTCGACATACACACTATAGAAATATGACATAGAATTGCACACACCGCTCGTCTCGCCCCGTCGAATTCCATGCCCTTGATTCAAATTTCGTTTCGAAGAAAGGCACTTTTGTTGAACATTAGATGAACAGAAATCAACAGGTCGTAATGTTCTTATAGAACAGGCACTATGCAATGTTCCATCCCACCAGCACCCGCGATATCTGGTCAAGCCAGACACGGGGCCTGTGCGTGGCGAACCTGATGGGATCGAAGGGGGACGAGTGCGCCAATCAAAGGGCCTTGAGAAGAGTCACAACGAGTCCATCGCTTGGGGGAACTCTAGGTGAAAGAGAGAACTAAGAGAGCTATTTCATTGTGCGCTGTGATTTTGACTGTTGCGGTGTTGGCCGTTCCGATCGCGAGCATGATCGGCATTGTCGGCAAAGCCACCGCCGCTGACGAGGAGAGAGTGCTGAAAGTTGGCTTCATGCAGAAGATCGACAGCCTCAATCCGTACCTTGGCCTGAGCGACGCCGCATACGTGTTCTATTCACTGGTATATGACTACATGCAGTCTGTGGACAATGACATGAATGCCGTGCCGAACCTCGCAACTGAGTCGCGGATAGTTGACGTTGCTGGATTCCCGCACGGATCTGTCTGGGAGTACGACATCACACAGAACGCCTTCTGGCATGACGGTGAGCAGGTGACAGCTGAAGATATCGCCTGGAACTTCAACCTCAACGCCATGGGAGCGAACTACACTGACATGTGGGCCTACCAGCCGTACATGTACTATGCGAAGTACGCTGAGGTAATGGATGAGGATACGGTGCGCGTGATCTACTACGACAGAGAGACGGGTGAGATCATCCCGTGCGCCTATGCGTACTTGATCGGCACTCCGATGGTGCCCAAGCACCTGCTCGGTGAACAGAGCACCAGCTACATATCGTTCCAGTGGCCCGGATACTTTGCAAACTCCGACCCGAAGCTTGTTGGGACAGGGCAGTTCAAGGTCAGCTCGGACCTCATCAGCGAGTTCACCAACGGGGACCAGATCACCCTGGAAAGGAACGAGAACTACCACTGGCTTGCGGATAGGGGCATGGAGATCAAGTTCGACAAGCTGATCATGTACTTCTACGACGACGACACGGCGATGAAGATCGCGCTCGAGCAGAAACAGCTCGATGTCGCGCAGTTCCCGCCGAACACATTCCGGTCGATAGAGGACGATATCGCTGCTGGAAGCCTGCAGAACGTTGACACATACAGCGGCCTGAAGTGCACGCAGTACTGGACCGAGATCGCGTTCAACATGAACATCGCGGGACCGAACAAGTGGAGGCTCGATCCCGAAGCGAGGCACGCTCTCGCCCAGGCAGTCAACAAGACCTACATCATCAACAACTTCTACAAGGGATATGGCAAGGAGGGCACAGGCCTCATATCGCCTGTCACGCCGTTCTGGCACTGGGAGCCAAGCGCTGCGGAGCACTGGGACTATGACCTGACGGTTGCCGCAGCTGCGCTGCAGGCTGCAGGATACATCGACACTAACGGTGATGGCTGGAGGGAGTGCACTGTAACGAGCGCTGCTGTTCAGAATGGATGGTCCTTGGAGGGCTCGAAGCTCAACCTACAAATGATGATAAGGATGGAATACCCCGAGGAGAAAGAGATTGCGAAGTATCTTCAGGAACAGTGGGCCCTGATCGGCATCGATCTCTCCTACGACATCATGCTTGAGGATGTCCTTGCAAAGAACGCATACGCCTATGGATACGACTCCATGATATGGTACTGGAGCGCGGACCCGGACCCCAACTTCATGCTCTTCTGTCAGTCGAAGAAGTCCATCGACGGCTGGTCGGACAACATGTACACGAACCCGGCCTACGAGGAGAACTACAGCGCCTCGATCAGGGAGTTCGACGAGACCACGAGACAGGAGTATGTCAGGAACTGCCAGAAGATCAGCTACCAGGACGCAGCATACATCCTCCTAGCCTACGTATACTCAACGTACGCTTGGAGAACGGACACTTTCAGCGGCTGGGGTGACTGGGGTGCGGACCCGGCCAGAAGCCTGGACGCGTTCTGGACCGCGAACCCACTCTTCTTTGACCTCGAATACATACCCCAGGAGAATCCTCCATTCCCGTGGGTGGCAGTCGCTGCCGGTGTTGGCGTTGCAGCTGCCGTAGTCGTTGCAGCCCTCTACTTGACCAGGCGAGGAAAGAAGCAGCGCGAGATCGGCGGAGACGAGGGCGGCAGTCCACTCGGAGACTGAAACACAATCCAGGGCCCGGAAACGGGCCCTTGGCTCTTCACATTTCGATACAACAAAACAGTATGCATTGCCCCAGAACAACATCCGGGGCGTTTGGAGACGGGGTATATTGGCAGGCGGGGAGAACGGGCATCGGACAAAAACGGGATGCAGCAAGAAGGGTCGCGCGGAGATTGACTAGATGACCAACATGAGGGACTTCGCGCTTCGGAAGATCGTCTATCTGGTAATCACCTTGATGGTCATCATCGCCTTCAATTTCTTCTTGTTCAGGGTCATGCCAGGGGACATAGCTAGCACAATGATCCCGAAGGGTATCAATGAAAGCGTCAGGGAGAATATCACGATTTACTTCAACCTCGACAAACCGCTCCACGAGCAATTCCTTCTCTACATCGAGGATGTCTTCACGCTGGACTTCGGGATAAGTGCCACATACAGGATGGGCGTGCCAGTGAATGAGGTGATTGGACCCAAAATCATCAACACGGTCATACTCGTCGGAATCGGCACGATCCTGGCAATATACCTCGGGGTTGCGCTGGGCAAAGCCGCGGGATGGAACCGTGGCAGGGCGAAGGACACATTCGGGATGAGCTTCGCGCTCGTGTTCTACTCGATGCCCACATTCCTGTTTGCCCTGATTCTGCTCATGATATTCGCAGGCACGTTGGGCTGGTTCCCGGAGAGAGGTGCCGTCGGCCAACTTCCGTGGGATCGGTCTGTGCAGACCGAGGATGAACTCGGGCTATTCAACATGATCATTAGCAGAGGATACCACCTCTTCCTCCCCATCGTGGCGTTCACGCTTGAGATTCTTGCGGAGTTCGCACTTATCACGAGGAATTCGCTGACTGACGTTCTGACTGAGGACTACATCACGACAGCTAGGGCGAAGGGCCTGTCGAACTATTCCGTGCTCAACGACCACGCGATGAGGAACGCGATGCTCCCAGTGGTCACGATCATGGCCATCAGCGTCGGTTGGGTTCTGGGCGGGACGATCATGGTTGAGATCGTGTTCTCTTACGACGGCCTTGGCCTGCTCACTTACGATGCCGTGCTGGCGAAGGACTTCCCCGTGCTTCAGGTGGTGTTCCTGATAATGGCCATTGCCGTCCTTATCGCCAACTTCGTCGCTGATATCGTGTACTTCTATCTTGACCCGAGGGTCAAGGTGTGATGGTGATCTGATGGTCAAGATAGGAAATGCTATTAGTCAAAGAAGAACTGACAACCGCCGCACCACATGTACTGGGAATAGAGTCGCCGTTGCTCTCTTTGTTTCAATAATCTTGCTTGTGTCGATTGCATTGGTTGTGGGACCGGGTCTGCTCATCAGCCCAGCTGGGATTGACCGGACCGCGAGCTCTCTCCAGGTTCCAGGCGAACCGGTGGCCAATGCTGGATTGGATAGCACCGTTCCACAACACAAGAATGTGACGCTGATTGGCGCGGCAACAGATTCCGACGATGTCGCTGCGAACCTGACGTTCACGTGGAATTTCACTGATGGGGGACCGATCGTTCTCACCGGGCCAGTTGTCCACTACGTGTTCGACAACCTGGGATCCTTCGTTGTGATGCTCAACGTGACCGACCCAGCTTCGCACTACTCAACGGATAACGTTGCCATCACGGTGGAACCCGATACGGAATCTCCAGTGGCCGACCCCGGCCCTAACAGGATACTGCAGCAGGGCGCCAACAATACTCTGGTCACACTGAACGCCTCTGGGTCGACCGACAATGCAGGCATCGCGTCATACGAATGGAAGTTCAGATACAACAAACAGGACTACACATACAATGTCCCTGTCTTTGAGTTCAATTTCTCGAAACCAGGGAAGTACGAGATAACCCTCACAGTCGTTGATACATCTGACCTCTCCAATTCGACGACTATGAATGTGACTGTCAAAGCGAAGCCCACATTCTTCACTGAGCATTGGCTGGGGATAATCGTCTGGTCGGCCATAGGAATCATGGCGATAGCCTACATCGTCACCAAGCTGCGCCGAGACCGCCAGTTGGTGACAGATTCCGACAAGGAGAAGGCGAGACTCCAGTGGAAGAACGCGAAGAAGACCTGGAAGATATTCAGGTCGAACAGGCTCGGCTTTGCAGGAATCATCATCCTCATCATATTCGTGCTGATGGCGGTCTTCGCTCCCTACATTTCGACTGTAGAAGATCCGTTGAGGAGTTCCAACATCGAGCAAGAGCGCCCCATTATAGATCCGGTGACGGGCGAGCAGGCCAGGGATCCAATTACTGGTGAGCGCCTGTTCCTTTGGAGGAATCCGCACGCACCCACTTGGGATCCATCCCCGTTCCCGATCGGTACCGGCGAGCACGTCAGACACATATTGGGTACGGATGGGTTCGGAAGGGACGTTTTCAGCCTCACAGTCTACGGCGCCCGAGCATCGCTCGAGGTAGGACTCATCGCGACCCTCATTTCGGTCGCCTTGGGGGCGTCGATGGGGCTTGCTGCTGGGTACTTCGGGAGGATGACAGACGAGGTCCTGATGAGGATCACCGACTTCTTCCTCGTGCTGCCATGGTTCCCATTGATGATCGTCATCATGGCCATCCTCGGACGGGAGTTCGTGTGGGTCATCGTCGTCATCGGAATTACCAGCTGGCCCTCGACCGCGAGGATCGTCCGATCACAGGTGCTGTCCATCAAGGAGCGACAGTTCGTTGAGAGGGCGAGGTGCGTCGGGGCAGGCGACGGGCACATTATCGCGAGCCACATCTTGCCCAATGTGCTCCCGCTCATATTCGCCAATACCGTGCTGCTGATTTCGCTCGCGATATTCTCGGAGGCGTTCCTTGACTTCTTCGGCCTCGGCGACCCTGACGTGATCAGCTGGGGTATGATGCTCGAAGAGGCCTACGACCAGGGAGCGTTCAACCTCGGCGCGTGGTGGTGGATACTCTTGCCCGGCGCTGCGATAGTCATCATGGTGTTGTCCTTCTCCCTCGTGGGGTACGCACTCGACGATGTGCTCAATCCCAAACTGAGAAGACGATGAACCGTCCGAACGGCAAACCCCTTCAGATCTTTGATTTCTTCAAGAATATCAGAGAAGTGGTTTTCTAGGTTTTGGATGGTCGAAGAAGCGCTCACTTCTTGGCGGCGGCCTCGCTCGCGGCCTGCTTCTTCCTGTACCAGGTAAGATAGCCCATAGCGAACTTGTCCTCTCCCCAGAAGAGCTTCGAGGACTTGATCGCGAACTGCATGTTCAGGTCGTTGGGATTCCCGATGAAGCACGTCATCCCCTGTCCTGCGGCAAGTAGCATGAACGAGGCGTTCAGCTGCGGCCTGTCAGGCAGCCCGAAAGACACGTTGCTTAGGCCCACCGTCGTGTTGACGCCATGCTCCTCGGACACGCGCCTGATAGTATCGAGCGTAGCCCGGGCTCCCATGTCATTGGTGCCACACGCCAGAGCCACGCAGTCGATGATCAAGTTCTTCCTATCCATGCCCTGCTTCTCGGCGCGCTCGATGATCTTGCCTGCGATTGCGACTCGCTTGTCGGAGGTCATTGGAATCCCCGCATCGTCAATCAGCAGTCCGACCAGAACTGCGTCGTACTGAGCTGCGAGAGGAATCACGACATCCATCCGCTTCCCTTCACCAGTGGTCGAGTTTATCCCTGGTCTGCCCTTGACATCTTTGAGAGCGAGTTCGAGCACCTTGGGGTTGGAAGTGTCGATCCAGACGGGAACGTCGACGGCCCCCTGGACTATTCGAATAGCCTCCTTCATAGCGTGCTCCTCGTCGATTCCCGGCACGCCCACATTGATATCGAGTACATCGGCGCCGTTCTGCACCTGCTTCTTCGCCTCACCCTCGAGCACGCCGAACTCGCCTCTCTTCAGCTTCTCAATTAGTTCCTTGCGGTTCGTCGGGTTGATCCTCTCACCGATTATGACCGGCGTCTTGCTGGCACCGATCTTCACGGTCTTTCCAGTCCCTTTCAGCTCTATCACGGGAACGGTTGCACAGGGCATTTTCCTGCCTCCTACGAAAGGGTGAAAGCCTCGTCTTAGAAAAAACTTCCTACATGAGGGGGACGCGCCGAATGTCGCTCGTTCTTCCGAGGACTGGCATCAGACGATCATGGGGTTCTATTCGGTTCGCATGAATGCGTCCTCGATGAGGCTACGAACACGCAATCGAACGTCCTGGTCGGTCTAATCCAGGATAGCGAAACATTAATTAGGGACGCGCGTATGCCGTTTTAATTCGGTTGGTCAGAAAGCATCCGTCCAGTTGACGATTGGCTTTCTCTTCCGACTAAGATCCAGGGGCTAGAAAACCCTGCTGGACATCTATTGGGGGTAAAACCAATGGCAGATGCAGTAGCGCGGCTCAAAGAAGCTGTGATGAACTACGAGATGGAGACAATCGCTGACCTCGCAAAGCAGGCACTGAAGGACGGTGTTGACCCACTCGTCGCCATCGAGAAAGGATTGGCTGAAGGGATTAAGACTGTTGGAGAGAAGTTCGGAAGGGGAGAGATCTTCCTACCCGAGCTGGTCATGGGCGCAGAGGCGATGAAGGCCGCGCTGGCAGTACTCGAACCTGCAGTCCCGAAGGGGAAGCACAGGTCGACCGCGGGCAAGGTCCTCATCGGAACCGTTCAGGACGACATCCATGAGATCGGCAAGAACCTCGTTTCCACGATGCTGGCTTCCAACGGGTTCGAGGTCGTTGACCTTGGAGTCAACGTGTCGGGGTCTGATTTCCTGAAGAAGGCAGACGAGCAGAAGGCGAACATCGTTGCGATGTCCGCACTGATGACGACGACCATGCCGAGGATGGCAGAGGTCATAACCCCACTTAAGAAGAAGTCCAAGGCCGTGAAGGTCATGGTGGGCGGGGCACCGGTCACAGACACATATGCAAAAGAGATCGGCGCTGACGGCTACAGCGGCGACGCATCTAGCGCAGTTGAAGTGGCCAAGAGACTGGTTAGGTGAGTCTGATGGCGTATGGCATTAAGCGGGGCGTCCGCTTCCAAATACTCAGCGAGAGCGATCTTGACAGGATCCACTGGGGCACTCTCCACGTGCTGGAGAAGGTCGGCGTCCAGGTGGACAGCGTCGCCTGCAGGAAGCTCCTCAAGGACAATGGTTGCGATGTGGACGAGAAGACGAGGATCGTCAGGGTCCCCTCACACTTGGTCGAGTGGGCCCTGGAGAAGAAGAAGTCAAGCATAACGCTCGCGGGCAGAAACCCGAAGTACGATGCGAAGCTCGACTTGAACCACAGCTACATGACCGCGAACGGTAACGGCGCGGTCGCAGTGGACTTCGAAACGGGCAAGAGAAGGCCCTCGATGAAGAAGGATGTGGTGAACTCCTCCAGGATCATCGACTATCTGCAGAACGTGCACATACACTGGCCCATGGTGAGCTCCACCGACCAGCACCCGAGCACTATGCACCTCCATGACCTCGACGCATCTATGAACAACACCGAGAAGCACATAATGTACGAGACCGGTGTGACCATCAGCGACGCGAAGTCCCTCACCGAGATGGGGTACATCGCGGCCGGTGGCGAGAAGGAGTTCAGGCAGAGGCCTGTCCAATCCTGCCTGCAGTGCACATACGCGCCGCTGCAACACGACGCTGGCGTCATGGACGCGAGCCTGTACTTCGCGGAGATGGGCGTGCCACTTGTGTTCTTTGGGATGCCTCAGCCCGGCGCGACCGGACCGGCGACCCTCGTGGGCTCGCTCGTCGTCGGGAACGCGGAGGTTCTGAGCGCATTGACGATGACGCAGCTGCACGCGCCCGGAGCGGCGGTCATATACGGAATGGGCAACGCGCCTCTTGACATGAGGACCACTATCAGAGCGGGCGGCAGCCCCGAGCACGCCCTGTCCAGCGCGATGGCAACAGAGCTGGCACACCACTATGGGATGCCATCTTGCGTTGGAGTATCCGCGACTGCGAAGCAGCCTGGCGACCAGGCCATTCTTGAGTACTACACCGGATGTGCGGGTCCGCTCCTTGCGGGCGCTGACCTGATGTGCGGTATCGGGCTGCTCGAGGACTCCAGCTGCCTCTTCTACGAACAGATCGTGATCGACAACGAGATAGTCGGTGTCATCAGCAGGCTGATCAGGGGAGAGTGGGCGGACGATGTCACGCTCGCGCTCGACGTGATCGAGAAGGTTGGCGTCGGGAAGAACTACCTTGCCCAGAAGCACACGGTCCAGCACCTGAGGTCCGGAGACCACTTCATGCCCGAACTCATCGACAGACGTTCGTTTGACTCGTGGTCCGCGGACGGCTCAAAGTCGCTCGTGGACAAGGCCAGGGACAAGACCAAGTGGATTCTCGCGAACCACAAGGTGCCCGCGCTCGATTCCGACACCCAGGCGAAGGTGAACGCGGTCATCGAAAAGGCCAAGAAGCCCATGTGGGGCGGGGAGACCAAGAGGGCCTAAACCAATTACTGGCCGGGTGCGAGAGCGCTCGGGCCAATAAACTACATTTTGCCACCGTATGGAAACACTTTGGAGAGCCACAGTCGTCTAGGAGCGCGAGGGGGAAGCAATGGCGAACTCAATACCCGTCCGCTGGAGGCGGGAAGTGCTGAAGAAGGACGGCGAGCAGCGGATCAGATATGCAGCTCTCGAAATCCTTGAAGTGACCGGAATCGCCGTTCGAAGCGAAAAAGCGCAGAAGCTGCTAGGCGCAGTCGGATGCGTTGTTGACAAGAAAAGTGCAGTCGTCAAGTTCCCTCCCAGCCTGGTCGAGGAGATGGCCAAGAAGAACGACCGGTCTGTCACTTTCTACGGACGGACGCGGAAGAATGATGCCAGACTGGATTTCGAGCACGTCCATGTGTGCAGTGACGGAAACGGCACCGAAGCGATGGACTTTGACACGAGGGAGCGCAGATCCTCAAGAAAGGAGGATGTGGCCAAGAGCGCATTCGTCGCTGATGCACTGAAGGGGCACGGCATCAACTGGCCGAACGTGACCTCGCAGAACGTGCCTCAAGGGACCAGGCACATTCACGACCTCCAGGCGACGCTTGAGAACACCGAGAAGCACGTCACACTCGCGACCGACACGACCGTATGGGAGGTGCAGGACGTCGTGGAGCTGGCCGCAGCCGCGGTCGGCGGGAAGGAAGAGCTCAGGAAGAGGCCGATCATCTCATCGATACACACGAGCTCGTCCCCGCTGCAGATCGAGGGCGAAGGACTCGACGCAGGGCTTGTCGCGGCCGACGCTGGGTTGCCAATCTGCTTCTATGTCATGCCTGGACCAGGTTCCACAGGCCCGGTGACACTGGCTGGTTCCGTCGCGATCGGAGTCGCTGAGGCGCTCGCGGGGAATACGATATTCCAGCTTCACAGACCAGGGACGGCATATGTCTTCAGCTGCGGGATAGCCAACATGGACATGAGGACCGCCACCCGCGCAGGAGGAGGCCCAGAACATGGGCTGACATCAGCTGCGTACTCGCAGATGGCCCACATGTTCGGGTTCCCGGCACTGGTCGGAGGATTCGTCTCAACCTCCAAATGGCCGGATCAGCAAGCGGCATACGAGAAGTTCGCAAGCGCGGTCACTCCGATTCTTGCTGGAGCCGACATGATCGCGGGCATCGGTCTGCTAGAGGACTGTAGGACCGTATGGCTCGAGCAACTCGTGATAGACAGCGAGATGTCCCAGATCATTGGCAGGATGGCTCAAGGCATCGAGGTTAATGACGAGACCCTCGCGGTCGACGTCGTCAACAAAGTGGGTGTGGGCAAGGACTATCTCGGCCAGAGACACACGATGAACCACTTCAAGACCGAGCACTTCATCCCCGTGATAACGGACCGCTCCTCGTGGGACACGTGGGTGGCGAAGGGGTCGAAGAGCCTCATCCAGAGAGCTGGGGAAGAGGTCAAGAGAATCTTCAAGGAGCACACCGTCGAGCCTGTCAGGAGCGAGGTCTCAGAGACGGCCACGAGGCTGGTCCAGAAGCGGACGAAGGCGTAGGGTCTGTTTTGGCTATTCCTTCACGGTCGTGAAGACCGCGCATGTGAGAGTCCTCGCGACACCTTTCACATCACGGAGCCGATCGATGACCAGCTTCCCGATCTCCTCCATGCTCGCTCCGCGAACTTTCAATATCATGTCATACTCGCCTGAGATCATGTGCACCTCGTAGATCCCTGGGATTGTGGCAATGTCATCGGCCGTATCTCTCTGGGACAATCCCTTCTCCGGTTCGAACTGAACGAGTATGAACGCCGACACGCCCAGACCCAGCTGAGCATAGTCCGGGACCGCGGTGTACTTCCTTATCACGCCCTTCTGCTCCATCTTCACGATTCGGTCGTGGACCGTGGCCCGCGGCATCTCGAGCTCCTTGGCTATCGCCTTCGTGGTCTTCCTCGAGTCCTCGGCCAGCTCTCCCAGGATGGCGGCGTCCTTCTCGTCGAGCATGTTCCGTCATAATGACGGAAATTGTATATCAATATTGGCATCATATTGGAAATATGTCGGAATTCTCGTGGAAATGATGATATAGTCTGAGGCACTAACCGTCTCTCCTTGAGTGAAATCATGCAAGCAGCGATCTCTCACATAAGAGCCGAGGATCACAGCAACATCCTCAGAGTACAGAGCGCAGCCCTGAAGTCCATTCATGACTACATGTATGAGAACAAGGTCGTCCAGGCCATGCCCATCATACTCTCCCCCGCCACAGACCCGCTCAACCATCACCACTTTGACGCCAAGGTGGAGTACTATGGTCAGAAGCTCAACCTGACGAAGAGCATGATCATCCACAAGCAACTCTCGTTGCTCAACGACGGGATAGACAAGATCTACTTCATGTCCCCGAACGTCCGGCTCGAGGAAGCGAAGTTGAAAGAGACCGGGAGGCACCTATTCGAGTTCACCCAAGTGGATATTGAATTCAAGGACAAGAGCAAAGCAGACTTCTTCAAGTTCGTTGACGGCATGCTGGCCCACACCTTCAAATTCGTGTCCAAGGAGTGCGCGAAGGAACTGGATGCCCTGGGCCGGGAGCTGAGGATCCCCAAGCTTCCCCTCAGGGTATTCGAGTCAGAGGAACTCATATCCGAGTACGGAAAGGACTTCGAGAGGATCGCCTCCGAGAAGGCCAAGGACCCGTTCTGGATAACCAACTTCAGAAGGGAGTTCTACGACCGCGAAGACAAGGAACGAAGGGGGTACTTCCACAACTACGATGTCTTCTGGCCCGAGGGGTACGGAGAGGCGCTCTCCGGTGGCGAGCGGGAGTGGGAGCACCAGGAGATCGTGAGGAAGATGAGCGAGAGAAAGACAGACACGAGGCCCTTCGAAACATATCTCCAAGTCGCCAGCCAGGGTCTTATCCCGCAGACGGTTGGCGGGGGATTGGGGATTGAGAGGATGGTGCGATTCCTGACCGGAAGAAAGCACATCCGCGAAGTGACCATGTTCCCGAGGGTACCTGGAGAGAAGATCGTTTTCTGAGGCGGATTCTCACGAGCTGATATCAGGACAGCTTCTCGACCTTCACGCCCGTACCTGGCACGGTGATGAACGAATCCGATTTCAGGCCGACCGACTTGAAGCTGGAGACCATCGCCTTCCTGATCTTCTGGGCGTTACCCTGTGAAATCGCGAAGACCGCCGGTCCGGAGCCGCCGATCGAGAATCCCAACGCGCCTGCCTCCATGGCCGCGTCCCTCACTTCAGAGTATCCCGGGATCAGCTTAATCCTGTGAGGCAATGCCAACTTGTCGTCCAGGTAGGATCCTATCATCCGGACGTTCCGGGTCATCATGGCGTGAAGCATTCCCGAGGCCAAACCCACGTTGCAAACCGCATCCTTCATCTCCACGCTCGATGGCAGCATGCTCCTGGCCACGCGTGTCTCGACTGAGATGTCCGGAAGCGCCACGATTATCTGGAACTGCGGAGGCCGAATCCTCAGAATCTTCCTGGTCCTCTGATCCGAGACCACTGTGAACCCGCCGTACAGTGCCGCCGACACGTTGTCGAAGTGTCTCGACCCAGCGACCAGCTCCTCGCCCATGGCGGATGCCTCGAGGATCATTCCCTTGTCCCGCACCCCGAGAATGGCGGCCATGGCTACCGCTCCGCCGACGGATGACGCAGCGCTGCTTCCCAGGCCGCTCCCGGGTTTCATGCCTTTCCTGACCGTCATCGAGAACCCTGCATCGGGGGAACCGCACAGGTCGGCGAGCTTCATCGCGGCATACGATGCCGTGTTCTTCTCAGGGGTGGTCGGGAGAGAGAACTTGCCCAGCACCTTCACTTCGTGCCTGCCCTTGGGAAGACTGCGAATAACGATTCCGTCCCGTGGTTTATCCAGGCAAAGGCCGAAGGAATCGAAGCCTGGCCCGAAATTCGCTATCGTCGCGGGCGATGATACAACCGCGCGGTCGCAGCTCACTTGCCACACCCAGAACTGCTGTCATATCTTGCTTGCATATTAAGATGAGTACGAGGAGACACGTCGGCGGACGCGTGGGAAAAAAACGACTGAGCCAGTATGTCATTATGACGCCATCCAGAAGCCCGAAGGGCTTATATTCCCACTAGCCATAATGGGCCCACTCGGCTGGGGATCGGCGATTGAAACCATTCGAGATGAGATGCATTGAGTGCGGCAAGGTCCATGACATGGGCCGCCCCGTTTACGCCTGCTCGTCCTGCGGGAACTTGCTCGAAATCCGCATGGACAGAGCGGAGGCTCTCAAGAGGATGTCGAAAAGCGACATCAAGAAGCGCCATGTATCCGTCTGGAAGTACCGAGAGCTCATCCCGATCAGCGAGAAAACGAAGGTCTTCTCCCTCGACGAAGGTGGAACCCAGCTTTTCAGATGCAGCAGGTTGGCGTCAGAACTCGGCCTGAAGAACCTGTATGTGAAGTTCGACGGCACGAACCCGACCGGTTCCTTCAAGGACCGCGGCATGACCGTGGGGATCACCAAGGCGAAGGAACTCGGAATGAAGACCGTGACCTGCGCTTCTACGGGGAACACATCGGCCTCGCTCTCGGCGTACGCTGGCCTGGCCGGAATGAAATGCGTGGTCCTGATACCAGAGGGGAAGGTGGCCCTCGGCAAGCTTGCCCAGGCGATGATGCACGGGGCGACCGTCGTCCAGGTCAAGGGCAACTTCGACCAGGCACTGGACGTCGTCATGAAATCCTCGGAGAAGCTCGGCATGTACGTGCTGAACTCGGTGAATCCGTTCAGGATCGAGGGGCAGAAGACTGCAGGCTTTGAGGTGTGCGACCAGCTCGGGGGGAAGAGCCCGGATTACCTCTACATACCGGTAGGCAACGGTGGCAACTCTGCGGCCTACTGGAAGGGATTCGAGGAATACGAGTCCCTTGGCTTGACCGAAGGACTCCCGATGATCCGAGGCATCCAGGCCGAAGGGGCTGCACCTGTCGCTGACATGTTGAAGCACGGCAAGAAGATCTTGGAACCAGTGAAGAAGCCAGACACTGTGGCCACGGCGATACGGATTGGAAACCCGGCCAACTGGAAGAAGACCGTGAAAGCCATCAAAGACTCGGGAGGAACGGCAACAACCGTTAGCGACTCTGAGATCCTGAGTGCTCAGAAACTCCTAGCGAGATTGGAAGGGATATTCACGGAGCCCGCAGGTGCCGCCGGTCTCGCGGGCCTCAAGAAGGATGTCGACTCAGGGAGCATCGACCGGACGGCATCAATCGTGTGCGTTTCAACTGGGCATGGTCTCAAGGACCCCGACATCGCGGTGTCCCAAAGTGCCAGGCCAAGGATCATCGAGCCCAGCATCGAAGCCCTGGAAGGACTCCTGGAGGGCGGCTGAGATGCGAGTGATACTCGTCGGGTTCGGAGTCGTCGGCAGGAGTTTCGCGGAACTCGTGGAGACTGAGGCGCGCAAGCTCGATAGGGACTTTGGCCTCAGACCAAGGATCGTCGCTGTGGTCGACCACCTTGGGGCAGCAGTCGCTGAGAACGGACTCGACGTGAGGAAGGTTCTGGAGTCGAAGAAGAAGTCCGGGATCATGGAAGGCCTTGGAGAGCAGTATAGCGCCGGGAGGAACGCCCTGGAAGTCATCAAGGACGTCGAGTGCGAGGTCGTGGTCGAGAGCACGCCGACCGAACTCCAGAGGGGCGAGCCGGGACTCAGCCATGTCAGGGCGGCGCTCAAGGAAGGGCGGCACGTGATCTGCACCAACAAGGGACCTCTCGCCATAGCCATGCCCGCTCTCATGGAGCTGGCCAACCACAACAACGTGCTCTTGAAGTTCAGCGGCACAGTCGGCGGCGGAACTCCCGTCCTTGACTTCGCCAAGAAGTGCTTGGAAGGGAGCAAGATACGTTCGATCAGCGGGATCCTCAACGGGACTTCCAACTTCATACTCAGCAAGATGGCATCTGAAGGGGTGACGATGCAATCCGCGTTGGCAGAGGCCCAGAAGCTGGGCTACGCAGAGGCGGATCCGACCTACGATGTCGGCGGCTTCGACACCGCCTGCAAGCTCGTGATAACATCGAACTATGTGCTCGGGACCAGCCTCTCGATCAAAGATGTCCGGATAAGAGGCATAACAGAGGTCTCGAACAAGGACGTCGAGCAGGCCAAGTCGAAGGGCAGCGTCATCAAGCTCATAGGGAAAGTCGAGAAGAACGCGAGAGTCCAGCCTCAGGAGATACCATCGACGCATCCGCTCAACGTAAGTGGGACATTCAACGCAGTCTCATTCGACACAGTCCCAGCAGGCGAGATAACTCTGGTCGGAAAGGGGGCTGGAGGCATGGAGACTGCTAGCTCCGTCCTCAGGGACCTGATAGAGATAAGGAGGGCATTCGCCCGATAGGTATCTTTGTCGGGCTTCGATTCCAGGTTGGTCCGGTCATGAAAATAGTGATGAAGTTCGGCGGCGCGAGCATCGCAGACGGCGACAAGGTACGAAGAGTGGCGACCATCGTCCGCAAATTCAGCAGGGACGGGCACAAGCTCGTGATCATCACATCTGCAATGTTCTCAGTCACCGACTCGCTTCAGGAGGTCGCGAAGGAGGCCAGCAAAGGGGACAAGAAGGCAGTCCACGAGTTCATAGAGGCCGTCTCCGTGAAGCACAGGCGTGCTGCGGAGGGCGCCATCATGGACGAGAAGATACTGGGGCGCACGCTGGTCAACATCTCGAGCAGATGCGATGAGCTGAAGAACATACTCCTGGGCATAGCGCACATTGGCGAGCTCACTCCCCGGTCATTGGACTATGTCGTCGGATACGGCGAGAGGCTTTCCGCTCCGATCCTGGAAGGTGCGATCGAAGACCTTGGAATGAAATCAAAAGCTCTGACCGGAGGTGAGGCAGGCATCGTGACCGACGACAGGTTCGGGGACGCTACTCCTCTCATGAGCATCACCACACACCAGGTCAGGCAGAATCTGGAACCGATGCTCGATGATGGGACGGTCCCGGTCATCAGCGGGTTCATCGCATCCACACAGGACGGGGTTCAGACCACACTCGGCCGGGGGGGTTCGGACTTCTCCGCATCGATCATAGGCGCAGGCATCAAGGCCGACGAGGTCTGGGTCTGGAAGGATGTGGACGGGCTCATGACCGCGAATCCGAAGATCGTGAAGTCCGCCAAGATGATCAGCGAGATCTCGTTCGCGGAAGCCATGGAGCTCGCGCACTTCGGGGCGGAGGTCATCCATCCGAGAGCCCTGGAATGCGCCTCGAGGTATCAGTTGCCGTTCAGGATCAAGAGTCTCAAGGATCCGGATTCCGCAGGGACCTTGATCGAAAGCAAGGTCAAGGTCAAGTCCGGAGATGTCGTGAAGGCGATCACGAACATAGGCGATGTGAGCCTGATCACGGTCAGCGGAGCAAGCATGGTGGGCACGCCGAGATTGGCCGCGAAGGTGCTCCAGATACTGACAGACGAGGAAATAGACGTCCTGATGATATCCCAGAGCTCCTCCGAGGAGAGCATCACGCTCGCGATCCCAAAAGCGATGGGACACAAGTCTCAGAACGCGTTGGAACTCTCCCTTCTCGGGTCGAAGCAGGTCCGCGAAGTACATGCAGAGGACGGCCTCAGCATCGTGGCAGTGGTGGGAGCTGGCATGAAAGGCACTCCTGGGGTGGCAGCGAGGGTGTTCCAGACAATGGCCAAGAACAGTGTCAACATAAGGGCGATCGCTCAAGGGTCGTCCGAGCTGAACATATCATTCATAATAAGGAAGGAAGACGCCAAGAAGGCCGTCGAAGCGCTTCACAATGACTTCAAGCTGGGGGAGTGAATTGAAGGACGGTCGAGAGGCCACCTTGAGGAGCGATGCGCTCAGAAAGGGATCATCACGAGCGGCGGCGAGAGGGCTCCTGCGCGCGGTCGGCATGAAGGACTCCGATATGGAGAAGCCCATGATAGCCATCGCGAACTCGTTCAACACGATCGTGCCCGGGCACATGCACCTCGACAAGCTCGTCCAACAGGTCAAGAAGGGAGTCGAGGAGGCCGGAGGTGTGGCCTACGAGTTCGGTGTCCCAGGGATATGCGACGGCATCGCCATGGGGCTGGATGGCATGAGATACTCCCTGCCGTCAAGGGAGATCATCGCTGACACGGTCGAGGCCATGGTGGAGGCGCATGTCGCGGACGGCTGGGTCGGGGTCACGAACTGCGACAAGATAACCCCTGGAATGCTGATGGCAGCTGGAAGGCTCAACGTGCCGTGCGCATTGCTTACCGGCGGTCCCATGATGCCAGGCGTGTACAAGGACCGCAAGCTCGATGTCATCTCGATCTTCGAAGCGGTCGGAGAACTGAAGGCAGGCGCGATAACCGACAAGGATTTCGATGAGATAGAGAAGCGCGCATGTCCCGGTCCAGGCTCGTGCTCTGGGCTTTTCACGGCTAACACGATGGCATGTCTCACGGAAGCCTTGGGTCTCAGCATCTCAGGGTGTGCATCGTCCCATGCGATCTCCCAGGGGAAGTTGGAGATCGCGAGGAAGACGGGGATTCTAGCAGTCGAATTGGCGAGGAAGAACACAAAGCCGAGGGACCTCGTGACAAGAGATAGCTTCGAGAACGCGATTCGGGTCGACAACGCGATCGGAGGGTCGACCAATACCTGTCTTCACCTCATTGCGATAGCGAAGGATTTTGAAATCGACATCGAACTCGAGCTCTTCGACAAGATCTCTCGCGACACAAAGCACATAGTTGCGCTGAAGCCGAGTGGGAACCATTTCATGATCGACCTCGATCAGGCTGGAGGGATCCCCGCGGTCCTCTCCAGGCTTGCCCCCAAGCTGAAGGATGCCAAGACCATCGAGGGCATATCGATACTCGACATTGCGAAGCGCTCGCGCGTCAAGGACGCCAATGTCATCAGGGACGAGACCACGGCATACCACGAGGAGGGCGGGATCGCTGTCCTCTGCGGCAATCTGGCCGATGAAGGTTGCGTCGTGAAGCAGTCGGCCATCATTGGTTCCATGAGGCGCTTCGAAGGACCTGCGAGAGTGTTCGACTCCGAGAAATCAGCGACCGACGCCGCTCTGGCCGGGAGAATCAAACCAGGGGACGCTGTCATCGTCAGGTATCAGGGACCGAAGGGTGCGCCCGGCATGCCGGAGATGTTAAGCCTGACGGCCATCCTGGCCGGCATGGGCCTTGTCGAATCCGTTGCGCTAGTCACCGACGGGAGGTTCTCGGGAGGTACGAGAGGGCTGTCGATCGGCCATGTATCACCGGAGGCGTACTCCGGAGGAGCAATCGCCGCTGTCCGCGACAAAGACATCATCAGGATAGACCTCGACGCCCGCGAGATCGAAGTACTTCTGTCCCAGAAGGAGATAAAGGCGAGGCTCAAGGAGAGGAAGCTCCCGAAGACCAAGGTTACTGGATACCTGAAGCGATACAGGGAGTATGTGGGCTCTTCGAGCAAGGGCGCCGTTCTCGAATAGGCAGCCGCTAGTCGGTTGTCTAGAAAATCGGAAGGTGTTTTGAAAGGGTTTCTGGTCGGCACTGAGCTCTCAGCTGACGACCACTGTCACCGCGAGCCTGTCGTATGTGCACCCAGTGACCATATCGTACGCGACGATCATTCCGGAATACGTTCCAGCTCCTTCGATCGTCGAGCTGATGGCCACTTCGGCACTTCCCATCGGGCCCATCATGATCTCGTAGGCGCTCAATTCAAGAGCGGTCCAGATCGGATATGCCGTCGTCGAGAGCGAGAGGCTGTAGGTCGTGCTCTGTCCGGGGTTCCTCATGGCAACTGCCGCTTCCCATGTCCCCGAGACCGGGTCCGAGATGAACAACGTGTCGCCGCTCTCCCAGAGTACTCCTCTGTTACTGCCATCGGATGCGTACACGACGACATCGATGTCCGCGGTCGGAGACGCCCACACGATGCTCAGTTCGATCGCCACCGTTCCTGGAGCGACATCGAAGAGCAGCTCATCGTAGCCGTAGCCTCCGATGTTGGTAGAAGCCAGCATGCCATCATACGTGTCTAGAGTCTGGTCAACTTCTCCCTTGACAGGGACGAGCACGACCGAGCCCGGATAGCCAAGGTGGTTCGTCAGAGTAGCTGTCGCAGAAGGCGACACCGTCACAGCGCTCGCGCCGAAAGTGACTGGAGACGAAAGCGTCGCGACCAGCTCGTACGGCTCCTCGAATATCATGCCCAGGAACGTGTCGTGGAGTCCGATCATCCATCTGCCCGCTGCAGGCTTCTCGACCGTGACCACCTGGGCGGTTGTTCCGGTAGAGGTCGTCCACGGCCCATACAGGCCATTGCCCAGGTACGGTGTCATCGACGCATCAATGACGTTTCTCATCGGGTCGATCATGTACATCTCGATGCAAGTGTCCCAGTCGCTCCAAGTCAGAACCGAGGTCAGCGCCTCGGCCCCTGACGGGACCCAGACCGTGTAGTACACCCAGTCGCCTTCCATCGATGTGTACGCCTCGTGGTTCACGTCTATGATCCCCTTGGTCGGTACGCCTATCTTCAACGGGACCGTTATCGCCACTGGCACGAGAGACTTCAATCCCGCCCTCGACACTTCGAGGTATGCGACATGCGTGCCAGCATTCGCGTCGATCGGGACCTTGAGCGTCGCTTTGGGGCCGTTCGTGTTCGCCCAGCTCCACGGGACGGTCTTATAGAACTCGAACCCCACGTCGAACGGTATCTTGATGTTCACATACTGCGCGCCCCAGACCCTCAGCTCGTACAGCCCAGGTGAGACCTGCGCATTGAGCTCCTGCGTGTTTGTGTGGGCGTAGGCGTAGTTGATCATCGTCCTGGCGCCATTCTCAATCTTGTAGAGCACCAGGTTCAGGTGATCGTCCGTGAACCCGCTCCCGATGAAGCTGTGCACGTCCGTGCTGAACAGATACACCGGGTCGAAAGCGAGGTCCACATGCAGGTAGGATGCTCCCTCAGGAACCTTGAAGGAGTAGAACCAGTCCTTGTTCCTCTGGACTGAGCCGGACTGCATGAAGCTCGTGCCATCCATCTCCTCAAGAACCTTAGAGGATACAGTCCCTCCGAGGTTTATCGTCCTGGTCTGCCCCGGTGCCATCGTCAACGCGAGATTCGTGATGCTCCCGACTTGGAGAGCCCCGGTCGCGGCCTCATAAGATGCATAAGCATCGATCCTGCCGGCTCCCTGCTCAGTCGGGCCGAAGCCCATGTCAATGGCAGTGCCCATGAGTATGGCCTTGAGCTCGGCCGGAGTCGGTGCCCTGTCATTGGTCTTCATGAATGCCTCGTAGACGAGCGCGCCGATTCCAGCAGCCACGGGGGTCGCCATGCTCGTGCCCCCGAACTGGAGATCGATCGTGTTCCCCGGTGTAGCCGCAGGTCCCCAGGCCCCGACAGCTGCAAGGTCAGGATCAATCCTACCGTCCGCGGTCGGACCTCGGGAACTCCACCATATCATTTGGTTGTTCTCGTAGTCTGAGGCCAAGTACTTCCCGTGGGCCGTGGTGAATGGCCAGTACCCGAGGAGATAGTAGGCCTCCGCGTTGTTGGTCGATGCGCCTACGGTGATGGTCGTTTTGGAGATGCCCGGGGACCCGATAGTTCCCCGGCCCATGCCCTCGTTCCCCGCAGCCACGAAGCTGGCAACGCCCGCTTGGGCTGCCCTGTCGAGCGCGAGTGATGATGGGTCATTTCCGTCGTTCGGCACCTCGAGCCCCCCTAGGCTCATGCTGATGATCTGGGCGCCGTCGTCCGTCATCGGGTCTCCGTCGCTTCCGGCGACTGCCCATTCAATGCCGCCGATGATCCAGGAGTCCCAGCCGTATCCGTCATCTCCGAGGACTTTGCCCGCCATGATCATCGCGCCTGGAGCCATACCTTCCATCTTGATGAAACCGTAGTAGGTGTTGACTGCGCGGCTGGCAACGAGACTTGCTGTAGAGGTCCCGTGGCCATCAGCGTCGTGGAATTCTTCACCAGTGAACGCCTTGTAGTCGTAGATCGCAGAGGCGATATCGTTCTGAGAGAGGTCAGCACCAGTGTCAAGCACCGCCACCCGCACGCCTGCTCCGGTGATGCCCTCAGCCCAGACCTTGTCCGCGCCCATGACATATGGTGTGGACGCGTGCCAGATCCCAGTCGCCTGGTCGTAGATCTTCGCGTAATCCTCTGCCCAGTCGCCCTCAGGGACCGGAGACAACGTTCTCCTCTCGTCGACGAATATCCTCTCGATCTGATTCGAGGATGCGAGTCCCAGCAGCGATTTCGCAGGAATGTCCGTTGCGATTATTCCCAAAGTGCTGTATTCCGCACTCACCCTTGCCCCTCCGAGCGCAAGTTCCAATCTCGCCTTCGAGAAGTCGGAGTCCTCGGTCAGGAACACGATGGTGCGCATCTCGGCATTCGGCGAGCTGGCCATCACATCAGTCAGCGATTTCTGCAGATCGGGCTCGAGTTTCTCCATGGCCGCCACGTACACAGAGCTCAAGGCGGGAGCAGACACCGCAACTGTGCCAATGCTCAGACCGAGCGCGAGAACGGACAGCAGACAGACAGTCAAAGTCGTATATCTCATTCAATTCCTCCTCCAGTTCTCTCGTGATTGCGACTAGTGCGCCTCGAGATGGAGCCTGCTAGACCACATGCACAGAACTAAGCCTCCTCCCCCGTGACCGCGATCTCTTACGATTCGAGCGGTTTGTAGCGCCAGGCCCCCCAAGGCGCGTTTTGCTCAGGACTGCGCTACCGACTATACTAAATTTACGCATGATAAACGTACAAGAGTGACAAAGATGCCATCTGAACTAGAGAGGGCTCGCAGCCTCTCGGAAATCACACAATCATTATTGAACATAGATGCCATTGGCCCATAACATTCGCGAGAGAGTGACTGGAGGCGTCGCTTGGAATCACAGGAGATCAGACTGCTGTTCGTCGTGCTCCCGGCAATCCTCGGGCTAGCAATAGTCGCATATGTCGGGGTCAAAGTGGCAGCTTCACGCACCGATTTCCTCAGAGCGCTCAGGGGATGGATCGTCGTCGCGATGGTGGCAGCTCTTGGACTGTACTGGGTAGGCGAACTACTTGCTTGGACAGACTCAGCTGCGATAGTTGAATGGAAACCTGCCGGGGATCTGGGCTTTGTCATCTTCGCCACATGGCTCGCCGTCTGCATGTCGGCCCTCGGGACGAAGTACAGGAGCCTGAACCATGCGAACGAGTTCAAGGTCTGGATCAAGAAACACCCAATCAATGCGATATCTGCCTGGGGCTTGACGGGACTTGCGGCTGTGTGCTTGAGTCTGGTTGTGGACCATTACGATTCTGGGGATAAGCAAACCATCTGGCTAGTTCTCCCCGCCGCTGCTTACCTGTTGGCATCGATAGCCATTGTTCTGACCCATCATTATCAAGGATCCACTTGGAAGAATGCTCCGCGACCGACAAGAAGGGGACAGCCGAGGATGATGCTCCTCGCGACTTCGTGGATACTGATACCGGCAGTCGTGCTGACGCTGGGGGTGACTGGCGAACTCGAGTCGTTGCTTGGTGACTACAATCCCTATAGCTGGATCCTGGTCGTGCTGCTGGGAGTGCTGGCCAGGGCCATCACGATGACAAGGTTCGTCGCGATGGTCATTGACCAGGAGGTGGAAGGCGTAAGGAGAGAGGGGTTCAGGGAGTATGACATCCCGCGAGGGGCCTACCTGATTCATGATGAGAGGAGCGACGCCGCGTTCGCGCTGTTCTCAGACCTGACCTCGCTTCCTTTGAGACCTGATGCGGAGATGCCAGGCATGGAGGCCAGCGCTTCTGCAACGCTCATGTATCTGATACCTCAGGGACTTATCATCACAAGGGAATTCCCCGAGAAGGTACGGGAGAGGCACAATCTGCAGGTCACGCCAATCATCTGGCTGACGGAATCAACAGGGGAGAGGAGGATAGCGCCAACCAGCCTCTCAATGCTGACTGACACCATGGTGAGGTTCATGGAGACGAACCCCAACAGCATTATCCTGCTCGAGGGGATAGAATACATCTCCACGTTCAATGACTTCAAGAAGGTGCTGAGGTTCCTAGATGCCCTGAACGAGGCCGCCTGGGTGACGAAGGCGAGATTGATCCTCACGGTGAACCCCAAAGCCTTCGCAACCAAGGATCTCGCCCTGCTCGAGAGAGACAGGAATGTCATCCGAGGTCCCGCAGGCGTCGAGGATCTGAAGGTGGAATCAAGGATTCCAACCGCGCCCTCCGGTGGTCCGCAATGACCTCGATGAGCTGAGAAGACCACTGCACATTAATTGTGCTATGAGCGACATATCGAATTCGAAGCGGCCTTTTTTGAGAATACTCTCTCCGAGGCTTCTAGGCGTCGGCTTTCTTGTAGGATCCGAGTATCTTGACGAACGCTCCGGTCTTCAGCAGACCACCTATCGCGGCGTGACAGTTCGGATCATCCATGTTACCCTCGAAGTCCGCATAGAAAACGTAGACCCAGGGCTTGTTCTTCCTTGGCCGTGACTCCAGCTTCGAGAGGTTGACCCCTCTCGACGCGAACTCACCAAGGCACATGTGCAAGGCACCTGGCGCGTTCTTTATGGCGAACACAATCGATGTCTTGTTCGCGCCCCGGACGGGACTCGGGTTCTTCTCCAATACGAAGAACCGCGTGAAGTTCACGATCTCGCTCTGAATATCTTCCTTGAGGATCTTCAGGCTGTAGACCGACGCTGCGCGCCTGCTAGCTATGGCAGCGAGATCGAGACGCTTGGTCTCCGCAACTATGCGCGCGCTGCCTGCGGTGTCGTACGCAGGGGTGACAAGCCAGGACGAGTGGTTCTGAAGGAACTTCCTGCACTGGCCGAGGGCCTGAGGATGACTGATGACCTCTTTGATAGTGTCGATCGTCGCACCATCGAATGCCATGAGGCAGTGCTTGATCGGAACGATGATCTCGCCTGATATCGTGAGGTCGTGGTCCAACAGCAGATCGTTCACCTGGGCGACGCTGCCCTCAATCGAGTTCTCTACGGGCACAACCGCATGGGAGACCTTGTCCCGCTCTACGGCCTCGAACACCGCCTGGAAGTCGGGGAAGGGCTGTGTCTTGACGCTGCTGCCGAAGTTCTTGAAGCAGGCGTCCTCGGAATAGGCCCCTCTCTCGCCCTGGAACGCGACGAGTTTCTCCTTGCTCAAGTCTATCACGCGCAGTACCTAGAACGACCTATTTCTAACCTTCCACACGGGCGTTTCCGGACTCATTCGAATACCGTCTCGCAGAGATGCTGGCTAGGGATTTCCTGAGCCCCGCAAAAGTTTATATCGGTTCAGGCCATGAGGAGGCTTGTCATGCGTGAGGCATGACACCACTGCAAGACGGAGGCAAGGAATGGCATACAAGAGCAACGACCTGCTTGTTCTGCCCTTGGGGCTGCTAATCCTAGCCAAAGGGCTGCAGTGAGGGATTTTAGGAGAGTGTTTTGGAAATGCCAATACAGACTCCGAGTGGGACTGCTAAAGAAACGATGGAGCCAGCGTTCAAGATACCCGACAAGGGGATGTTCGTGAGCGACTACAACCGGCAGATCTTCGCGGCGACGAGGATGCCCGAGGTAGTCAAGATCCTCGACACGACTCTGCGCGACGGGGAACAGACCCCGAACGTGGCTTTATCGGCAGATGACAAGCTGAAGATAGCTCAAGCGCTGGACGAGCTCGGAGTCGACATCATAGAAGCTGGATTCGCCGTCAACTCAGAGGGAGAGGCAGATGCGATCAAGAAGATCGCAGGCGCAGGCCTCAAGGCCGAGATATGCAGCCTTTGCAGGGCCAGCACCTCGGACATTGACGCCGCGCTCAAGTGCGACGTTGATTCCGTGCACATCTTCCTTGCCACCTCGAAGGTCCACCTCGAGAAGAAGCTTCGGATCACCCAGGAGGAAGCGAAGGACAAGGCCGTTGTCGCCGTCCAGTACGCGAAAGACCACGGGCTCATCGCAGAGTTCAGTTGCGAGGACGGGACGAGGACGGAGCTCGAGTTCCTCGACGTCGTTCACAAAGCCATCCAGGAAGTTGGAGTTGACAGGATCGACATACCAGACACAGTCGGAGTGATGACTCCACCCGCGATGACGCAATTCGTGGCGCAAATCAAGAAGAATGTGAAGGTGCCCCTCGCTGTGCACTGCCACGATGATTTCGGAATGTCAGTCGCGAACTCATTGGCCGGAGTCCTCGGGGGAGCTGAGGAGATCCACTGCACGATCAACGGGCTCGGCGAAAGAGCGGGCAACGCGGCTCTGGAGGAGGTCGTCATGGGCCTCCTGGCGTTCTACAACGTCAAGACGAACATCAACTCGCGCAAGATGGCCTTCGTATCGAGGCTGGTCTCCCAGCTCACGGGGATTGCGGTCCCTCCGAACAAGGCGATTGTTGGTGAGAACGCCTTCTCACACGAATCTGGGATACATGTCCACGGTGTCCTCAGCGAATGCTCCACATACGAGCCCATGAGGCCGGAAATAGTCGGCAAGGAGAGGTCATTCGTCGTAGGCAAGCACTCAGGAGTGCACGCGATCCAGAACAAGCTGAGGGAGTACGGACTCGAGCTTAACCCGGAGCAGATGAAAGAGGTCGTGACGAGGGTCAAGAAGTGGGCTGAATCCGGCAAGAAGCTGGACGACGCAGAGTTGCTCGCAGTCGCGTACGACGTCATGGGCCAAGAGGCCGAGCCCGCGATAAAGCTCGAGGAGTTCACGGTCTTCACGGGTCTGAACTTCACCCCCACCGCGACGGTCGTCCTGAACATCGACGGAGAAGTCCGGAGGGCGTCTGAGACGGGCGTGGGGCCGATAGACGCGAGCTTGAGCGCCATGCGGGCAGCGGTCTCGAAGAATATCGTGCTTCAAGAGTACAGGCTCGAGGCCATCACGGGCGGGTCGAATGCGCTTTGTGAGGTCACAGTCAAGCTAGGCGATTGCGAAGATGCGAAACTGCTTTCACTGGGCAAGAGCGTCGGGTCGGACATCGTCACCACCAGCGTGGACGCGATGGTCGAAGGACTGAACAGACTCTGGCACAGGAAGCTCAATGCCAGCGAAGGCAAGGAGAAGAGGCGGGCGTACTAGGAAGATCCCGCGACATCCGAGGTGAACCAGTGGGCAAGACTATCGCGGAGAAAATACTATCAGCCAAAGCGAGGAAGCCCGTGGAGGCAGGCGAGATAGTCGAGGCCGAGGTCGACTACGTCATGGCGAATGACATAACAGGACCAGCCGCGTTCGACGAGTTCGAAGAGCTCTGCGCACCCATCCTCAGAAACAAGGTCGTCCTCATACCAGATCACTACGTCCCCAACAAGGATGTGGCCTCGGCGAAGCAGGCTAAGAAGATGCGCGACTTCGCCAGAAAGCACAGGCTGAAGAACTACTACGAGGTGGGTTCAGGAGGCGTCTGTCACCAGCTGATGATCGAGCAGGGATTTGTCGCGCCTGGAAGGCTCATCGTCGGAGCGGACTCGCACACTTGCTCGTACGGTGCCCTGGGCGCGTTTGCAACAGGCATCGGCAGCACGGAGGCTGCCACCGTCTTCGCTCGTGGAGTCTTGTGGTTCAAGGTTCCGGAGTCGATGAAGTACCGCGTGGCTGGAAAGCTCCCGAAGTACGTTTCCGGCAAGGACGTCATACTCACAATCATAGGGGATATAGGGGTCGAAGGAGCGAGATACGCTTCGATGGAGGTCGAGGGCAGCTCAATCTCTTCCCTCCCACTTTCGGACAGGATAACAATCTCCAACATGGGGATCGAGGCGGGAGCCAAGGCCTGCATCATACCTCCGGACGCGAAGGTCGACAAGTACCTGAAGGGACGCGTGAGAGGACGCTACAAGAGCGTGTTTGCGGACTCAGAGGCATCGTATTCTGATGTCAGAGAGTATGATGGTACTGAGATGGTCCCAGTCGTCGCCAAGCCATTCCTGCCCAGCAATGTAGTTCCTGCTTCCGAGATCGATGTCGAAATCGACCAGGCCTACCTGGGATCGTGCACCAACGGTCGGATTGAGGACCTGAGGATCGCGGCGAAGATCCTCAAGGGCAGGAAGATCCACAGGAACGTCAGGATGATAGTAGTCCCCGCAACCAAGGAAGTGTTCGACATGGCCGTCAAGGAAGGGCTCATGAAGGTGTTCTCCGATGCTGGCGCCTTCATCTCAGGGCCGACCTGCGGAGCGTGCCTTGGAGGACATATGGGCGTGCTCGCGCCGGGGGAGAGAGCCGTGAGCAGCACCAACAGGAACTTCGTTGGCAGAATGGGCGCAAAGGATTCGGAGGTCTACCTTGCGAGCCCCGCGGTCGTCACTGCGAGCGCGATCAAGGGACGGATAGCCGACCCGTCCGAGGTGGTCCGATGAAGAGAGTCTTCGAGGGAAGGACATGGAAGTTCGGGGACAACGTCGACACGGACCAGATCATACCCGCCGAGTTCCTAGTGACAATGGACAACTCGGAGTTGGCGAAGCACGCGTTCGAGATGAGCCGCCCTGAGTTCGCGCGCAAGGTCGCACGTGGTGATATCATCGTCGCCGCCAGGAACTTCGGATGCGGATCCAGCCGAGAGCACGCGCCTAGAGCGCTTCTCGGAGCCGGTGTCTCCTGCGTGGTCGCTGAGTCCTTCGCCAGGATATTCTACAGGAACGCGATAAACATCGGCTTGCCAGTCATCGAGGCCAAGATAAGTATCCAGGAAGGCGACCTGCTACGGGTCGACCTCACCTCGGGAACCGTGGAGAACAAGAGGACTGCCGGAAAGGCCACATTCAAGGCGTACCCGCCGTTCGTGATGATGCTCATGGAGAAAGGAGGGCTTGTGCCTTACACCAAGGAGAGATTGGGTTGCACAAAATAGGCGTGATACCGGGGGACGGAATAGGGCCCGAGGTCATCAGAGAGACCCGCAAGGTCCTTGATGCGGTGGCAGAGAAACGGAACCTCTCGCTCGAATTCGAGGAGTTCCCACTCGGTGCGGGACACTATCTTCAGACCGGGGAGACCGTATCCGAGGAGACTCTCCAGCGATTGGCGAGGAAGGAAGCGATCCTCCTCGGAGCCATGGGAGATCCGAGGGTGAAGCCGGGGATACTTGAGAAGGGTGTTCTTCTGAGGCTGAGGTTCCACTTCGACCAGTATGTCAACCTTCGACCAGTGAGGCTGTTCGAGGGAGTCCCCAGCCCTCTCTCTGGCAAGAGGAAGATAGACATGACTATCATCCGCGAGAACACGGAGGACTTCTATGTCGGCCTGGGGGGCAGGGTACACGGAGGACTCTCGAAGTCCGCTTTCGAGCTCGTCAGAAGGGCCTACGAGGTCAAGTTCGATCTCGGGATAGATCTCGAGAACGAGACCGAGCTGGCCTTCCAGATCGGAGTCATCTCACGGCATGGAGCTAGAAGGGTCATCGAGTATGCATTCCAGCTCGCGAAGAACAAGAAAGTGAGCCTCGTCACTTCGGTGGACAAGGCGAACGTTCTCACCGAAGTCTACGGACTGTGGCGGGAAGAAGTCGACGAGATCGCGTCGAAGTACAAGATCAAGCGGGAGTTCCAGTACGTCGATGCGGTCGCGCTCCACATGGTGCGCAATCCCGAGCGGTTCCAGCTGCTCGTGACACCAAACCTTTTCGGGGACATACTCACCGATCTCGGGGCTGCGCTCCAGGGCGGCCTGGGCTTTGCGCCGTCGGGGAACATCAACCCATCAGGAGTGAGCATGTTCGAGCCAGTCCACGGGTCCGCCCCGGACATCGCCGGCAAGAGGAAGGCGAACCCTGTGGGGGCGATCTTGTCTGCGGGACTCATGCTAGACACCATTGGAGAGAAGGAAGCGGCCGCGGACGTCGAGAGAGCTGTCATGCAGGTATTGAAGTCCGGGAAGTTCCGGACAGCAGACATCGGCGGGAAGACCTCGACCACCAAGGTCGGAGACGCGATCGTTTCAAGAATCCACTCGAAGCGATAGGTATGGTTTCGTCTGGATCGTAGAGCGCTCGAATTCAATCATGCTGAAGTAGTCGAATCATGTTGCCGGGAAGGAAGTGACCACATGAAGGTGCTAGTGATAGGCGCATCGGGACAGATGGGTGCGCTGACCGTGAGAGATCTGGTAGACCATTACGGGGCGGATGTCATCGCCGCGGACCTCAAACTCGACCGAGTGAAGAAAGTCGCCGAACTCATGGGGAAGAACAGGGTCACTCCTCTGCAGGTGGACGCCACCAATCCGCACGCGCTCAAGCAGGCTGCAAAGGACGTCGATGTTGTGCTCTGCTCTGCCTGGTACGAACTCAACATCAAGGTAATGCCCGTAGCCATCGAGGTCGGAGCGCACTACGGTGACCTCGGAGGATTCTATGACTACACCTTCCAGCAACTCAAATACCACGAGAAGGCCAAAGACGCCGGCGTGACCTGCGTCCTCGGCATCGGAAGCTCGCCCGGGATCACGAACATTTGCGGTGCGGCAGGTGCTAGGAAGCTCGACACAGTTGACACGATCAACATCTACTGCACTTGGGGTACAAAGGTCAAGACCACAGGAGCGAGCTTCCCCGCGTATTCCGTGAGGACCGTTCTGGACGAGCTCACGCAGAACCCTCCCATCGTGGAAAACGGGAAGCACAAGAGAATGCCGGTCCTGTCGGGAGAGACCGAGGTACTCATGCCCGAGCCCGCAGGCAAGGTGGTCGCGTACTACATCAAGCACTCAGAGGCGGCCACGATGGCAGAGTACGTCGGCAAGGGAACCAAGAACGTGAGCTTCAGAATCGGGTTCCCCGCGAACGATTTCGCAACCTTCAAGACGCTCGCACAGCTCGGCTTCTCAAGTGACGACAAGGTCGAAGCAGGCGGGTGCGGGGTGTCCCCCAAGGACTTCATCACCGCGATGTATTTGCGGGCTGTTGCCTCGTCTCGCGACTCGACCGATATCGTAGATGAGTACGATTACTTCAGGGTGGACGTTATCGGGGGGAAGTCGGGAGCACCCGCGACAGTGACCTACTTCGTCACAACATGGAATGATAGGGAAACTGGGATTCCGTCGGGAAGGGACACGGCGGTCCCGCCGTCAATCACGGCCGATTGGCTGGTGAGCGGGAAGATCAAGGAGAGGGGCACACTGCCACCTGAAGCTTGCATCGATCCTGAGCCATTCTTCAAGGAGCTCGGCAAGAGGAAGATACTCGTTGAGGAGCTGCTCCAAGACTCGAAGAGGTTCTACTGAGCGGTCATTTCGCCCGTTATCATTTCGCGAATTGATAGACAACGGCACTGGTAGAAATGCCGTATCCTGGACCACACATGTATGGTCGTGCACACTTCGAGACACGCCAGTACCCCAATTCGGACGAAAGTCATTTATAGGGAAGCTGCTTATATTACTGCAGCCTCCTCTCGAACTTGAGATATGACTGGGTGCGTTTGAGTCGAGTGGTGTGGGACACTCAATAGTCAATCGTACTAAGAAGACGCTACGGATGTCCCCGTGCTGCTCGGACCTTTCGTACCCGCGTTCGGATGGGAGTCAAGTGAGAAACGAGAAGCATTTGCGAATAACGATTGAGAAATGCTTTAAAAGTGCTTGAAGCTAGGGAGTGAATACAAATGAAGAAGATTAGTGTGCTAGTGGGCAAGAAGATCCTTGTTGCGGTTTTCCTTGTCGCGATTCTGGTTGGGTCAGGTGCATACGCTCTCGCCCTCAACGGCAAGGGTAAGACGGCACAGGGACCCCAGAACATCGTGGTGAGTCAAGGACCAGCGGCCTCGATCGATTACCGTATGTACGACATGTTCCAGGAGCCGTGGGGCGAATGGTGGGCTACGAGGACTACTTTCTATTCGACCGACTTCTTGATAACAAGCGATCCTGGGATGAACACGATGCTATTCATGCCTGGGAAGTCGCCTCAGCTATCGTACCAGGGCCTGATCTACGCCCCGTACCGGTACTCGATTGACGCAGTGGACGTTACCACGATAAACGTGAGTCACCCTGAATTCATGCCGGTCCTCGGGACTCCTGCAGCTGGTGCAACTGCGGGCATCAATGTTTACTTCCAGTACATCTACCAGCAGTGGTGGGACCAGTACTGGGTCCCCACCTGGGGCGGTGAATCCACCTGGGTCGGAGACCTGTGGAACATCAGGGGCAGCGCGGACGGGTACGATCTCGGAACAGTATACGAGGTCACTATGAACCGGGAGGCAGCTCAGCTTTGGATGGGGCTTCCGACTTCGGAATCTGACCCCGATGCCTGGTGGGCAGCGAACGCCGCCGCGTATAAGACGAGCTGGGTCAACTGGATCCTCAACGAGGGCAACAACCGGCTCGATATATGGTGCGGTTACGAATGGCCTTACGACATCAACGGTGGCACATGGATGGCGCTACGCGTGGACGGGTTCGGGAACATCATCCTCGACATCGGACACCTCGTCCTCGGATACGAGATCCTGATGGACAGGTGGCTGGAAGAGACGCAGATCTCCCCAGGCTTGCAGCCATACTGGGAGGACTTCTCGATGAGCGTCTCATATGGCGAGACCAGCGCTGACTACGCATCTGATGGCGTCTGCCAATACAGCTTGCATGCGGTGAAGGGCAACAAGACAGCTGATCACGCGGCATGGGTGTGGGAACCTGCCAAGATTGACTACACTACCAGAGGGGTGCACCCGTCGGACTACAAGTGGTGGGCCGGAAAGGACTATCAGAGCTGGAACGCAGGCGATGTGTTCCTGGGCCAAAACGTGCTTTACGAGCAGGCCCCCAACTGGTTCAACCTCACAGAGGGCCAGACCCTGACGATCGAGGCACCTCCGGGTGTTGCTCCTGCGTTCAGTGGAGTCGCTCTCACCGAAACGGACTACGATGACCTAGCTACGGGTGACGCGACGGGCTTCTACAACATAATGGACAACGGCACGCTCGGCTTGGGTTACTGGATCACTGGATGGCCTGAGGCGTCGGGACTGGACCTTACGGATATGTACAACCCGATGAGCAAGACCCTGACGATTCAGGGGCCGCAGAACTTCACGAACTTCGTCCACACGGGCGATATACTCTACCACGGTACCCCATGGATCGAGTTCTGGGTTGATCACACAGGGCCTGCCGCGAACGCCGGCACCGACATGAACAATATTGTCACGGAGACACCAGTGAGCTTTGATGGAAGCGGGTCCAGCGATGATGTGCGGGTATTCAACTACACCTGGACCTTCACGCACCAGGGTTCCCCGATGACGCTGTACGGTCTGAGCCCAGACTTCAGCTTCATGGAGTTGGGAGACTACACGGTCACCCTGACGGTCGTCGACTCGGTCGGCAATGTGGATTCGGACGATGTGATCGTTCATGTGACGATCCTCATACCTGAGTTCCCGATGATCCTCGTGCCGATAGCGGCGACTTTGGCCATGATCGCGGTGTTCAAGAAGCGGAAGCGGTAGTGCTGTTGTTAGCCACCGTGAGCCGGCGTGCTTCGGCGCGCCGGACCTGAAACCCTTTTCCTCTTGTTCTTTTCATTGTTCTCTCGTGAGCGGATGCGAGACGCCTTTTGAGCATAGTTATAAGTAATCACAAGCCGATTTGAAGCAAAACAGGACACCGAGGTGGATGGGATGCCGCAGGTCGTTTCGCTTCCGAAGGAGAAGGCAGTAGAGATAGGCGAGTTCTTAACGAACAACGTGTCCAGGGCAGTGGTGTACGCGCTTCTTCACAAGCAGCCACTGACGAGAAAGGAGATCGAGAGAAGCCCGCTCACAGACTCGATGAGGAGGCTATCATTGAGTGCCCAGACTAGGCAGCTCAAGGACAAGAGCGCCGTCCAGATGCGCACCTTGCTCACGAAAGGGGTGGAGTGCGGAGTCCTCATCCCGGTGACCTCGAAGCGATTGAACTACTACTATCTGAACTCGGATCTGCGGATCGAACCAGCGCCTATACGCGACCCGTTCGAGCCCACCGAGGATGTGGCCGTGAGCGCGTATCTCGACAGGACCCTCGCGCACACGCCGGGCCAAGCGGTGCTCCCGGGCTGGGGCACTGCTGCCGACAACTCCATCCTGCCCGTGCCGTACATAGACACACCGAAGTCGCTCGTCCTCTGGCTAAGCTGGATGATCACGCCCACGAGGAGGGAGATACTCCATCACATAGGGATCAACGGCCACACGACGCGGCCGAAGCTGCGGACGGACTTAGGTTTCTGGGCCGACAGGATCGTCGCTAAGGAGGGCGTCCCGGCCGGGGTCCTGGAGAGAGTCGACGGGCAGATCAGGTACCAGTTCTCAACATTCTCGTTCTCCAAGCTGAAGATGAAGAAGGAGGACGAGGGAAAGAAGAAACCGTGGACGACATACCCGCCTTCGTTCTGGCTGACAAGGTCCTACGAGCCCATAAGATGCATCATGGGCGCCTCCAAGTACCTGGGCGACAAGAAGCCGGATCTGACCCCTGGAGCAATCCTGGAGGAGCTCTCGAAGCAGGATGTGACAGTGGTCGACAAGAACAGGCGCGAGTTCCTCGAGGTGAATTTCCTGGAGAGGATGAGCTTCTATGCGGTCTACCATTCCTCTGGAGACCCCGCCGTGAAGATCTCGGCCGACTCCCTTGTCCCCGAGAAGGTCACCTACAACGCACCAGAGCACCCTCTCGTCTGGATATCGAAAACCGACGAGGAGCACGCGGGCGCGAGGATGGATTTCAAGCACGAGGCCGCGATGATGCTCCAGTCCAAGAAGACGAAGGAGGACCAGATAGCGTTCCTCGAGAAGATGATGAAGGACCTCGCGTTCGAGAGGATCGGGAGCGTGCTCGAGGGCCACGAGAGCAAGCTCGCGAAGGACCTTGAGAGGTTGAGGGCACAATCGTTCGGACTGGGTGCTGACTCGATAACAGCGGTCGCTGGTCTGGAGCTCAATAGGGAGGATATCATCTCCGAGAAGAGGTACTTCGAGAAGTTCATGAACACCCTCATCCCAGGCTCGATCCCGAAGAAGAAGCTGATGGAGACGGAGGAGCTGCTCGCATCCATATCCAGATCCCAGGAGGCGCCCGAGCCCCCTGAGAAGAAAGAGGAATAAGCCTCCTTTACATAAGGGTCAGCCGACCATCCGCAGGTCGGAGAGAGCTGGATGCCCAACACACCGAAACGATTGGGGGAGCTGGTGACTGAGGCCAAGAAGAGAGGGGCCAGCAGGGCCAAGATCGTCCCCGCCAGCATCATTGTATTGGACGAGAGGGTGAGACTGAAGTGTTCCGTCCCGCTCTGCGACAACTATGGAAGGCACCTCCTCTGCCCTCCGAATGTGATGCCGATGGACCAGTTCAGGAGAACGCTCAAGTCGTTCAAGCACGCGCTCCTTCTCCAGATTGAGTCAGACTATGATTCGTTGGATAAATCGACCAAGCATCTGGATGCTGATCTCTGCACAAATCTCGAGAAGGCGACAGGAACAAGGGGATTCGAAAGGAAACTGACGCAGCTTGTCGAGGAAATGGAGGCGCTAGCCTTCAAGAAAGGATTCTACCTGGCCGCGGGGCTTGGAGGAAGCGAATGCATCCTCTGCGAAACCTGCGTTGGACAGGGTTCGGAAGAACCCTGTCGGCACCCGTTCAGAGCCAGGCCTTCCATGCAGGCGCTGGGCATCGATGTCATCAGAACCTGCGAAAGCGCAGGAATGCCAATCAGGTTATCGTCAGACCACAAGGTAAGATGGACAGGCATTGTTCTGTTGGATTAGTCTACCACTCGAAGGCAGCGCGGTTGATTGGAAGCTTGTCCATCTGCATAAGTGTAGGAACTCGAGACGATGAAGCAGGAGGAATGGCCAATGCCAGGCGATTGGAGAAAGGTTCATATCTCCGCAACCAATTAGAGAAGCGTAAGACGAGACATAAACTAGCATTAGAACACATTAGAATCAACTAATATGTTACTTATGGAAGTGAAAAGCATGCTCACGCCGAGAGAACAACAGATACTGGAGATCTTGGGGAAAGGGACGCGATCGCCGACGCTATTGGCTTCGGAACTCGGAATTACTCAGTCCGGCGCCACCCAGGCGCTCCAGAAGCTCGAAAAGAAAGGAATCCTCACGAGGACCAAGGTGGGGAGGAACGTTTTCTACCGCCCGATCGAAGAGCCAAAGCAGGCAAAGAAGACCGCGACGGACGAGGACCTGGACCTGATCATGGGATCCTACCATTCCCTATCGAAAGTGTGGACGCACGTGCTGCGCCTTGACCTGACTCATGAAGAGCTGTCAAAGGTCCGTGAAGCTAGGAATCTCCTAGAGGAAATCCTCGTCAAGCACGGAAAGAGCGTCGAATGAGTACATCCGCGAATCTCAACTACAGTGGCCTGGACGCTTCTACTTCAGAGCCTCTTGGGCCTTCATGGCGTTGTCGACGGTGAAAGCAATCTCTGTCGCTCCGCCTTCTTTTCCCAGGATGTAGATGGAATCGACGTTCACCATCACCCTGGCAAGCTTCCTGGCCACCTTACCAAGCTCGCCAGGCCGGTCTGGCATTCTTACCGATATCACGTCCCGAAGGTCGTATCGAATCCCTGAGTGCGCAAGGGCGGATTTGGCCGTTGCCTCATCATCTGTGACAATCCTGATCATTGGCTTGTCGTTCGCCCTCTCGCTCGCGATTGCCTTTATGTTCACACCATTGGCACCCAGCAGCTCACATATCTTGGCCAGCTCGCCGGGTTTGTTCTGGACGTAGACATCGAATTCCTTCAAAGTCACACACTCTACTCACCCTATGAAGGGACTAGAATAAAAAGAGTTTCGATGAGTGGTTCGGGCCAGCTACCTGCGAGATTACTGCGCGCTCTTGGGCAGCTGTGCCCAGCGGTTGACCCACCAGTACGCAAGGTACGTGGAAGCGACAGTTGCGAACGTCATCACCGAGAGCGTCCATATCAGCCATCTTCCTTCTATGTTGAACACGAAACCGAATATTGTGGCTAGTGTGTTAGGAACAAGCACAGCGGTGCCCAGAACAGTTAGCCAGGTTATCGTCAGTGCCATCCTGTTGTTCAGGATCTGGAGCTGATTGTTGTACAGCGCCTGAAGCACTTCCAGCCCAGAAGCGAGCACCTCAGACATGTGCTCGCTAAGGGATATCTGTCGATTGGTGTCTTCGACAAGCAGCTGGATCAGGGACAGCATCTTAGGGCTGTCGGAAATAAGCTGCGCATCACCGAACCTCAGCGAGTGGAGGACATCTAGCGTACGCCAGAGGGTATTCAGATAGGTTATCAGCGTGTGCTTCAGCTCGTAGATCTGCTTCCCCACCTCTGTTCGGGGAGAGGTCGGGTCGAGCAGGACCGCGCTCATCTGATCTCCCTGCTCTTCGATCTCTCTCAGATACTCGAAGTTCCTCGAATTGTTCTCATCGAGTATCCGAACCAGCATCGATGTGAGCTTGTCCTCTACCGACATCGATACCGGCAGCTTCCGTATGTAATTGTCAGCATACCTCGAGAACTGGACGAGCCTCACGACCTCTTCACTGTGAATCGTCACAATGAGGTCTTTCCGTACCAGCAAAAGTAAAGGGAACGCTTGCAGGTCCATCTTGTTGACTCTGACCGCGGGAACCATTATCCCGATCTCAGTCTCATTATCGAGGAACTCCGAGTAGTACCCTTTCAGGAGATTAGGAACCAGAGACGCGCTGAATCCGAGTCTGATCGCTACATCTGACCCATCCTTCAGAACATCGCAGACTGTGAAGTTGATCCAGGCGACCGTAGATCCCTGGAGAGTCGAGATGAACTCTTCAGGAGTGTTTCCGACGACTCGGATCGGTTTCCCGGCGTGCGGAAGAGCCACGCATACTGCCCGCGGAGCCTTGATTTCGCACGTCTCCCCAGTCCCGGACTCATTTTCAGTGGGCGGCGCAGCAGCTGGCTTCGGATGTTCTTTCCTTGCCAGCCTCCTCTCCTCTTCAGACAGACTCCGGCCCTCCCAGACAGCTAGGATTTGCTCAGACTTGCACCTGTATGAACAATAGCCAATGATTTATGTTTCGCTGCAAGGCGCGGTCCTCGCAGACCTCCACTAGTATGCACCCTTTTAATACTCTGCCAGCTATTTCGACGGCGATATACCATGAGGGTACTCCTCATACATGCTGACAGGTTCGAATACGAGGTCAAAGAGCCCACAAAGATGGCGGAACCCCTCCCTGAGAAGCAGCCGAAGAAGCATGCGTTCGAGGAGGTTCTTGTCTCGTTCACGACCGTGGAGGAGAGCGACGAGGACGTTGAGACCATTGCCGATGTCGCTTCCGCCGACCTCGCAGACGTATTCTCCAGGGTCAAGGCCCAACGACTCGTGCTCTATCCCTATGCACATCTGAGCCCGAATCTGGCTTCTCCGAAACTGGCAGTCGATGTTCTAAAGGCTGTGGAACAGGCGTTGCGGGACAAAGGAATCGATGTCCACAGATCACCCTTCGGATGGTACAAAGGGTTCGAAATCAAGTGCAAGGGGCACCCGCTCTCGGAACTCTCTAGAGAGTACACGGCCGAGAAGAAAGTCACGCGCGAAGAAGTCGTCGAGAAGATACAGAAGACTTTCTACATCCTGACACCTGAGGGTCAGGAACACGCTCTCGATATCGAAAACTTGGAATCGATGGGATTTCTGGATAGGTATCCTTCGCTGAAGACATTCATACTGTCGGAGGAGGTCGGGCGGAAGAAGGGCGAGGAGCCTCCTTCAATAAAGGCCATGCAGCGGCTCGAGCTGGTCGACTATGAGGAGGCGAGCGACAGAGGGCACTTCAGGATGTTCCCCAAGGGGCACCTGATTTTCAAGCTGCTTGAGGAGTGGGCGCAGTGGATTGCGATCGAGAAGATTGGGGCGATCCAGATTGACACTCCTATCCTCTACGACTGGTCCTACCCGGACATTAGGAGCCAAGGCCTCTCCTTCCACGAGAGGCACTACACGCTGAAGACGGAGGAAAACAGAGAATTCGTGCTCAGGTTCGCAGGGGACTTCGGGCTCTTCAGAATGATGAAGGGTGCCACCCTGAGCTACAGGAATCTTCCGCTCCGAGTCTATGAGTTCTCCAAGAGCTTCCGCCTGGAACAGCGCGGCGAGCTCACTGGCCTGAAGAGGCTGAGAGCATTTCACATGCCCGATGTACACTGCTTCACCAAGGACATCGAGGAAGGCTGGAAGGAGTACATGCTCCTGTACAAGAACTACGCAGATCTAGCTGATGCCACCGGCGTCGAGTACGCGGTCGCGTTCCGCATAGTGAAGGAATTCTATGACAAGTACAAGGACAATATCATCGAGCTCCTCAAGTATTCGAAGAAGCCAGCGCTAATCGAAGTGCTGTCCGAGATGAAGCACTACTGGGCCGTCAAACACGAGTTCCAGGGGATAGACGCGGTCGGTGGAGCGGTCCAGCTCAGCACCGTCCAGCTCGATGTCGCGGATGCCGAGAGGTACGGCATAGTGTACACTGACCAGGATGGCAAGAAGAAGGGATGCATCATCTGCCATTCGTCGATAGGCTCGATTGAGAGATGGATCTACGTTCTTCTTGAAGAAGCCCTGAAGCATGAGAAGCCCTCGCTGCCCTTCTGGATCTCGCCCACTCAGATCAGGCTCATACCTGTGGCATCCGAGTTCCTTCCCGAGTGCGAAAAGCTCTCGAAGGAACTGCGCGCGAGAGTTGACATCGACGACATGGACGACAAGGTCGGGAAGAAGATACGCAACGCCGAGATGGAATGGATACCGATGATTATCGTCATAGGCGCGAAGGAGAAATCATCTGGACTGTTCCCTGTCAGGCTCAGGAGCGGAGAGCAGAAAATGATGACGCTCGACCAGCTGAAGGCCGAGGTGGCCAGTCTCTCCAAGGACTATCCAACGGCGAGGCTGCCCCTTCCAGCACACCTATCCAGAAGGCCGACCTTCAGAGGATAGATTGAATAATCACCTATTGTCCTCGTCGCCCCAAATGAACTTGTGCAGCTGCGGGAGTACGCGGACGTCAAGATTCTCCTTTAGGACCCTCTCAGCCAGCGATTTCAGTTCCTTGCCGCCGACTGGTGTGAATATCACCTCGCACTTGGGCGAGTACTCTTCTAGTATCTTCTTCGCGTAACCATAGTCAACGTCGTCTGCGATGATGAACTTGAGCTGGTCCGTCGGTCCCAGGAGCTCCAAGTTATTGAATATCATCTTATCGGCCTCGCCTGACGAAGGGCACTTGATGTCCATGCTGATCGTCAAGTTCTCCACGCATGGCAACTCGTCCAGCGACATAGCCCCGTTGGTCTCGAGGACCACACGGTATCCTTCATTAAGCAGCCTCACGAGCAATTTCGGGGTCTCCTTCTGCGCCATCGGCTCTCCTCCCGTGAGACAGACATGCCTGCACTTCTGTTTCGCAACCTTCTTCATGATCTGGTCGAGGGTCATCTCCTCGCCCTTGTCGAAGGCCTGGGGTGTGTCGCAGTATGTACACCTGAGCGGGCACCCTGAAGTCCTTATGAATGCGGTAGGAGCGCCTATCATGAGCCCTTCTCCTTGGAGCGACTTGAAAATCGAATACACCTTCATCATCTCACCTCGTACTCTAGCGGATCCTCCATGCCAGCATCCGCAAACCCTTGAAGCCTCAGGAGGCAGGAGTCGCACTTCCCGCATGCCTTGACGCTGCCTTCGTAGCAGCTCCAAGTCAATTCGAGCGGGACCTGGAGCCTCACAGCCTCTTTGATTATCTCTGCTTTGGATTTTTCGAGGACGGGCGCGAACACTCTTATGGACCTGCCCTCTTTGCCTGCTTTCGTGGCCACATCGATCGTCTTCTGAAACGCAGCGATGAACTCGGGAGTGCAGTCCGGATATCCGCTGAAGTCCACGGAATTGGCAGCGATATAGACCGCTTCCGCTCCTCTGCTCTCGGCGATCGAAGATGCAATGCTCAAGAAGATGATGTTCCTCGATGGGACGTATGTGCTGGGAATGCCTTTTCCGATATCGTCCTTGCTCCTGCCCTTCGGGATCGACATAGTGCCGTTCGTGAGGGAGCTCTTGAGCAGCTTCCCCAGGTCCAAGGGGATTATGATGTGCTCCTTCACCTTGAAGTGCTTCGCAATCCTGCGGGCGCTGTTGAGTTCCCGCAAGTGCCTCTGTCCGTAGTCGAATGTCAGGGCGACAATCTCGTATCCGCTGTCCCTGACCATCGCAAGCACGGTGGAGGAATCCAGTCCCCCCGAGAGAAGCACAATTGCCTCACCCATACCATCACCCGAGATCAAAGATCAGTACCGGTCCAGGCGCCCTGCCCCCTGCCCTCGTCGACGCCTATCTCTATCTTGCGGACATTCTTCGGGAACTTGACCTTCTGCAGGAGCCGTCGCAGGACGAAATCGGCCAGAGTCTCGGCCGATGCGACCTCTATGTCAAGAAGAATGCAGTCGCACAGGGGCAGCTTGAACTCTTTGTCGCCCACCTTGTAGAAGACATAGTCATTGTCCACAGTGACACCCGAATCCATCTTCGGAATCAAGACCCTGTGATCGAGTTCCGAGGCGACCTCTCTGAGGACCTCCTTCACACTGATGAAATCCATGATTACTCCATCTCGGCCGATGTCTCCCTCGATCACGGTGTTGATGGCGTAGTCGTGACCGTGAAGCCGACCACATTTCTTGTGCATCGGGATTATGTGCGTCCCCGAGAACGTGATCTTCGAGGTCCAGCCGTTGATTTCCAGCCTCATCTCTGAACGGATAGCGAAGGAGCACTAAATAGTTTCAGGCACGAGAGCGCTTGAGAGTCGTGGTCTTAGCCAGTCCAGCCGCGATTATCACCGAATCCGAGAAGTTCGCCTTGGCCCTCGAAGTGTCAACGAACACCCTTTCGAGGTTGATTACAGGCGCCCCGAACGCTTTGCCTCCACCCACGAAGTAGATGGAACGGAATATGAGGTTCCCAGATACACCATCGGGAGCGACGATGAGGTCCACGTTCTTGAGAGCATCCTCGATCAGGATCCCGTAGTGCTTGGCGGCGTGTCCTCTGCTCCTGAGTTCTTTCGCGAGCAGCTCACCCTCCTCGATGCTGGTCCTGATTTCCTCTCCGCGCCTGACGTCGTCCAGCCTGCCCTTCGAGAGTATGCCGATCTTAGGTTTCCAGCGGACCCTGGAGAAGTATGAGAGAGTGTTCTCGACGAGTTCCAGCCTCGCATCGACCGTGGAACCCTCGTCGATTCCTACGGGCGTGAGCAGAAAGCTCTTGCCCTGATCACTTTCCATTATTGCGGTCCGCATGACGCGGTTGAGCCCGAATTCGAGTTTGAGGCTTCGAATTGCCTCTCCAGAACTTAGAGTCCCTCTAACGGCCGCGTCCAGCTCTGAGCTTTTGAGAGCCCGGATGAGTTCCTTCGTGTTCCTGAACCGAATTAGGCGCACTCCGCATCCGAGCCGGGAAAGCCCCTTGATGGTTTCCTCGTGGAGCTTGCTAGACGCTCCAATCCCGACCTTGGCGGTCGAATCGCAACCCCGAGACAGCAGCTGAGCGACATCGATCACTGGAAGTAAGCCCTCCTCAGAGCTCATCCTCGGTCATCTGGTCGAATGTGTAGTTCTCCCACTTGCGCACTCCCAAGACGATCTCCAGTTCCTGGGGAGTGAGAAGTGGCCTATCGTACATCGCCATGTCGTCTATGGCAATCCTCGGGCACGCCGTCGAAACATATGCGTCGAACCCTAGCGATTTCAGCTTGTCAGGGTCGAACTTGTCCATGAGTATGAGGGCGGCATCCTTCTTCTTCCATCGGAGCAGCTTTCTCAGCTCCCTAGCTCTTCTGATCCTCCTTTGCCCCAACTTCTCACCAACTATGATACCGAAGCTCCTGGCGCGCTCGGCCTTTTCGATGACCGCATGCCTCTGTCGCAGGATCTTGTCCTTGATCTGATCTATCTCCTTCGGCTCCTCGAGGTTAGGATCCAGGATGACCACCTTCTTTCCCGTGGCGAGGTGTATGCCCAGCGCATGGAAGGTGCCGCTCCCTATGAGCAGGTAGCTATTCACATCCTTCACTATGCCAGTCGCCGCCGTGAAGTTGCACCCCAGGACCTCACCCACATGCGAGAGCCTGCTGTCCCCCTCGGCGACCTTCATCTTGATACCCATGCTTTCGAGGCCCTCGATCACATCGTCCAGCTCGAAGAGATGTTGCGAGGTGGCGAGCACACCAACAGGCTCCTGCAGCAGGTCCACTGATTTCTTCAGCTGATCCGCAAGGGGGACGCGCGATTTCGCCGGGACGAATATCACTGGCTTCGAGAACCTCAACGAAGGGATAGGTGAGTGGCCAACATTCACAACTGCGTCTACCATGTCGAACAGCGAGCTGGGGACATCGCATGCGCCGAAACACGGTTCAGCGACCACGAGAACCTCGGCACCAGTTTTGTTCTCGAGATCCCCGGCGATCTGATACGCTCGCTTCTTCAGCCCCTCGGGGACCTGAAGTGCTATCATTCTCGCCTTGAGCCTCTTAATCTCAGATATCGCACTCGCGAGATCGATATCATACATGCCTGGAGTCAACCTCGGACCCTCCGGCCTTCCCCACTCACGATGGAACAAAACCAGAGTGAAGGGAGTAAAGGTACAGCCGATAAAAAGATTGTGCGGTTCTCGGGGCTCTGGGTCCGTTTAAGCAGCGGCGGACAGGCCCCTCTCGATCTCAATGTAGCATGGAGACGGCAGCTTAATCGCGGCCCGTTTCAGCGCAAGCTTGGCATGTGCGATGTTCGCCTGAGTGGTCTCAAGCGTCATGATCCTCTGGTCTGCCTGGACCCTTGCAGCCGTGCCCACGGGTTTGCCGAAGGCGGCCCTCATGCCATCGGAGATACGGTCTGCGCCTGCGCCCGTCGCGATCTTGTTCTCCCTGATGATATTGTGCGGAAAAACCCTGATCTTCAGATGATATGCGTTCGCTGGGATCTTCTTCGCGAGGTACCTGTTGGCCGAAATACGCGCTGACTCCAGAGCTATATGCCTTATCTGGCACTGCTCCGTGACCCTGAGTGTCATCCGAACGGCGTAGTCTCCCTTGGTCCCGTGCTCGAACTGCGTGATCCTTGATGAGGGGACGCCACCCATGTACTCTCTCCGGCAGTATGCCTGTCCTTTGATCTCTCTGTACATGCTTCCAGGCTTGCGAGACATGGTGCCACCAGGTGCTTTAGAGCCTCAGGTTTGCTGAGATATTGGTTATCGTATATAAACCTCACTGAGGACGCTTCTTGCATTATGAGCTTGCTGGCCAAGCGGGCAAGCATTATCTACGGTCACCCTGATTAGTGAGCCGATGGGCAGGAGACATGTTGGGAAGCGGGACGCTAAGGATATCGCCCGCGAGAGGATCGAAACGCTCTTCGGTCTCGCGGAGAAGGAGGCCCTCGGAGGAAGCACAGCAAGAGCGAAGCGGTACGTTACGCTTGCGCTCCGGCTGGGCGAGAGGCACAAGGTGCGGGCGGGACACAAGAGGACCTACTGCCCTTCGTGCTACGCATTCTTCACTCCGCCGAAGAACCTCAGGGTGCGAACTCACAACGGAAGGGTTTCCATGACATGCCTCGAGTGCGGACACATAATCCGATACCCAGTCAAAAGGCCGCGAGCGTGAGAACTTGGACAAGAAGACAATCATCGAGTTGAGAGGGAAGGGCCAGGCCATTCAGGCAACGGTCTATGTCGGCAAGGATGGCATCTCGGACAAGGTCCTGGATGAGATTTCCCGGCAGCTGGACAAGAACAAGCTCGTGAAGGTCAAGCTCCTCCCGGCGGTGGAGCAGGACAGGAAAGAGGCAGCGCAAGAGCTCGCGATCAAGAGCTCATCCGTGCTCGTGGAGGTCAGAGGAAGGACCGTCCTGCTGGCCAAGGAGCGACGCTGAAGCAGAAATGCCCAGCATTTAAATATGGACTAGGCGATTGGTTCGGAAAAGGAGTGGTGATCTCGATTGCTAGACGCCAGATTCATCAGGGAAAACGAGCAGCTGGTGCGGCAGGCTTTCGAGAACAGGCGCTACGATATCTCGGTCCTCGAGGAGTTTTTGGCGCTCGACAAATCTTGGAGGCAGCTCACAGAAGAGGGCAATGCCCTGAGAAAGCAACGCAACCAGGTCGCTGAGGAGATCCCGAAGCTCCCGAAGGACAAGAAGGACGCCAAGATAGTCGAGATGAGGAAGATCGCGGACCGCATCAAGGTCATAGAGGCCGAGGTCAAGGGGAAGGAGAACAAGCGGGACGAGCTCCTGCTGAACATTCCGAACATCCCGGACCCGAGTGTGCCCGTTGGCCCCGCTGAGGAGGGAGATGTCTTTGTCAGGACCTGGGGGAATGTGCGCAAGTTCGATTTCAAGCCGCTCAACCATTGGCAGATAGGCGAGAAGCTGGACATCATCGATTTCGACAGAGGGGCGAAGATCACCGGAACCGGGTTCTATGTCCTCAAGGGGGACGGTGCGAGACTTGAGCGCGCCCTGATCAACTTCATGCTCGACCTCCACAGGGACCAGGGATACAAAGAGATCTTCCCGCCGGCCATCATAAACCGGAAGAGCTGCATCGGCACCGGCCAGCTGCCGAAGATGCAGGACGACATGTACTGGATAGAAAGAGATGACCTGTGGCTGAATCCGACGGCCGAGGTGCCCGTAACGAACCTCTACTCAGATGAGATCCTTGAGCGCAAGCAGCTCCCGATCTATCACACGGCCTACCTCCCGTCTTTCAGGCGCGAGGCGGGGAAGCACATCGAGACGAAGGGCATAGCCCGCGTTCATCAGTTCAACAAGGTCGAGCTCGTGAAGTTCGTGCTTCCCGAGACCTCACAGCAGGAGCTCGAGAACCTGCTTGCTGATGCTGAGGCCGTGACTCAGGGACTCCAATTGCCTTACAGGATCCGACTCCTGAGCACCGGCAGCGTTGGGTTCCACTCGTCGAAGACCTACGACATCGAAGCCTATGCGGCGGGCATGGACCAGTGGCTCGAGGTATCATCTTGCAGCGACTTCAAGGACTTCCAGGCGAGGAGGGCCATGATCAAGTTCAGGCGCGAACCCCATCTGAAGAGCGAGTTCGTGCACACGCTCAACGGGTCGGGCATAGCTCTTCCAAGGACGATGGTCGCCGTGCTCGAGAACTACCAGAACGCGGACGGCACCGTCACCGTGCCCGATGTCCTGAGGCCGTACATGAAAGGGACCGAGACGATCGGCTGAGCGAGTTCCAGCAAGTTCGGTTATCACTCATTCTCTCTCATTAATGAGAATCAGGCATGATTGCCAGTTCTGTTCTTTATATATCTGCCAGGCAGACCTGTTATCACGTGCGAGCAGGTTCCTATGGCAAAAGACACGGAATTCGCAACACTCGTCGGGAAAGCGTTCCTCCACGAGCTTGACATGGGACACAGGGACTCTGCGATAGCCTTCGGGCGCGCGTTCCTCTTGGCGCTTGGCATGCAAGGGCCGGAATCGGACACCGCCGGGAAGCCTCTCGGAGACCGCTGGTCGAAGCACGCGCTCGCGGATTCTTACAACACCGCTGAGAGCGGAGGTTAGGTCCGGAGCCCGGGCCGAGCCTGCTCGCTGGAAAGTCGAATCGATCCGTATCTCTCGATGGGCCGGTCATCGGCCTACTTC
>MGWC01000011.1 GCA_001800815.1 Euryarchaeota archaeon RBG_19FT_COMBO_56_21
ATCCTGTCGAACCTGCCCGGTCTCAGCAGGGCTTCATCGAGTATGTCCGGTCTGTTCGTTGCGCCAATGATCTTCACCTCACCGAGTGGGTTGAACCCATCCAGCTCTGCGAGGAGCTGCATCAATGTCCTCTGGACCTCGCGGTCGCCGGATGTGGCGAGCTCGAGTCTCTTGGCTCCAACGCTGTCGATTTCATCAATGAACACTATCGATGGCGCCTTCAGCCTCGCGAGGTCGAATAGCTCCCGGACTAGCCTCGCGCCCTCTCCGATATACTTCTGAACGAGCTCTGATCCTACGAACCTGATGAACGTGGCGTTGGTCTGCTTCGCGACTGCCTTAGCAAGCAGCGTCTTGCCAGTGCCTGGCGGGCCGACCAGCAGGACCCCCTTCGGGGGGTCAATGCCGACTTTCTTGTATAGCTCCGGCCTCAGAAGTGGGTCCTCAACTGCCTCCCTTACCTCCAAGATCTGATCTTGAAGTCCTCCGATGTCGTCATACGCAGTGTCCGGCTTCGAGATGATCTCGGCGCCCACGACGATCGGATCTAAAGATGGCGGTAGAACTCCCATGACCGCGAGGGTCTGCTTGTTGAGCGCCACTCGCGCGCCAGCTAATAGAAGATCTGGGGATACGTAGTCCGATGTGGTGACGATGAAATCGGGACCCGTCGAGCTCTTCACGACGACCCGACCGTCTGCGAGAATGTCTTTGATCTGTCCGATGATGAGTGGAGGTGCCTTCAGCCTTTCCAACTCCGCCTTGAGCCTCTTGAGCTCCTTCTGAAGCCGTATGAGCTCTCCCTCGACGAACCTCTTCTCACCCTCGACCCGGCGAGACTCTTCAACTAGCTCGAGGTTCCGCTCCTCAAGAACTGAAACCTTCCTGTGTATCTCCTCGAGCATCGGGCTGTGTGGTTGGTCCTGGTCCAATGTTGTGCACCTCGTTTGAGTCCGTCCAATCCAGCTTCTAATTATATAAGGTTAAATAGTCTATTTATTCTTTGGCGTTGTAATTCAGATGTGTGGTTTTGATGATATGCGAACTCTGTGGCAAGAACGTCACTTTCACTAGGAAAGTGACGATTGAGGGCGTACAACTTGAAGTATGCGCCGAATGCGCTAAGTTCGGCATCGAGGCGAAGAAACAGGTCCCAAAGGAGGAAGCGCCCAAGCCCGTTATCGCGCAGAGGCTCGAGGTGAGAGAGCGGCGCTCGCGATCCGTGGACGTGCTGGAGGCCACGGAGAGGGAGGAACTCGTCGATGATTTCGCGGTCCGCATACGAGATGCACGCTCAAAGAAAGGCATGACGCAGAAGGACCTCGCGATGAAGATCAACGAGCGGTTGACGGTTTTGGGCAAGATCGAGACAGGCGACATGCGACCGGACGACAAAATCATAGGAAAACTCGAACGGGAGCTTGGCATCAAGTTGAAGGAGAAGGTCGTGGACACACCAGTAGCCAAAGGAATGAGTTCATCGACTCTGACCCTCGCCGACCTGATAAACATGCAGAAAGACTGAAGCTAAGGCATCAGATGGTCACGGCTGAGAATCTCTGACTCGGCTCTCTGAATGAACGCGCTGTCCAACGAAAGACCGTAGTCGGACGCGACCAAGAGGGCTGCCGGTTCGACATCTATGCCCAGCATCTCCTGTTTCTTGTTAACCTTGGATACGACCTCTCTCTTCGGGACTGATCTCACTTTGACGATCTTCTCGACAATCTCGGAGAACAGATCGGCTTTGCTCTTCGAGGCCTGCTCGAGAACCTCCTTTGAAGGCTTGAAGTCCAGCGGGACCTCGACGGATCTCAGGTCGAAAGTCGGCATAATGTGCCCGTTCTTCCGCTGGAGATATCCACCTGTGAGACTCACATCAAGAAGCTTCTGTGCTTCTTTCGGTGAGAACCATCTGAGGTCGAACGATGCGGATGACACGAACTCCTGTTCCGTGAGAGACTCCTTTCCCTTGCGTCTGAAGAGTGCGGTAATGCTTCTCTGAAGATCACTCATTGCTCCCGAATCCCCCGACATCTCCTGCCACAATGTAGTCCACTCCGAGCTGCTCGAGCTTCGAGCGCTCGGACATCGGCGCGAAGACCCCAAGAGAGATTCCGAGCTGCTTCTTCACAGCTGCCGCCTCGCTGGCCAGCACATCCGGGACGAACATTTCGGTGATGCCGATGTCGCGAACGTCCCGGGCGAGCGAGAGAAAGGTCCTTCCAGCAATGCCTTCATCAAAACCCACGATCCCATCCCGGTAGTCTACTTTGAGGTAATGTTTTCGGAGAGCTTAAAGGCTCCTCTGATGTCATCAAAGCTCGAAAGAGTCCCGGTCCCGATGACGCACTTCTCCGCACCCGTGATCAGCATGTCGATGACGTTGTTCGCAAACCGGACTCCGCCCTCATAGAACGTCGGAATTGTCTCGCAGACCTCCTGCACGACACCGAGCTGCGGCCTGTTGCGTTCGATTCCGTCCATGTCTGCGAGGTACAACTTCTCAATCTTGTCCGATACCTTAGAAACCATCTCGGCGACCTCGCGGCGCGTGAGCGCGCGCGCGCCGATCGTACCTGACGTAAGACCGATTACGTCGTATCTGGTAAGAGAACGTCTTCTGATCTCGACGTAAGGTACTGCAATCATAGGCAAACTCCGCGTGAGCGAGGAGGACGTAGATAAAACGTCGTACTCCATAGGAAGCAGACGAAGCGACGCTTCGTGTGCCCTTCGAAGACCGTCCGGAAAGCATGGTTTCGGGCGGGAACCTGACGGATAATGCCAATTGTTAATTAACCACGTCAGGAATTGACCGTGCATGGCGCTCGCGAACAAGAAGCTCTACACCATCACGGCGTTGATAGTGATATTGGCCATCGCCCTTGCGACGGTCGCGTGGTTGGTGCTGACCTACAACAGCCTGGTCCGTGAGAATGAGAAAGTGGACAGCCAATGGGCACAGGTGCAGAACCAGTATCAGAGGAAGATCGACCTCATACCGACGCTCGTGTCCACTGTGGGCGCGTACCAGCAGTTCGAAGCCTCAACCCTGACGAACATAACTCAGCTCAGAACTCAGTGGATGAACGCCACTACCACAGAGGACCAGGTCAATGTCACGAATCAGCTTGACTCTCAATTGGCCACCATCATTGTCACCTACGAGAACTACCCGGAGCTGCAGTCGATAACAGCTGTGAGGGATCTCATCTATGAGCTCACGGGAACGGAGAACAGAATCTCGGTCGAACGTATGCGCTACAACGAGTATGTCCAGGATTTCAACGCGCACATCAAATCGTTCCCTGCTAGCTTTGTCGCGGGATGGGGAGACTTCGAGGAGAGGGAATACTACCAGAGCCCCAACGCGCCTCCTCCACCTTGAACATGAGAGCTCTGGCAGCGCCTGCATTGGTACTGCTTGCTCTGGTCCTCAGCCAAGGAACAGCCTCGGCGGAGTACCCGACGCTAGTCTACTACGTCACGGACCAAGTTGGAGTACTAACAAGTTCCGAGGAATTTGACATCCAAAGCGTATGCGTTGAGGTTTACGAGCAGACCGGGGCTGAAATCGCAGTCCTGGTTGTCAACACGACCCTGCCGGACGGGATCGACATGTTCGCGGTCAAGACCTTCGAGCAGAATGGTCTCGGACAAGAGGGGGAGGACGATGGCCTCCTAATCCTGGTCTCCGTCGAGGAGAACGCATGGAGGATCGAGGTAGGGTATGGCCTAGAAGGAATCCTCCCCGATTCCAAGGTCGGCGATATTGTCACTGCCAACCTTGTACCCTATCTTGCCGTCTCGGACTACTACTCGGGATTGTACTACACGACTTACGCTGTGGGATTGGAGATAGTCACCAACTACAGCGGTACTCCACACACATCCGAATCGCAATACCCCATTCCCTGGATACCCTTGAAGACCTGGCAATTAGCTGTCGTCATCGGGGCAATCGTGGTCCTGGGAGTCCTGACCAAGGGCCGAGCGTTCCTCCTTTGGATGCTCTTTTCCCGGAACTGGGGCGGGGGAGGTAAGAACTGGGGAGGCGGGCGTTCTGGCGGGGGTGGGGCCAGAGGCAGATGGTGAGCACATTTCGACACTGAAACACCCGAACAGACAACGACAATCCTTATATAGAAGTTCTAACATATACGAAATCCCGACCGAGGAAATCGGTAACGGATTTAGACATATCCAGCATTCGGAAATGGAGGTGTCGATTTGATAGGCCAAACACCAATTCTAATACTGAAAGAAGGAACAAGGAGAGAGAAAGGCAAGGGCGCGCAATTCAGCAACATCAGTGCTGCTCGAGCCATCGCAGATTCGGTCCGCAGCACACTAGGCCCGAGGGGCATGGACAAGATGCTTGTGGATAGCATGGGCGACGTCGTCATAACCAACGATGGCGTGACGATACTGAAGGAGATCGATGTTGAGCACCCGGCGGCCAAGATGCTCGTCGAGGTTGCGAAGACCCAGGACGAGGAGTGCGGAGATGGCACGACCACCGCAGTAATCCTCGCTGGAGAGCTTCTGAAGAAGGCAGAGGCGCTGATCGAACAGAACGTCCACCCGACGGTCATATCCGGTGGATACAGGATGGCCGCACAGAAAGCCAGAGAAGTGCTCGACGACCTAGCCATCAACGTAACACCCAGTGACAGGGAGACCCTGAAGGACATCGCGCGCACGTCGATGATCTCGAAGAGCGTAGCGGCATCCAGGAACCTGCTCGCGGATGTGGCTGTGAACGCGGTCACGGCAGTCGCCGAGAAGAACAGCGACGGCAAGTGGGAAGTCGATGACGACAACATCCAGGTCGTCAAGAAGCAGGGAGGTTCGATGGACGACACCCATATGATCGCTGGCATAATTGTTGACAAGGAAGCAGTTCACCCGGCCATGCCGAAGAAGGTCGAGAACGCGAAGATCGCCCTAGTGGATTCTGCGCTCGAGGTCAAGAAGACCGAGATCGACGCGAAGATAGAGATCACCGATCCGAGCCAGCTGCAGGCGTTCCTGGCCGAGGAAGAGAACATGCTGAAGAAGATGGTCGAGAAGGTCAAATCCTCTGGCGCGAACGTCCTGTTCTGCCAGAAGGGGATTGACGATTTGGCCCAGCACTACCTCGGGAAGGAGAAAATCTACTCGGTCCGGAGGGTCAAGAAGAGCGATATGGAGAAGCTCGCGAAAGCGACTGGAGCCAACCTCGTCACCAAGCTGGACGACCTGACGGCGGACGATCTTGGCACCGCATGCCTCGTCGAGGAGAAGAAGATCGCGGACGACAAGATGACCTTCGTGACCGACTGCAAGAACCCGAAGGCTGTCTCGATCCTCATCAGAGGCGGGACAGAGCATGTGATTGATGAAATCGACCGCTCTCTCAACGATGCCATAAGCGTCGTCTCGGTCGCGTTCGAGGACGGAAAGCTCGTGACCGGTGGCGGATCGACAGCAATCGAGTTGGCCCTGAAGCTCAGGGACTACGCTGCATCCATCGGAGGTAGAGAGCAGATCGCGATTGACGCGTTCGCTTCTGCGATGGAAGTCGTTCCGACAGCCCTTTCGGAAAACGCTGGCCTTGACCCGATAGACGTGCTGATCGAGCTCAGGCAGGCCCACAAGGCCGGAAAGAAGTACGCAGGAATCAACGTCTTCACCGGCAAGGTCACCGACATGAAGAAAGAGAGGGTCCTAGAGCCCATAAGGGTCGGAAGACAGGCACTAAGCTCGGCCACTGACGCCGCGGTCATGATATTGAGGATCGACGATGTGATCGCTTCCAAGGGCGGAGGAGGCGGCAAAGGCCCGAAGGGACCCGACATGGGAGACGAGGGCGGAATGGACTGAAGCCCTCGCTCAAAACCCCTTTAGTTTCTTTGAAAAAGGCAACATGCTCAAGGCATCGAACGGTCTTGAGGCCATGGACATACATCGCCGGACTGGAGGTAGATGAGAGTGGCTGACGAGCAGCTCAATGAGTCGGCGGAGCCAGAAGAAGACGAACCCATGCAGAAGGAGCCCGAGGATCCGCTGGCGCTTCGTGACAAGAGAATTGCCGAGCTCACGAACGACCTGAAACGCCTCCAGGCCGAGTTCGAGAACTACAAGAAACGCGTTGAACGGACCGGCGATGAGCGTTTCAAGGCAGCGAACCAGAAGCTCATCGCAGACCTGCTGCCAATACTGGACTCGTTCGACAAGGCGTTGGAGAACACGAAGAATCCGGGGGACATCGAAGGCCTCAGAAGAGGGCTCCAGGGTCTCCACAAGCAGTTCCTTCAAACGCTTCAGAGAGAAGGCTTGAAGGAGATCCGAACTGACGGCAGATTCGACCCATTCCTGCACGAGGCGATGCTGCGGGAAGAGCGTGATGACGTCGAGGACGGCAAGATACTAGAGGTATACCAGAAGGGCTATGTCCTTTCGCAGAAGACCCTCAGGCCTGCGCGAGTGAAAGTCGCCCACCAGAAGGCTGCCGCGGAAACCCCCGAGGAAGCCGAGGCTCAGAATCACGATACACCAGATGACGATAGACTCAAGGATGAAGATCAAGAGTAGAGGTGAAATGGAATGGCAGAATCAAGAGGCAAGTTGATAGGAATTGATCTTGGAACCAGCAACTCCGCGGCCGCGGTAATGGAGGCGGGAAGGCCGACCATCATCCCGAGCGCAGAGGGCACCAGCCTGGGCGGAAAGGCGTTCCCGTCGTATGTAGCGTTCACGAAGGACGGGCAGATGTTGGTCGGCGAGCCTGCCAGGAGACAGGCTGTATCCAACCCCGAGGGCACGGTAATGGCAATCAAGAGGAAGATGGGGACGGACTACCGCGTGAAAGTCCATGGGAAGGAGTACTCCCCACAGCAAATATCGGCGTTCATATTGCAGAAGATAAAGCGGGACGCAGAGGCGTACCTCGGCCAGAAGGTCGAGAAGGCAGTCATCACCGTCCCTGCGTACTTCAATGACAACCAGAGGCAGGCGACCAAGGACGCAGGCATGATCGCTGGTCTCGAGGTCGTGCGAATTATCAACGAACCCACAGCCGCAGCCCTAGCGTACGGTCTTGACAAGGCTGAGAAGGACCAGAAGATACTGGTCTTCGATCTCGGCGGGGGAACACTCGATGTGACCATCATGGAGTTCGGCCAAGGGGTCTTCGAGGTCATATCCACGAGCGGGGACACGCAACTGGGTGGGACGGATATGGACAACGCACTGGTCGACTACATCTCCCAGGAATTCAAAGCTGACACGGGCATCGACATCTCGAAAGACAAGATGGCGGTTCAGCGGGTGCGCGAGGCCGGAGAGAAAGCGAAGATCGAGCTGTCGTCGACTCTCGAGACCGAGATAAACCTGCCATACCTGAGCGCGAACGCATCTGGGCCCAAGCATCTAACCATGAAGCTCACGAGAGCGAAGTTGGAAGATCTCGTCAGGCCTACGATCGAGCGCTGCAGGAAGCCTTCCTTGCAGGCGCTCGAGGACGCGAAACTGGGTGCTGACAAGATCGACAAGGTGATCCTGGTCGGCGGGCCGACCCGGATGCCAATCGTCCAGAAATTCGTTGAGAGCATCATAGGGCAGAAGATTGTCAGAGGCGTGGACCCGATGGAGTGCGTCGCAATGGGTGCGGCCATACAGGGAGGTGTGCTCGAGGGGACCGTCAAGGACGTGCTGTTGCTGGACGTCACCCCACTCTCGTTAGGTGTGGAGACTCTAGGGGGAGTGTTCCACAAGCTAATCGAAAGGAATACCACCATACCTACAAGGAAGAGCGAAATCTTCAGCACGGCCGCCGACGGCCAGACGAGCGTGGAGATTCATGTGCTGCAGGGCGAAAGGCCGATGGCGCAGGACAACGTCACGCTAGGCAGATTTCACCTTATCGGCATTCCTCCTGCTCCGAGAGGGCTTCCGCAGGTCGAGGTCACATTCGACATCGACGCGAACGGCATCATAGATGTGAAGGCGAAGGACCTCGGAACGGGCAAGGAGCAGAAGATAACGATAACCGCCACCACAAAGCTCGCCAAGGACGACATCGACCGAATGGTCAAGGACGCGGAGAAATTCGCGGACGAGGACAAGAAGCGCCGGGAGAAAGCGGAGCTGCGGAACAGGGCGGAGCAGAGAGTCTACGAGGTCGGCAGGATCCTCGAGGAAATGGGCGATAAGGTTCCCCAAGACCTCAAGGACAGGCTGATCAAGCTTGGCGACGAGCTCAGAGACATAATCCCTACGGACGACTCGGCCAGGATCAAAGAGAAACTGGACGAACTCGAGAAGGCCCTCCTTGAGATAGGGAAGCGCGTTTATCAGCCCTCGGGCGGATACCAGGCACAGCAGCCAGACTCCGGACAGGGCGGACAGGCGCCAGAGGAACCCTCGGGCGACGACAAGGGTTATGTCGACGCCGACTACAAGATCGTGGACGATGAAGACGACAAGCGGAAGTAGTCCTCTGACCAGAACCTACTAGAAACCCCTTCGAGCATTCATATTCAGAAAACATCGCGAATTGTCAGAGCGGCTCAGAAGGACTGAAGAATGGCGACGAAGAAGGACTACTACGAGGTGCTTGGGGTCGCGAAGAAGGCCTCCAAGGATGAGATCAAGCAGGCCTACCGCAAGCTCGCGATGAAGTACCATCCTGACATGAACAAGGACAACGCCAAGGCATCGGAGGAGAAGTTCAAGGAACTCTCGGAAGCCTACGAAGTCCTGATGGACGACGACAAGCGTGCCAGATATGACCAGTATGGCCATGCCGGAGTTGAGTCGACCTTCAGGACGGGTGGCTTTGACTGGTCGGATTTCACGCACTTCTCGGACATCAGCGACATCTTCGGCGACTTCGGGGGTTCCGGAGGTGGAATCTTCGACCAGTTCTTCGGTCGCTCGAGGAGGGGGCCACAAGAAGGCCGATCATTGAGATACGACATCGAGGTCACCCTCGATGATATCGCCAAGGGCGCTGAAAAGGAGCTGAGAATCCCTCGGACGATTGCGTGCCAAGCCTGCGGGGGCCAGGGAGCGAAGCATGGCGACTACAAGACTTGCCCTACCTGCAGAGGATCGGGTCAGGTCCAGAGGGGTCAGCGCAGAGGGAACACGAACTTTGTGACCATAACCCAATGTCCCGCATGCGGAGGATCTGGCAAGCTGATAACACGAGAGTGCACGGAATGCCGGGGCACTGGTCACAGCCAAACCACGAGCAGCATCAGAGTTTCGATTCCCAAAGGTGCTGAAGAGGGGATGCGGCTCAGGATTAGAGGCGCGGGCGAGCACAGCTCAGATGGTGGACCGTCTGGGGATCTGTACATAATAGTCCACATGGCCGAGCATCCAAACCTCATGAGGGAAGGAAGCGACCTCTTCACTGATGTTCCGATATCCTTCACGCAAGCTGCTCTAGGAGCAGAGGTGGATGTTCAAACTCTGGATGGGACGGCACTCGTCACGGTCCCGCCCGGCACCCAGACGGGGACCGTGCTGAGGCTTAAGGGAAAAGGGCTGCCAGATATGCGCGGGAGAGGACCGGGAGATCTGTATGTCAGAGTCTCCGTGGTCACCCCGTCGAAGCTCAACAGTCAGCAGAAGGAGATTCTGAAGCAGCTCGGACAGAGCGTCGGAGAGTACCAGAAATCAGCCCAAAAAAAGCCGTTCTTCAAGGGATTCAAAAAAGAAACTTAGCGTAACCTATTTATCTGACAAGGGCCAGATACTATCCAGATGCGGATCATAGGGATACTGACTGAGAATCCTCGTACGTATTTCGACATGATTGCTGCGCTGAGGGAGAAGGGCCTAGGTTTCATCTCGTTTGATTTCTCAGATCCTCTTCCGGCGAATGTCGGAGCGGTCATCACAACCGAAGCGGAACGCCACAAAGTCGCATTTGATAAGGTCGTCACCGATGATGATCCAGATATAGCAATCGCGAAGGCCTTCGCAATGCTCGCCAGCGATGACGAAGTCAGGGAACTGGCCATTGGAATAGATCCCGGAATCCGCCCCGGATTCGCCGTCCTTGGCGACGGAACCGTTTTGGTGAGGACCGTTGCGGAGTCGCCGGAGGCGGTCCGCATGATGGTTGGCGACATAGTGAAGGAATACCCCACGGCCAATGTCATTGTCAGGGTAGGTCATGGGGATAGAACGAACAGGAACCGGGTTTTCAACGCCCTCTGGGATGATGGCTACAAGCTTGAGATCGTTGATGAGAGGAATACCACAAAACGCTCCCACACCCCTGACGAGGATGCCGCGGTGGAGATTGCCATGACGCCGGGATACAGGCCTGGCAAGAGGCAAGACAACGAACCATGTGAAGGGGAGATCAGGAATATCCAGAGGTTGAGCAGGCTCGAGAGTTCAGGATCACTCACCGTGTCAAAAGATCTCGCCAAGAGAATCGCGAAAGGCGAAATCTCCATGAACGATGCGATCGACCTCCAGAAGAACGGCAAGAACAACGAACACTAGAAAAGATGTTCTTCGGTGATTCTAGCTGCTCCTCCGACCCCGCATGTGAGCGTTTCAATCCCGAGGGCCTTGATCCTCCTCTCGACTTCTTTGACGTTCTTCGGGGCCGTGTTGACGTACACCGTTGCGCCAGTGTCGATTGAGAAATACGCTTCGAGACTCTCCGAGCGCATCTTTCGGACCTCGAGCATCACTTTCACGGTCTCCGGCCTCCAAAGGAGCATCTCATCGACGCTTGTCATGGTTATGCCGTGTAGAATCAAGGAATCCCTCTCCGCGAGCGCACCGATCTTGGAGATGTTTTTCTTCCGTATGGCGTTCTCCATTTCTGCGAGTGCACCGTGAACGAACGCCAATCGGGAGTGGAAAAACGGAGATGTGAGTACTGCCTTGTGCGCATCTTCAGTCTGTTTGAATGCTGGAATCAAGGCAACTACTATTCCCATCTGGAAATCCTCAGATGCAATCTGATATGAGTATGATTCCTCGTCCTCGAATCCTGCCCTCCATCTTGAGAATGCTCCGGTCACCGACCTAGTCGCAGACCCCGCCCCTCTTCTGGCGATCACCGAGATCTGTTCAAGAGACAGTTTCATATCCGCCGCACTGCACGCTGCCACTGCCAATGCAGCGAACCCAGATGCTGACGCCCCAAGGCCGACGTTGGACGGGAAGTTATTCCTTGACTCCATTCTGAACTTCTTCCTGACGCCGCTACGATTTCGCACCTCATCAATTACGCTGACGACCCTCTCTAGCTCCCTTGCAGCCAGCTGTTTCCCATCCACCGTGGCAGTGTCTTTCCGGAAGTTACCGAACTCCAATGTGGTATGCGTATTCGTCGGAGATGTTGCGACAGATATCGAGTCGTGATATGGAATTCTCAGAACATCGTCCTTGAGCCCGTGGTACTTTATCAGTCCTTGGATAGGATGTGCGATAGAAGAGCCCTTCATCAGGACACCTTACACATCGAATAGCAGTGTCACTTTACTTTGTTTGTCATCAAACTCGAGTCTATGATAGGTGACCCCTTTAACGATCGACCGCTTGGTGTGCTTAGTGGGGTCGAACTTCTCGCCAGCGCACATTGCCTCGAGCTTCTTCCCATCTGTGCTCACCTCGAACTTCGAGAACACAAAATCCTGGAGATCCTGGACGAAGAGCAACTCCTGGAGGAAATCGACCAAAAGTTGCTCCCGGCTTTCGGCGTCGAGAATAATCTTCAGCTCGCCCTTGACCTCAACCTTGCTTAGATCCGTTATCTGATCGAACATCGCATACGCGGCATTCTCAAACCTTTCCTCAAGATCCTGGCCATATACCTCGACCATCGCATCAGCAGTATGCTCGAGGAGCCGGTATTTCATGAGCCCATCAATCCGAAGAATGTATATCAAACCTGTGCCTTCGTGAGACGGTTGAAGTAATCGCAGAACCGAGAAATCCTGCAGACACCGCATTTGGGCCTGCGCGCCTGGCAGACAGCCCGTCCATGCTCTATTATGTTGATGTGAAAGCTGTAGAAATCCTCGACCGGAACCAGTCTTGCAAGCTCCGTCTGAGCTGCCTCGCGAGAGGTCTTGGGCCCTATCAGGCCGACACGTTTGGCTACCCTATGTATGTGAGTGTCCACCGGGAAAGCAGGTTTTCCAAGGGAAAACAGGAGGACTATGGATCTGGTCTTAGGCCCAACGCCCTTGATTCTGCCAAGCCATTGCTCTGCCTCCGGAGATCCCATCCCCCTGAGGAAGTTGAGATCGAGATTTCCTTTTTCAGAGGCTATGAACTCCAAGGCGGAAAGGATCCTCTCCGCCTTTATGACTGCAAGGCCACCTGATCTGATGATCTTAGCGACCGCCTTTGGGTTTTCTCCCCGCAAGCTTTCCCACGTAGGGTAGTGCGATTTGAGCGCCTTGAACGCGCGAGACGAATTCTTGTCAGTCGTATTCTGGGAAAGAATGGTTTCAATGAGTGTGTCAAGCGGATTCTGATCTAACTCAACGCTTTCGATGCCGTACTCCTTCGCCAACATCAAACGGATCTTCGTGGCTTTGCGCCTAAGGGATCGTCCTTCCTCACCGCTCATCGCACACAGGAGAATGGAGGATGCACAAATACTATGCGTGAATCCAGTAGGGTTGGCGGTGAAAGCTTTTATATCACGCAGCATTCTGTTTTGACCGTGAACATCTGTGTCATAGGCTGTGGAGCAATTGGAACTACGATAGCCCGAGCCGTCGAGTCTATGTCTGACATCGAAATCGTCTATCTAACGGACCGCTCCAAGGAGTGCGCCACAAGGCTGCAGGAGAAGGTTCCAAAGGTCAGGTATGTCTCAGACATCGTGCCAGTTCTGCCCGACATCAGACTCGTAGTCGAAGCGGCGAGCCAAGATGCCGCTCGATACTATGTGCCCTTGGCGCTGTCTGCTGGGGTCGACGTGCTGATCATGAGCGTGGGTGTGTTCCAAGATGAGGAATTCCAGGCTGACACATTCAGACTGGCCAAGCGGAAAGGAGCGAAGGTGTTCATCCCGAGCGGCGCGATTGGCGGGATAGATGCGCTATGCGCCGCGAGCATAGAGCACATTGACGAGGTCACTCTGACGACCACAAAACCCCCGTCCGCTTTCGGCACCAACAGCTACCTGGAGTCCAAAGGGATAAAGGCATCGGAGCTCAGAGAACGGACTGAGTTGTTCTATGGCACCGCAAGGGAAGCCGTGAAGCATTTCCCACAGAATATCAACGTCGCTGCAACAATATCATTAGCCGGTATCGGATTTGAGCGGACCAAGATACGGATTATGTGCGACCCCGCAGTCCAGACCAACGAGCACCACCTGAAAGCGAAGGGCAAGTTCGGAGAGCTGGACGTCGTCACGAGGAACGTACCGTCACCGAGAAACCCCAAGACGAGTTATCTGGCGGCTCTATCAGCGATTTCTGCGATAAGGAAGATACTCGGCCACTCGTGGGTCGGAATCTAGCGCGCAGTTCTTAATACGCTCAATGGCTATGAGCGGACGCGGATTGATCCGATGGCCACACGAGAGAGAAAGATATTTACTGAGCTGGGGGAGGACATTGGCGCCGTAGTCCTTACGAACGGCTCTGAACCGAATCTAGACCTCACCTTCTTCTACGCGACCGGCATCACGAGCGGCCTTTTCGAGGAGTGTCTGGCCATCTTGAAAAGGCCAGGGGTCGAGGTGATCTCCTCGCAGCTAGAGGAGCTAAGCGCAAGGCAGGCTAATGTCAGAACTACCGTTTTCGAGAACTCCAAGGAAAGACAACAGATGCTGAAAAGAAGGCTCAAGGGGGTCAAGAAAATCGGGGTGAACTTCAGGGAGATAACTCACTCCAACTACGCCTTCATCAGGAAGTGCGCGCGAGGAGCAAGGCTCGTGGACGTCTCCGAGGCAATTGGCAGGGCCAGGATGATCAAGGATGAAGATGAGGTATCTCGCATTAGGAAGGCCTGCGACATCACATCGAAGACCGCGGCCGCGATCCCAGAAATCGCAAAAGCTGGCATCAACGAGACAGAGGCGGCCGCCGAACTGAACTACATGATGATGAAGCTCGGAGCTTCAGGGCCGGCGTTCGAGACGAACGCCTCGTTCGGGCCCGCCACCGCGGAGCCACACTACGTCCCCGCCACCAGGAAACTGGCGAAGGGCAAACTTGCTCTTTTCGACTTCGGAGCCAAGTACAGAAAGTATGTCGCCGACCTAACGCGGACTTTTATCTGCGGGAAGCCGTCGAAGAAGCAGCGCGAGATGTATGACGTTGTACTGGAAGCGCAACTTGCTGCAATAGACAAAATCAAGGCCGGCGCCCATGGGAAGGACGTCGACATGGCGGCCAGAAGAATCATCGACTCCTCGCCCTACAAGAACAAGTTCATACATGGCACGGGCCACGGCATAGGGCTGTCAGTTCACGATCCAGGATTCATATCCAGCCGCAAGGACATGATACTCAAGGAAGGAATGGTATTGACCGTGGAGCCCGGCATCTACATCAGGAATTTCGGAGGCGTCCGGATCGAAGACGACGTGCTTGTGACCCGGAATGGATGTAGGATCTTGACCTCCGCGCCAAAGGAGTTCATCAGCATCTAGAATAACGCTAGCAACCTGATATCGAACATCGCTCTGGCTATCGCATCAACGATGTATATCATGATGACTCCAAGCAGAGATACGACGATTGCAGCAAGCCAATCATCAGACACTGTCAGTTCATCAACCATTATGAACCTGACCGCAATCACAAGAAGTACAAAGGCCACGAGAAGGCCGAGGTCGTTGAGGTCGAACTCGCCCGCGGCGTCGCGAAAGACGGGAATCACGAACACTGCGATCACAGCGACCACAATGATTCTCAGGACGTAGCTTCCGGTCGCTGACCAATCTCTGCTTACGATTGCTCCGGCTATGTAGAATATGACGCTCACAAGGGCTACCGTGACAATAATCAGCGCCAGTTCTGCTAGGTCCATCCGAGTCCCAATCCTAGTAGCGCCCACTCCAGAGATATTTCTTTCGTCACTTCGGCACGCGCTTGTGCCTCGGCATGGCCAGTATCTCCCGTACCTCGAAGTTGAAGAAAGCGTTAGCGTGAGCGGGACGAACGACAATCGCAGTATCAGCGCCATCCGACCATCCTCCCACAGCAATGATGTCGTTATCGCCGCATGCAATGGCTCCGTTGTCGGCGGCCATGACGGTGACCTCGACGCAAACCTTCAGACCCTGGCCGAATAGTGCCCTCAAGACTTCGGAAATGGCCTCCACCCGCGAGGCCCCACCTAACTTCTTGGAAATCGACCGCTCGATTCCTGATAGGACGTGAGATGCCCGGACCACTCGAGCGCCGCTCGAAACCAAGGAGCCTTCGACCTCGTCCTTCATCTCGCACTCCCCCTCCTTCTCGAACCCACAATGCGATGTCACAACCACGATCTGGGCTTCCGAGGTTCCGAGACGGGCTATGAGTTTCTTGGCGGTCTGGCCCGTACTACTCGCAATGACCACGTGAGAGATGCCTCCCTTATCGATTCGCCTTGCGACAGCATCAATGACAGCCTCCGTGTTCTGTGCACCTGGGGCATCGAAATACGTTATTTCTGTGTTGAGCATGTTCCCACCTTTCGAATGATGGAGAAATGGGGATAAATCGGTTGCGCAGCCTATTCACCGGTCCTCGGCAATGCTTATCTAGAAACACCCTGCTCTAGGCAGACGTGGCCATATTCTTCAACGAAGAATTCCTCAGCCATGTGCAAGATTCATTTCACCCGGAGTCACCCGAGAGGCTGACGGGCATCAGGGACAAGCTGAAGATGCACGGCCTCTGGAGGGACATCAGGACCTCCAGGACAGGGAGACTGGAGACCATCAGGCTTGTCCACGACCCTGACTACATAGACCGCATCAGGACAGGAGGCGATTTCTGGATCACGATGGACACCAGGGTGCATCACGAGACCTATGACATCGCCTCATTGGCCGCTGAGTGCGCCTTGGACGCTGCGAAGTACTCCAAGGATGAGGGGAAGCCCGCATTCGCCCTGACAAGGCCGCCAGGGCATCATGCAGGACCCGACTTTGGCATGGGGTTCTGCTATTTCAACAACATAGCGATTGCCGCGAGATTCCTCCAGAAACAGGGGGACAGGAAAATAGCAATTGTCGATCTGGACGTCCACCACGGAAACGGGACTCATCAGGTTTTCGCCCTCGACCCGAATGTCCTCTACATATCAACGCACCAATCAGGAATATTCCCAGGTACTGGACCTGTGGAATATGTGGGGAAGGGAGAGGGAGAGGGTTTCACAATCAACCTGCCTTTTCAGGCAGGCTGTGGCGATTCAACCTTCGATGTAGCGTTCATGGAGATCATCAAGCCCATAGTTCTGCAATTCAAGCCGGATGCCATCCTTGTCAGCTGGGGCATGGACACGCACTACAGGGATCCCTTGGCCAACCTCACACTGTCGTCAGAAGGACACTTCCGGCAGGCCGAGGAACTCATCAAGCTAGCGAAGACGTGCGGGAACCGAATCACATTCATGCTGGAGGGCGGGTATGACGTGCCGGCTCTGTCAGAGGTCGTTGCTGCAGTTGTGGGCAAGGTGGAAGGGATCGAAGTACCACTTGAGTTCACGGACATAATCGACAACAGCTGCGCTGGAAGAGGCACTATCATCAAGTGCAAGCAGGTTGTGTCGAAGTACTGGAAACTATAGCTTCTTCTTCCGCGCGTCCAGCTGCTTCTCGTGCTCCCTCTTGACGCTCTTCTCGAGTTGGTCCAACAGCCCGTCCATGGTCTTGAACAGATCCCAGTCAGTGTGACTGGCGTATTGCAGGCTCTTGTCAGTGGTCAGCCTCGCGTGGATACTGTACTTGCTCCTCATTCCCTCGTGGTGATAGGTCTGCACGTGCACCGTGAAAACTCGGGGAAACTGTATCTTGTCTATCCTCTTCATGAACTTCTCGATCTGGCTGTAAAGAACATCGTAAACATCTGGGTCGTCTTCTCCCAGCCCGGTGATCTGCACGTACACGCCCTCCTTCTTCTTGAGGCTGATCACGAGCTCCATCAGGTCCGCCTGAGAGACAACACCAACCAATCTATCCTGATCTTTCACGAACACCGTGGCCAGACCCTTCTCGATCATGAGCGATGCGACTTTGCCAACGGTGTCCTTGGGTGAGATCGATATTGCCGGGCTGCTCATGATGCTCCCGACTGATATGTCCGCAGGGATCCTGTCGCCCATCAGTTCGTTGTCGGGTTTGTTGGCCCTAGGAGTCCACAGGACTTCAATAACATCATGCATTCCGATCGCGCCCACCAGCCGACCATCTTTGTCGATGACTGGCAGCGATTTCTCCATGAGCCCTTTCATCATCCCCTCGGCCTTCCTGACGCTCTCCTTCTCGTTTACGGCGAGAGGACTCCGTGACATGAATTCGGCAACCCTTTTGTCCCTGAGCTGTTCCGCCTCCGGGAGTATCCTGATGATATCCGTCCTTGAGACGAATCCAACCATCTTACTGTTCCGTACAACTGGTGCGCCCCTTACCCCCGCAGACATGAGTTCCTCGACGGCAACAGGGAGTGTCATGTCCTCCTCCAGCCTAGGTGCCGGCCTCATGACCTGCTCCACCCTTGCGGAGAGAGGGAGGCTCCTACGCATCAGCAGTGAAGAATAGCTCACCATACCCACTGGCTTGTCCCCGTCAACAACAGGGACCTCCCTGAGGTGGCCGCGCTTCATCTTCGACAGCACATCGTTCAGCGTCTCTCCCTTCTTGGCGACTATAGCCGCTGGGCTCATCACGTCCTTGACGAGCAACTGGTTAATCTCAGCTAGTTTCAAATCAAACACATCCGCTCAGTGGTCTTCGGTGAAAAACGTCGCCTGCTCCGTTCCTTTTTCCGTTAGTAGTTCCGCCATCTAAATACTTTCTATCGCGATAGCTTCGGCAGCGATTTATACTGAACGTTCAATCTGGTACAACGGGAGCAATCATATAGACCCACTGCCGAACGCAGGCAAGGTGCCAGAGGCTGGTATGGTGGCTGGAAACTCGGACGAGTCTAGTTGCTTGAAGGAGGCCGTCCACGAGAGGGATGGGAGCCTGTCGAATAGCTGCGGATCAGCGAGGACTGTAAGCGGCATGGGATTCCACACCCTCGACGATTTTTCCCTGAGGGGAAGGCGAGTCCTGCTGAGGATAGATATCAACTCGCCCGTCGACGAGAGGACGCTCAGGCTTGAGGACGGTTCTAAGGTCAAGGCCTCGATTCCGACCGTTCGTGAAATCGTCGATAGAGGGGCCAAGCTGGTCATCCTGGCCCATCAGGGTCGGCCTGGGGACTACGATTTCATACCCCTGAACGAACACGCCCAGTACCTTAGCCAATTCCTCAGCAAGAAGATCCGGTACGTGGACGATCTCACCGGACAGCACGCGCTCAAGGCAATCGATTCACTGTCAGAAGGCGATGGTCTTCTGTTGAAGAATGTGCGCAGCTTCCCAGAAGAGCAGGCCAAAAAGACCCCCGAAGAGCATGCGGAATCCGGCCTTGTGAAGACCCTGTCACCCAAGTTCGACTTGTTCGTAAATGACGCCTTCGGATCATCGCATCGATCCCATGCATCGCTGGTCGGATTCACGACGGTCCTGCCATCGGCAGCTGGGCGGCTAATGGAGCGAGAGGTCCGGACACTCACAAACGTGATCCAGAACCCGAAGCGTCCATCGACCTTCATATTCGGGGGCACGAAGTTCGCTGACGCTTTGCCTGTGCTCCAGAAGCTTGCGGAGCGGGACACAGTCGACAACATACTGATTGCAGGGCTTGCCGGGTACACTCTTGTCTGGGTGCTGGGAAACCGAATTGGCTCCAAGACGGAAGAGCTCGCGAAGAAGGATCTCACACCAGAGATAAAAGATGGCGCGAAGAAGCTGGTGGAGACTTATGGTGCCAAGATACACGTGCCGATAGACGCTGCAGCCGATGTGAATGGCCACAGGCGCGAGTACAAGTTGCATGACCTCCCCGCGGACGCGGCTGTGAAGGACATCGGCTCGGACACAATCGACAAGTTCAGGAGGATTGTCCTAGGGTCGAAGACCGTCTTCTTGTCCGGACCGCCGGGCGTCTTTGAGAAGGCGGAATTCTGCAAAGGTACTTGCGACCTGTTCGATGCCATCATCGAGTCAGAGGCATTCTCAGTCATAGGTGGGGGACACTCATCCGCCGCGGCTAACAAGCTCGGAGTGCTCGAGAGGATCTCATACGTCAGCACTGGCGGCGGAGCTCTGGAAAGGCTCATGATGGGCAAGTCGATGCCCGTGATCGAGGCTCTGAGGAACTCGGCGAAGAGATTCTAGCCGTACGGGAAGCTCTTGCTGCTTCCACCAAGTATCGTGCCGCCGATCGACCTGGCCCTTATAAGTCCGCGAAGGGTGACGCCGTCGATTTCATTGAGGCTGCTCTTGTTGACGATGACAACTACCAGGACCGGGTTTCCTCCAGCCTCTTTGATGTCGGCAATTGCACTCTTTATCGTCGCTCCAGTGCTGAGCACGTCGTCGACGACTATGATCTTCTTGCCACTCCCGATTGAGGAGAAATTGGAGCTGAACGCGCCCCCAAGCTCGCTCTCAGCGTGAGGCCTGTAGACTGCGAAATCGAGACCCATTATCTCGGAGAGCATCGTCGCGAACGGCACACCGTTTATCGAAATGCCCAATACGACATCAGCATCCATGTTCTTCTTGGCCAACTCCTCTAGGGCCATGTCCGCCATGAGTTCAGACAGAAGGCCGATCCTGAACCCCGATACGCCGACGGATCTCCATCCGATCTTGACATCCGACGGGGGGAGACCCTCAGCTCCGTACTCAATGAGGTAGTTCACTGTGTCCACTGAAAGGTGAAGCTCGTCTGCGATCTCTCTGACGCCCAGGCCCTTTTTCCTGAGCACCTTGGCGTTTGCCGCCAGCTCCTTTACATCCACCATCTTACCACGGCTCGGAAAAGCATTGAGTCATGATATTAAGCTTTCTGCGAAGTTGCTTCGCGTTCAAATGATGAAATCATCGCCCATAGGGCCTTGTTCAATGGGGCTGGGGACCCCAGTCTGTCGCCCAGATTCCATATGGCCCCGTTGATCTGCCCGATTTCCGTCCTCTTACCCCTCTCGACATCCTGGAGCATGCTAGACCTATTCCCTGATGTGTTCTTAGCAACGGCTCGCACGCTTTTCATGACCGCGGGGAAGCTCAAGGACACTCCGTTCGCGACTCCGATTGAGACGGCCTCCCTGCATACCTCCAGCATCATGCGAGAGATAGGCCTGCTCAGGAGTAGCGCGCCATTCTCGATTCGCAGGACAGCCGTCAAGGGGTTGATGGAAGCACTGACAGCCACCTTGGTCCATATCGCAGCATCGACATCGGATTGAATCTGGACGGCGAGCCCGCTCTCTCGAAACAGGCGGCATATCTTCTTCGCGCCTTCCGGATTCAGGTCCGACCCGATCACTGTCTCACCCAAACCGGAGATTCGAATCTTGCCGGGAGCGACGAGGTTCGCTCCCAACGTCGTCGTCCCTCCGAAAGCGTTCGACCCTTTCCATGTCCTCAGAAGCTCAAGATTGCCGAGGCCGTTCTGTAGAGTCAGCACCATGGTATTTCTGCTTGCCAGAGTCCTACAAGCTTGCACAGCATCCTCAGTGTCGTAGGCTTTTGTCGTGACAATCAGTAGTTCTGGAGGGTCAAGGCCCTCTGGTTTCTGATGAGCTTCGACGTTAACCGTCCGACGGACATCTCCCACTAGCGCCAGGCCATGCTTTCTTATGGCGGCAACATGGGCTCTTCTGCCCACCAAGGTCACTTGATTCGACCGGGCAAGCATACCGCCGAGTGCGCTACCCAGCGACCCGGCCCCGAAAATGCAGACGCGCATCGAAGAAGAGGACTGGTTGTCGCCTATTTGTGACTTGTTCCTTTCCGAGCGGCCTCTGCGACGATGTGGGCGACTCTTGTAGGCTCCGGAATCCTGTGTTTGAGGAATCGCGATGCAATCGCCGTAGCCTGCTTGGGGGAGAGGCCGTGCCCAGCTGAGATGTAGATGGGGCGGGTGCTTTTCTCGCCCTGAAGCGCATGTCCAATTACATGCCTTCCGATACGCACTTCGGGAATCCGGACGTTGGAAGTACGCGTGACCGTGCCGCAGAGGAGCTTCTTGGCGACACCGACCGAGGGAAGGCCGAAGACGACTCCCACTTGACTCGCTATCCCGAATCCCTCTGGGTGTAGTATGCCATTGCCATCATACATGATGACTGTCCCCTTCGCTACAAGCCTCAGAAGCGGGGCAATCACTGGTATCTCTCGGAATGCGAGATAAGACGGCACATATGGGAACTTCGCGTCCCCCTCCACAACCACCCTGTCTATTTCCTCCCCCGACTCATAGTCGAAGGTGACCATCGCACCATATGCGTGGTCGTTTGAATAAGCGACGTCGACACCCGCGACACGACTAGGGATCGATTTAAGTGGACTGAGACTGAGGTGCTTCTTAAGAAGCACCTGCTTCTTCCTCAGAGCTCTCAGAGGGTGACTGGTCTCAAAATCGCGGAACATGTAGCGCTCGAGCCCAATGATTCTCGATCCGGATATCTCAATACCTTCGCTCCTAAGTAGCCTTATCTTCTTCTCTGGCCCTCCGCCAGTGTATCCACCGATCTTGCCGTCGGACTGAACAACTCGACGACACGGAACGCGAACGATGTCATCATTCCAGCTCATTGCAAGGCCAACGAACCGGCTGGCGATGATATCTCCAAGAGCTTCAGCCACAGCACCATATGTTGTCAGCCTCCCCAAAGGAACCTGAGCCACGATGTCATATGTCTCCCTCCAGAGATCGGGCAGGTTTCCGATGGTTGCATCATTCATAAGGATTCGACACCACGCGTGAAAGTATTAAATCTGTGGTGACTCCACTACAATATTCGATGCCCCCCAATCCCCTTCAAAGGTATCACAGCATCCTAGACGGCGAGACGGAGGCGAGGTTTCTTCAGGCAAAGAAGATCAAAGTCAATGTGAGATTGAATCGCGACATTCAAACCCTGTGGGAAGAACACAAGAAAGCCCTGGATGCCGGATACGGAACGACATCAAGCGTGTCTCTCCTTGACTTGAAGTCCGAACTCGCCTCGAGATCTCTGGATGACTGCGCTCTTTGCGAAAGGAGGTGTGGGACTAACCGGAGGGGCGGGGTGAAAGGGCACTGTGGGGTCCTTGAACCGCGGATCAGCAGCAGCTTCCTCCACATGGGAGAAGAGCCAGAGCTAGTCCCCTCGTATACTATCTTCTTCTCAGGATGCACCTTCAACTGTGTATTCTGCCAGAACTGGGACATCAGCACGAAACCTGAGGCCGGGGCAACGATGGAACCAGAGACAGTGGCACGAATGATCGAGGCAATGCTGCCTGGAAAGTCATGCGCGACTATCATGAAATCCGCGAAGAACGTGAACTGGGTCGGTGGAGACCCGACTTCGAACTTACCATTCATACTCAATGTTCTGAAGGCAACTGATGCCAACCTCCCTCAGGTGTGGAACTCGAACATGTACTTGACAGAAGACTCCATGAGTCTGCTGGATGGCATCATCGACGTGTACCTGACCGACTTCAAGTACGGGAACGATCGATGTGCTCTGCGGCTGTCCAACGCTCCGGAGTACATGAGAATCGTAACCAGGAACCACAGGCTCGCGCGTCAAAATGGCGAGATGATCATCCGACATCTTGTTCTGCCAGGACACTTGAACTGCTGCACCAAGCCAGTCCTGCAATGGATCGCGGAGAACTTGCGAGATGTCAAGGTGAACGTCATGGGACAGTACAGACCTGCTCACAGGGCTAAGGATTATGACGAAATCTCAAGACCGTTGAAACTAAGCGAATTCAAGGAAGCTCTTGAAACCGCCGAGGACTTCGACCTTGATCTCACAGACTGACGAGCTACTTCTGCTTGGGCATCTCCTTGATGTAGAACGGCCCTCGGCATCATCTTGAGACCGGGCAACTTGATCGAGGCAGGTCATGTAACTCTTTCGGGAAAGTCCTGGCTGTTGGCCATTTACTCCTCACCTCAGAACAACTTAAGTAGAGACACTCAGATGCATTCGTGTGGACACTGGAGAGGCGATAGCTGCCCTCGGACTCGTTTTCGCGTTCTCGCTACTTGCTTACTGTTCTGTTCTAGACTGGAGAACCCGAAAGGTGCCCAACCCATATTGGATCATGCTATCTCTGTTCGGAATTGCTCTTCTTATCATCAGGGTGCTGGCAGATGCAGCGGACGCAGCGTATCTGATGATCCTACTGCCCGTTTTTGCGATCCTATCGGACATCTACATTGAAGGTGAGGGGGACTCCTTCCTTGTACGAACGGCTCCGTTATTGAAGTACAGTGCCGCCATTGTCTCGACCATTCTCCTCGCGTATGCCTGGGGTGATGACATGTATTTCCAGCACCTTCTGGCAGTACCGGTTGTGATGATGATCATAGTCGCATTCTACATTACAAACGTAATCCGAGGCGGGGCCGATGCGAAGGCTCTGGCCGCGCTGGCCATTGTATTTCCCTTCTATCCCAATATCGGTGATTATCCTCTTATCGATCCAGCATCAGCGGAGATAGAGATATTCTTCCCATTCACCCTGACAGTGCTGGTGAACGCAGCAATAATCGCTGGAGTCCTTCCTCTGTTCTTCCTATTCAGGAACCTGGCTGCGCGGGAGTTCGAATTCCCTCAAGGTCTCCTAGGATACAAACAGAATCACAACGAGATTGTCGGCAAACACGTTTGGCTCATGGAACGAATCGAAAACGGAAATATTTCTAGATACGTAACGCCAAAATCGAACGAGGACCTTGCCAAGGAGGTCGAGCTGCTTGCAAAGGCCGGCAGGACTAGGATTTGGGTCACTCCGAAGCTACCGTTCATTTTGCCCATCACAGCAAGTGTCGTGCTGACGGCTGTTGTGGGAGGATTTCTGTTTCTCATCGTCCCTGCATGAACCTATCACAGAATCAGGTTCAATTCTCCGCCGCACTTGCCGCATTTCGCACCATTCAGGTTGGTACTTCTGACTGAGAACCCCTCTCTTTGAATGACTTTCGTGCCGCACTTCGGGCAATGAGTGTCGTCCTTGTCCCCTGCCCAGATATTCCCAAGGTAGACGAACTCAATGCCAGCCTTCCGAGCGCGTTCATATGCCGTCGTCAGCGCAGCCTCGGACGTTCTCGGAACGCTAGTCAACTTGTAATCCGGATGGAACGCCGAGAAATGAATCGGAACATGTGTGTTCAATGAGTTCGCAACCCAGGAGCAGAAGTTGTCTATCTCCTCCTGCTTGTCGTTATGATCAGGAATCATAAGATAGGTCAGTTCCACATGGATCCCGAGCTCGACTGCGAGCTCAGAGGCCTTGAGCACAGGTGCTAGCGCGCCTCCGCATATCTTCTTGTAGAAGCTTTCGGTGAAAGCCTTGACGTCTATGTTCATCGCATCGATGAGACCTCTGAGCTGTCTCAGAGGCTCCTCCTGGATGAAGCCGTTCGTCACGTACGTGGCCTTGAGTCCCGCATCGTGAGCGGCCTTTGACGCGACCGTCGTGAACTCATGCCATATGGTCGGCTCGTTGTACGTCCATGAAACCGAGCGCGCTCCTGACGACCTCGCGTATTCAACAACATCATCAGGTGTAATCTCAGTGAGATTCATCTCACCGATTTTCGCGCGCGATATCGAGAAGTTCTGACAATGCGCACAGAACAGGTTGCACCCAATGCTTCCGAATGATATCGAGGTACTCCCAGGCATGAAGTGGTAGAAGGGCTTCTTCTCGATCGGATCAGGATGGATAGATGACGCGAGGCCATATGTCATGGCGAACAACTCTCCTGCCCGATGCTCCCTCACTCCGCAGAGCCCTCTCTTCCCATCTGCTATGAGGCAAGAGTGCGGGCAGAGGCTGCACCTGACCTTGTCGCCCTCTCTTGCGTAGAACTGGGCTTCCTTATTGGCGTGTGCGGAAGTGCTCGTAGCCGAGGTTCTCCAGCTTCTCACGCTTACCCCCGTCGATGAGTATGTTCTCCTCTCCGCTTGTAACCTTGCCTATCACGGTGAATGGACAACCGCATTCCTTCGAAAGCTTCAGGAGGTTCTCCTCTTCCTCGCGTTTGATCGTGAAAAGGAGCTCGAAATCGTCTCCGAAGTTCAGGACAAGGTCTTTCTGTCTCTCGAGGTCATGGAAGGCCATATCGACCTCCTTCGCTTTCGGTATCTTCGCGTAGTCAACCTCGTAAGTCATTCCAGAATTCCTCGAGAGCTCGAATATCGATGTGGAGAGCCCGTCGGAGATGTCCATGCAAGATGTGACTATCCCGGACCTGCTGAGCACTATCCCCTCCCGGATTCTCGGCCAAGGGCGCTTCAAGGAGTCTTCGGCTTCCTTGAGCCCGAGGTTCCTCTTTATTGAGTGATATCCGGCACCCGCTCTTCCAAGCGTGCCAGTCACGGCGATAAGGTCGCCGGCCTTCGCCCCGCGCCTGAGCAGGATTCCAGACTTCGAGACCTCCCCGATGGCAGTCCCACACAACACGAGATCCTCATGTTCCTTGGTGTCGCCTCCGACTATGCTTGTGTTGAACCGTCTCGCGCAGTCGTTCATGCCGTCGGCCATCTGTTCGATGAAATCGATCGGATGACCTCTCGTTATGCCGATGGCTGTCACCACACCCAGGGGCGACCCACCCATCGCCGCTATGTCGCTGAGGTTCACCGCCACGATAGACCAGCCGATGTCATAAGGACCCATCCCTTTCGGGATGTGAGCCTTCGTGACCATCATGTCCGTTGTCACAAGAAGGAACCTGTCTCCGAGATCAATGGCAGCGCAGTCGTCACCGGGGCCGATTGTGGCGTCGCTCTTGATGATCTTCTCAATCAGCCTGATAGTCTCTCTTTCGCCGAGCGTGCCCAGTGTCTTCATGGTTCATACACATATTCTGCACGTAAATAAGCCTTTTTGACTTTTCCGCCAGTAGCCAGACGGTACCATGACAACCTGTAACGTACTAATAGAGGAACCCCTATTCTTGCCCGGTATTCCGAATGCGCATTGAAGTGCCATACGGCGAGGGGAAGGAGATAGTTGAGGTTTCGAGCGAGAACCTCGGCGAAATCGTTTACCAGAAGGAAGTCAAGACAGACGACAGATTGCAGATAATCCTGGACGCCGTGAAGAGCCCTGAGAACTCGCCTCCGCTTCCTGAGTTCCTGAGAGGTGCGAAGGACGTTCTCATAATCGTGAACGACGCAACCCGACCCACGCCGTCCTGGAGGATAATCACCGCAATCCTTCCCTTCCTCATAAACAAGAAGATCAAGTTCCTAGTTGCGACGGGGATGCATAGGGAACCAACAGAAGACGAGTACGCCTACATCTTCGGAGACCTCTTCCCTGCGATCAGACAGGATGTGTACTCTCACGACTCGAAGAAGAGCGAATGCGTGTTCCTCGGGACATCGAAAAACGGCACCCCGATGAAGATCAACAAGATGGTTATGGAGGCCGACCGAATAATCGTCATCAGCAGCGTCGAACCTCATTACTTCGCGGGATACACTGGCGGAAGGAAATCGTTTCTTCCCGGTGTGTCTGCGTATGAAACAATCGAGGCGAACCACAAGCTCGCGCTCAGCATCAAGGCGCAGTCACTCAAGACCAATGGCAACCCCGTTGCAGAGGACATGGAAGATGCGATGAAAGTCCTCAAGGACAAGAAGATATTTGCCATAATGACGGTTCTTGACAAGAACCATAGAAGTTGCTGCGCGCACGCAGGCGGGCTGAAGGAGTCCTGGGAAAAGGCCAAGGAGACAGCGGATGATATATTCATCATCAACCTGAAGCGGAAATATGACATCGTGGTCGCTGTGACCGCATTTCCCTACGACATCGACCTGTACCAATCCCAGAAGGCACTGGACAATGCCAAGTACGCTGTAAGGGACGGAGGGGTCATCATTCTCGTCAGCGCGTGCAGGAAGGGGGTCGGCCCTGAGAATTTCCTGAACCTTCTAGCTAGTGCGTCTTCCCCCAAGGAAGCACTGGAGAAGATCGCCCAAGGATACAAGCTCGGATACCACAAGGCCGCCAAGATGGCCGAGATCGGCTTGAAGTGCAAGATGATGGCCGTGACAAAGCTCGACCCTGCCGTTGCACGCAAGGCACATCTTACGCCCGTAAACAGCCTACAGGAAGCCGTCGACCAGGCAATACATGAGCTCGGTCCGAAATCCAAAGTCACTTTTATTATGGACGCTGTGATTACAGTGCCCAGAGTGCCGGAATAGGCCGGACCAATTCACAGGACGGGCAACCGATCTTATGGCCAGAAGGAAGTACATTAAATCGGAGCACGCGAAGAAGCTCGAAAAGGAGATGCTGACCTGCACCAACTGTGGCTTCTGCAAGAGCGTATGCCCGTACTTCGAGGACAACCAATGGGATCCGTCGGTGGCAAGGGGGAAGGTGATCCTCGCCTACGGCTTGGTTCGGAAGGAGATACCTGCGGACCAGTCAGTCGTCGAGAGATTGTACCAGTGCACAACATGCAAGGACTGCGAGAGGAGGTGCCCGTCGAACATAAAGGTGGTCGACATCGTCGAGGCGGCGAGGGCGGACCTCGTTGCAGCGAAGTGCACGTTGCCCGCGGTCGAAAAGATAATTGACAACATCAAGAAGTCCAAGAACCCGTACGGTGAGATGGGCACAGTGGATCTCGGGGCCCCCGTCAGAGAGGCCGAGGTCGGTTACTTCGTGGGTTGCACTGGCAAGTACAGGATGCCTGAGATCCCCAAACATGCAATCTCGATTCTGCGCAAGCTCGGGGTGGACTTCACGCTTGTCGAGGAAGTTTGCTGCGGGAGCACCATGCAGAGGATTGGCGCCAAGGAGAAGGATGTCACCAGGCTCATGAAAGCCAACATCGACGCCGCGAAGAAGCTGAAGATAAAGAAGATGCTCTTCACCTGCTCTGGCTGCATGCGCATGTTCAAGGAGCAGTACCCCAAGCACGTCCAGGTACCGTTCGAGGTGGAGCATCTGGTCCAGTTCCTGGCCAAGCAGGACCTCAAGCTGAAGCCTCTTCCTAAGAGAATCGCATACCACGACCCGTGTCACTTGGGCAGGCATCTGAAGATCTATGACGAGCCGAGGAAGGTCATACAGATGATCCCTGAGGTCAAGTACGTGGAGCTGGCCGAGAGCAAGGAGACAGCCAGATGCTGCGGAGGCGGAGGAGGTGTCAGGGCGACTGAACCTCAGGCGGCGCAGAGGATAGCATCTCGACGCGTGAAATCGGCTTCTGAAGTCGCGGACATATTAGTGACCGCATGCCCGTTCTGCGTGAGCAACCTCAGACTCGGAAACGACCTAATCAAGGTCGACATAGCGATAAAGGACATTGCCGAGTTGGTCGATGACCTCCTTGTGGCCTAGTTTCAGTCGGAGGGACGATGAAATGGTCTCACACGGCAGCCGCAAACCAAGTGCTCAAATGATGAGGAGAGCCGTCTCCAAACCTTTGTCGGTGAAGCTCGGGTCGTGCATGCTGAGGTTTGACCGCCCCAAAGTCATGGGGATCGTCAACAACACGCCCGATTCGTTCTCAGGGGACGGTCTCGGAGGGGATTGCGCGCTGGCCATCGAGCGCGGAAAGGCCATGCTTGAAGCAGGGGCAGCGGTCGTCGACATCGGAGGTGAGTCGACGAGACCAGGCGCAGATCCAGTTCCACTTGAACTTGAGAAGAAACGCACCGTTCCTGTCGTGGAGGCTCTGAGCGCATCCTATCCGGGAAGAATCTCGATCGATACGATGAAACCTGACGTAGCTCAAGCCGCGTTGCTCGCTGGAGCAGTAATGGTCAATGACGTCACGGGCTTAAGGAACCCTAGGATGATTGATGTCGTGGTCGAACATGACGCCGCAGTAGTCATAATGCACATGTTGGCAGGTCCGAAGACGATGCAGGTAAGGCCTCGTTACAAGGATGTTGTGAAAGACATAGCCGCATTCTTGGAAGATCGGGTGGCCGCAGCTGAGCGAGCAGGAGTCGGTGCCCGCAAAATCATGGTAGACCCCGGAATCGGCTTCGGCAAGAATCTGAATCACAACCTTGAGGTCCTTGCCAGGCTGAGAGAGCTCAAGAGCATTGGTAAGCCGGTTGTGATTGGAGTGTCGCGCAAATCCTTCATTGGCAGGATCACGGGGATGCCTCCGGGAGAACGGCTCGAAGGCTCCTTGGCTGCTGCTGTGCTTGCAGTTCGTGAGGGGGCCGACATGGTCAGAGTTCACGACGTGCCAGAGACAATCCGGGCGCTCGACGTTGCCGACGCCATCCTCGTGGAATCGCGAAAGAGAGCCAAGTCGCAAGGTATTTGACGGCGCGATGTAGTGCGCAACTGAGATAAACCGAAACATATTTGGTAACGGTAGCGATGCGGAGAGCCCGCATACCCCCGATGAACCGCAAACACCAATGGTAGAGCACGATACCCAGACGGTGATAACCTGCCCGAGAAGGAAGATCCCGACAAGAAGCATCAGCTACCCCTCAAGCTGGACAACGGGAGGCTTGATTTCGCAGGTAAACGTGTTCTCATAGTCGACGCAGCGGGTGGGTTGTATAGACTGAAGAAGACCCTCAAAGCTCACGTGGGGGCCTTCGAGAGGGATTTCATGTTCAGGGCGGGAGAAGAGGGTGCACGAGAATACCTGTCCGATTTCGTGGGGCGTGAGGAACATGCAGACGCTCGAACCTCACTTGAGAAAGCGCTAAGTGGCTTCGCGATTCGCGGATATGGCGATTTCAGGTTGGAGAAGTTCGACGCCGAGTTCAACACAATTGAGATAAGCTGTATGAACTCGGCCGAAGCATGGCCATTTCAGGACTACAATGATTTGCAGCGAGAGCCAACCTGCTCCTACATGGCAGGAGCGCTGACCTGGGTGGTCCGGAACATTCTCGCGCCAGGAAATCCTCTAGACCTGGACCTTTCAGTCCACGAAAGTGAATGCTATGCAACAGGCGCCAGACAGTGCTATTTCGTCTTCGCTCCGGACGCAGTCCTCCGCTCGAGGTTCCCTGAATATGCGCGGCCAAGGAGAATGGTTCCTGAGCAAGTACTGAGACTCAACGAGGAGATCCTATCGAAGAACCTCGAGCTTCAGAACATCAATCTGTCGCTGGAGCGTCTCATCAAGAAGAAGTCTGAAGAGGTCTGGAGAGCTGAGGAGAACTACAACCTGTTGATGAGACTCTCGCCCGATCCAGTCGCTCTGGTTCTCCCCGACGGCAGGATCCACTCGATGAATCCCAAAGGCCTGCGGATGTTCGGGTTCGAATCGTCGGAGGAAGCGCAGAACGAAAGCATGGTATCGCACATGGCGGGCGGTAGAACGGCTTGGGACAGGTTCATCTGGCAGATAGAGAAGGAAGGTTCTGTCCACGATTTCGAAGTAGAGTTCCAGAATAAGGACGGAGGCAAGGTCAATGCAATCATATCTGCGAGATTCACCGACTTGCTCCCCGGGAAATGCGTGGAGACCATAATCAAGGACTTGACCGAACGCAAGCAGATGGAGAAGCAGATTGACGACGCGAAATCCGAGTCCGAGTTCCTCAATGATCTGCTATCACACGACATTATGAACTTCAGCTTTTCTGCATTGCATTTCATGAACGGGCTTTGGAAGTCCCAGCGCTTGTCCGATGAGGATAGGCGTGAGCTTGCCAAGGCGATGAAGGATATTCAGGGAGCATATGAACTCACATCCTCAGTCAGAGACCTGGCGAGAATCAAACACATGGATGATACTCAATTGATCATCAAGGATCTCAAGCACCTCCTCGCGGAGGCCTCCGAGGAGACAAGACGGCTTTTTCCAGACAGAACCGTGACCATCAACTTCGATAGATCCGTCGACCCGCGATATGTAAGGTGTACTCCGCTCGCGGCAAGGCTCTTCACGAACATACTGATGAACGCCGTCAAATACGATTCCAAGCAGGAGGCGGTCGTGGACATTGACGTGGACAGCATCGTTAGTGAGGGCCAAGTGTTCTGGAGAGCGAGGATCATCGACACTGGCCGAGGAATCCCCGATTCTGAGAAGCAACGCGTCTTTGAGAGATTCCACAGACTCGACCAAGTCGTTCCTGGAACTGGGCTTGGCCTGTACGTTGCCAAGTTCATCGCCGAAGCTGGCGGAGGAAGGGTCTGGGCAGAGAACAGGATCGAGGGTGACCACACGAAAGGTACGATTATGTTCGTCCTCATGCGGAAGGTGGATGAGAGGGACATTGCTCTGATGCCCAGGAGACCTTAGCCTTCCTTTGATAGTCCCAAGGTGCGCCTTACTGGCAAATGGCCGAGTGGGCCCGTCGGGATTTGAACGACTTGCAGCATTGTTGGGCACAGGGATTTCGCTGCAGCTATTGACTTGCTGACTGTTGAATCGGAGGGCATGGTACGCTCCCGTAGGAACAGAAGATGCAGCAATCCCCTGCCTTCGGTGTCATGATATAGCTGCATTTCCTGCACTGGTACTTAATCAAGCAGTAATCCGTAGGCATCCGCTCCTTGGAACTGTGGCCACACCTGGGACACGTGACCACGGAATCCAACTTCACATCCAAGGTTGCGCACAAGCGCAGATGCAATGGTTCAATCGAATGCATATTCTTTCCCCCGAAGGTCCAGTTGAAGAGAGGTTTGTCTGGGACAATCAAGGCAGAACCAGCTTCGGCGCGGTTTGCAGGGAGCCATGTGGGCCCGTCGCGATTTGAACGCTAGTCGCGAACGGCACTACTGGCTAGATGCTCAATTCGGGTGAATTGAGGTTAGCCCCGTTGTCCCCTCAAACCCCTTTCTTTCCTACCCTATGGGCTTTCCCGAGGGAGCCTGTTAGCGCTTCTTCGGCACTGTCAGCTTCCGTGGGCGAGATGTATTGAAGCCAGAGGAAGAAGATTCCGAAGGCTGGCTTGGAGGAGAGGGGGTGGATGACGGGAACGCCAGCTCCAATTTGGCGATTTTCAATCCAAGTCTGTCAGCCTCGCTCTGAATCTCTCGCTTGATAAGAACGGCCGTGCGCTCCAGTTGCGACTGGAATTCCTCTGTGCGGAGAATCATGGCCGACCTGAGGAGAGCGTCACCGGCGACTTCATACAGTCTATTCTCGTAGTTGGCTGAACCGAAGAAGGCTCGTTCTATGTCTTTGATCTGATAGGTTATCCTCAGAACCAATGACAATGGACCTCCATCTGCGGTGATGATTTCATCTAACACATGATTGCGGGGGGCCTTCGTCCTCATGTCAATCACATGGATTTCGCCTACCAAGGGAACTACGAGACGGATGCCCGGGTTCAGAACTCGGATGTATCTGCCCCTCCTGAAGTACAACGCGCCCTCGTATGGTAGTATAGTCTTGATGCTCGACGCCATCAGCGCCACAATCAGGAGGAAGATAAGAAGGACCAAACATGCAACCCAAATATCCGCCAATCGGCCACCAACCCTATGTATGGCCCTTCCTTCCATATTGGTCTTTCCGAAGCGATGGTCAACCCATCGAATCACAATTCCTGCTAATTGACGAAATGGCAGGTCAAATGACGAGATCGAACACCTGTAAGATGCCCTCAGACTCAAACAGCCATCTCCTTCACTCTCGAGTCCGCCTCGGTCCTAGTCCAAAGCTTGATGGCCGCTTATGTGGATGCGGAAGCCATGGAATCAGCGCCAGGAACCGAACCTCCCATCCCAGAAATTCTGCTTGCCGCTGCCGTGGTTTCGATATCACCATCGTTTCTTTGGATCATTCTCGGTGACATGCACTTCGCCGTGGGCGCCGTGTATTGGTCATTCTTCCCATCGATCATCCTCTCTGTAGCATACCTTCACATCAATCCAAATCAAGGTAGCTGCAGATCGAACACGGCCTCAGGCGCGGAGACAGAGCCTGGGCGATGGTATGTCACCTTCATCAAATACGACTGGATCCTTCTAGCTTACGGAATCGTCTTCGCGATGAGCTTCGCGGTCTTCCTTCTACCATACCTGGTGTGGTGGGCGTTCTTGCCTTTCCACTCCGTGATGGTCATGGCAATAACAATAAGAAGGACCAACGTCAAGCCACGAACCAACTACCGACTCAGAGTCGCTCTATCCATCTTGTTCTGCCTGGGTGCGATCTCGTGGTCGTACTATGCCGGGAGCCACTTCTATTTGACCTGACCCTTCGGCCAGTCATCTTCGCAGACTTCGAGAAAGCTTGGTCTCCGAGAATCTCAATTCCTACTAATTGACGAAATAGCCAGATGGGCCCGTCGCGATTTGAACGCGAGTCACCAGCACCCCAAGCTGGAAGGATACCAAGCTACCCCACGGGCCCGATGAGAAAGATGATTTGAGAGGGCGCCTCAGTAAGGCGCGACCTCGTCGATCAGGTTTGCGTGAGTCAGTATCATCCTTCGGCAACAGTACCTCTCAAGCTTCAGCGAGTCCAGGACATCCTTTGGCGACTCGCCCATCTCGACACGCTTGACGAACTCGTCGTATGCGCTCCCTATGACCCTGCCACAAGTGAAACATCTGACGGGTATGATCATGTTGCCCATCACCTGTATGACTTCTGGTGCTTTTTCCTTGCACCGCGGCCCTGAGGCTTCTTCGGCAGCTTCCTTCTCGGGTCGGACACGAGCATCGACCTGTCGTACTTCACGAACTTCAGCTCGAGTTCTTCGTCCTCTAAGAACTGTACCAGGCCTTTGGCTATCGCTGTCCTAGAGGCCATAGCCTGACCCATTATGCCTCCACCGTTGACATTGATGTCGATATCGACCTTCGAGACCCTATCCGCTGCAAGGGTCAGAGGCTCCATTATCATGACGCGTGCGAGATGGGGTTCATGGATCTCGACAGGGACATTGTTGATCCTCACAAGCCCGCGCCCCCTCTTCACGGTGGCTCTGGCCACTGCGCTCTTACGCTTCCCGCTGGATACAACCACTTTAGGTGCGGTCATGCTCAGACCTCCTTCGCCCCGAGGTAATTAGTGATCTCCCCTAGAAGGACGTATTTGTCCAGATGAGGCTTCTTGGCGGTCTCGATGGTCTCCGCCTTGACATCCTTGAACTCCTTCGGTACGCCGATATAGACCTTTAGCCGCCTGTAGGCCGCTTTTCCCCAGGGCTTTCTGTACTCTATCATGCCCCTGACAGTCCTTTTGAGGATCCTGTCCGGTGTCCTGGGATATTTCGGGCCCTTGGCCTTGGACTGGCTGCTAGCTCTATGCCTCCTGTGGAGGTAGAACTGCTGGAGCTGCTCCCTCCTCCCGGAGATCACGGCCTTCTCAGCGTTAAGTATGACGACCTCGTCGCCGTTCCTGATCCTCTTAGCAACATGGGTGCAGAGGCGCCCTAGAATCAATCCTTCCGCGTTTATTACGACCGCCATCTGTTCACCCCATGATCCGTACTTTGGAGCCCTTTGGATTCAACGCTACGAGCTCCTCAATCGACACGCTCTTCCCGCCCGCCTTTTCGATCTTCTCCCTTGCCTGTCCGGATGACCTGTAGGCGGCTACGGTCAACCTCTTTGCGATCTCGCCGGCGCCCAGAAGCTTACCAGGGACTACGACTATCTCGCCTTCGCTCGCGTACCTATTGAGCTTGCCCACATTGACTTCAGCCCAGCGCTGGGCGGAACCCTCTAGACGCAAAGCGATGTCTCGCCAGACAGGTGCCTCATTCTCCCTGCTAACGTCCTTGAGACGCTGAATCAGCGAGATGAGGTTGGGATTTGTCTTCTTTGACTTGCTACCCATAATCTGACTCCTCCGACATCAGGAGAGTAGGCGAGCTAATGTGAGAACCGTTTATAAAGATTTGGATGCGCCACATTTGCTGGCCGAGGACATCTGGCTCAGCTGGATTGTGCTCTTTCCGCCGAGAACTGCCCGTGCAATATGATGAGGAGCTGTAGTATCCTGCTCGCTCAATAGATGATATATATGGCGAACGTTATTCCGAAAATCCTGGCTCGCCGGGGGTCTAGATGATTCGTTTTGGTCCTGCAGGCATCCCTTTGTCCTGCAAGGGACGTACCTTGGAAGACGGCATCGAGGATGTTCACAACCTCGGCCTGACCGCGATGGAGGCACAGCTGGTAAGAGCCCATGTTCAGGAGCGACCAGCCGAGGCCGAGGAGATCGGGGTGAAGCCCAAGAATATCGCCTCTGACATGGTCATAGAGATAGTCCGCAGGAAAGGTGACAAGGAAGAGGTCATTTCGAACCTTGACGAACCTGTCAAGAAAGGGGACCATCTCGTGTCGCTAACGAGCGGTATCGCCAAAAGCTACAACGAGCTCAGAGGCCTGAAGGAAATGGCTGACGAGCTGGATGTCACACTGTCCATTCATACACCGTACTACATGGATTTGGTGGGAGACGGGGAACTCTGCTTCCGAAGCATGGACTCGATCAGGTGGGGCGGACTGATGGCCAAGGAGCTCGGAGCTACTGTGGTCGTCACGCACATGGGCCTATACGGAGACGCGAGTCCGAAGGTCGCCCAGAAGAAGATCACCGAGCGTATGACCGATCTGACCAAGTGGTACAAGAAGCACGGAATAGGTGTGCCAATCGGTCTAGAGCTGAGCGGGAGGCAAGAGATCTTTGGAGGAATAGGCGAAGTGAACAAGATATGCAAGGAGGTCAGCGGGACAATACCCGTCGTCAACTTCGCCCACTACCATGCTAGGGAGAACGGGATACTTCGAGAGTCGAAAGACTTCGACGATCTCTTGGACGACCTCTGGGAGCAGACTGACGGCGAGTTCTACGCCCACTTCTCCGGGGTCGAGCACGAGGCGGGGAATGAGAAACGGTTCACATCGATCAAAAAGGGAGATCTGAGATTCGAACCCCTTGCCGAAGCCATTGTTGAAAGGAACCAGCCGATCACGATTATCTCTGGATCCCCTTTGCTTGAGCACGACGCGATGTACATGAAGGTCATCCTGGAGAGGGTTCTTGCCAAGAAGGTCTCAAGAGAGGTCAAGGTCGTCCCGAAGAAAGAGAAGGGTTCGAGATGACGCGCACGCTCGTAGCGGAGAGCTCCGACCACATCCTTGAGGCAGTGAAGAAGACCTTCGAGAGCGAGATTGAGAACACGGAGAGGTTCGTGGACTCGATCATCGGCGCCAGGAAGATCTTCATCTACGGCGTGGGACGGTCTGGCCTGATCAGCAAAGCCTTCGCCATAAGGCTCGTGCAGATGGGGCTCGAAGTGTTCTTCGTTGGAGAGACTATCACGCCTATTGTCGAAGAGGAAAACCTCGTCATCATCGTTTCGTACAGCGGAGAGACGATGTCCGCAATCCAGACAGCCAATATCGTGCGGAGGGTTGGGGCGAAGGTCATAACAATCACAGCGCACCCGCACTCGAAGCTCGCGGGCGCGTCGAGCTTCGTGATTGAGATACACCCGCAGAAGACCGACGAATCCAAACGGCTCGCTCCTTTAGGAACTCTTTTCGAAATCGCCACGATGGTCTTTTTCGAAGGAGCTGTGGCCATGCTTATGGAGAAGCTCGGCCAAAGCGAAGGCTCGCTCAGGAAAAGGCACGCGATCTGGGTTTGAAGTCAATCAGGTTCTCTTCTCCGGGGGATCAGTGGCCGAACGCTTCTTTCCCCAACCCCAGTGCTTTCTCAGAATGAACACCAACAGAGATATGGATACCACGGCGGCAATCGAACCCGTCACAATCATGACCATTGCGAGGTTATCTTTCACCCAGTCGCGGAATCGTGGAGTGAACCCTGACTCGTCAATGCCCACGACTATCTCGTGGGATATCGTCTCGTTCGAATCCACTGGGAAATATGCAGTATGCGCCACCAAACCGTCGCCGTTGGTGTAGTACGATATGCCCATGGGCACCTGATAGATACCTTGGTTGTAGCTGATGTACGGCTCCGAGGAAATCCTGTAATGAGCCTGGACGGTCTGATCCTCTTTTGTGAACAGGATATCCTGGCATGGAAGGATGGTCTTCCTCATCGGATGAGTGAAGTTGTCTCCATTGACCGTCTCATCGTCCCTGCTGTCTGCAAGGGTGAGCTGCGGTGTGGGGAGGCCAACATCTTCTCTTATCATGAACATGTCAGCCGACCCGCCGGCGGAGAGCCCATGCTCCAATACTATCCCGGAGGCGTTCACTTGCTGGAGCACCTCCAGCTCGAAGTTGATCCGGACATCGACCATGCCCTGGATAGCGTAAATGCCATACGAGTTCGACCTGGTCACCGACTTCTGGGAGATGCGGAACCAGAAAGTGACATTCGCCCACTCGTCGATGATGGGGTACTCGTCCTCTGGGCTATCGAACAGCCCTATGACCGCATTGGCTCGAAGCCATGCGTACTCTCCGCCCGGCGTGTCGTTGCCGAACTCCACTGCGGTCGCATTCCAAGTCACATTGTAGAGGGTAGACAGGTAAGCTATGTGAGTCGCCTCAGAACGCGCGAACACCTTGTCATCGTTCGTGTCGTTGAACAAGTAGATGGTCGATATTCCGACATCGAATATTGGGGAAAGTAGGTCTGTGCTATGCCAGAAGATGATCCTTGGCCAGTCCCTGGGTGCGATGGTCGCGGGAGTCACGGTAGCTGTTAGGTTGCCGGAGATGAAGTTTACAGCGAAATTGTACTCCCTGTACTCCAGGAAGTGCTCCTC
>MGWC01000012.1:0-1917 GCA_001800815.1 Euryarchaeota archaeon RBG_19FT_COMBO_56_21
TGCCAAAACTGGCCCTTTGATGACAAGATTCATAGACCACCTAACACTATAAACGCCCCGATAGGTCCGTGACTCTGATGTCCCCCCGAGAGAAGGCCCACAACCTGAGACCCGTTCTGATCGCATCCTCGTTCGCCGCGATGTTGCTCGTTCTCGCCATGTTCATGGTGCCCGTGACAACGCAGGCGGCCACGCACACGAAGGACGTCAGGGGCTACGTGTATGACGCAGATTACCGCAAGATCGGTGGCGCCGATGTCACAGTCAGGATGCTCGATTCTGACCTGAATCAGAGATCGATACACAACGAACTGTCCAGCAGCGAGCCGAGCACCAAGGGCTACTACAACCTGCAGTTTGAGAATGCCGAATGGGAGATAACGGATACGATACAGGTCATCGCAACCTACAATTCACAGCAGACGGACCCGAACACGACCGTCGCCACGAACGCCTTCTTCCAATGGCTGAACGCGACCGCCTTCGAGTTCGAGATTCCGCAGTTCGGAAGCACGTTCGGGCTGCTCTTGACCGCTGGCATAATCGGTGTCGTCGCGGTCACCGTGCTGGTCTGGAGACGCAGGTGAACACGAAGCCGTCTCCTCCGTTCTTACAACATGCTCCTTGAGGCTCGGCCTTCTTATCTCAAGAGCGGGCCAAAATCATATATCCGGTCGGCTCATTAGCTTCTCGAACGCTCCGGTCATTCCGGAACATGCGCCAGTAGTGTACCAAGGGATGATAACGGCACGACAGCCTTCATATAAGCTTTGCGGGCGTTTATTACGATGGAGATGTGCTAGTGTCTGCAGGGCGCTCTAACGGGCGGCAGGATGGGACGAGTGTCGTGAGGGGGAGGCCGCACATCCTTGTCCCGGGGGCAGCAGGAGCGCTCTCGGTCCTCATTGTCGCAATACTCGTCTTCACCTCTCTATCAGGGATGTTCGTCGTCGGAGAGCGCGCATCGGACTCAGATCCAATTTCAACTGATACTTCAACAACTGAACACGGCAAGGCCCTCGGGAGATCTGCGGTCACCAGCTGGGACTGGGATGCCTACGTGAACGAGCTGGGCAATGTGAGGGTGATGTTGTCCACGGATTCGTCGGAATCCTTGGATGCAATCATGGACAGAGCTGTGAAGAAGGTCGACCCGAGCTCTGGTTGGTCGTCCAAAGAAAAAGCCTCTTCCCTCATGACGATCAAAGGGCAGGCCAAGCATACATTCGAGTTGCTTTCTGTCGAGATCATGCCTGACACTCTCAGGCAGCTGCTGGCAGGGGAGCCGACCCTCTGGGCCTATCCCGATCTGATGGTGAACGCCACCGAGGCCACCGCGAACATAGTGCAGACCGGTGCCGATCGCATCTGGTCGACCCAGGACACGCAAGGACTCGCCGTCACTGGCGCCGGGGTGACCGTTGCCGTGATAGATACGGGGATTGACTACACCCACCCAGACCTGGGCGGCGGTTTCGGCCCGGGATTCAAGGTCGCTGGCGGGTATGACTTCGTGAACGACGACGAGGACCCAAAGGACGACAACGGCCACGGGACGCATGTCGCGGGCATCATTGCAGCTGACGGGGGCATACAGGGCGTAGCCCCTGATGCGACGCTGTACGCGTACAAGGCCCTCGGAGCGGACGGCTCGGGGTTCATGAGCGACGTCGTGCTCGCGATAGATGCCTCAATCGATCCAAATGACGACGGCTCTTCCGCGGATCACCTTGATGTCATAAGCATGAGCCTGGGAGGCGACGGAGAATCAACGGACCCGATCTGCCAAGCTGTGCAGCGCGCGGTCGAGGCGGGAATCGTCGTGGTCGTGGCTGCGGGCAACTCGGGACCCTCGATGGGCACCGTGTCCTCACCAGGGCTTTCCCCGTACTCTCTCACTGTCGGCGCGGTCGATTC
>MGWC01000012.1:2011-13207 GCA_001800815.1 Euryarchaeota archaeon RBG_19FT_COMBO_56_21
ACAGTCCCGTTCTCGGGCGCCATCAGAAGCTCTCCAACCGGTTACACTGAGATGAGCGGTACATCGATGGCGACTCCTCATGTGAGCGGTGCCGCGGCGCTGCTCATTCAGAGCCATCCCACTTGGAACGTGACGAAGGTCAAGAGCGCGTTGATAACGGGCGCCATGGCGATCAACGAATCGTTCTGGGAGGCCGGTGCCGGCGAGCTCTGGATCCCCACCTCGGATGCATCGACCCTGTTCGCGTCGGATCCTCTGTTGTCTTACGGTAAGGCCGATTCGTCCACGCGGTCCGTGACGATCTTCAACGGTGACGGAATCGTGAGTCTCTCAGTCTCCTCCATGGATTGGTTCTCGCTCTCCGCCGACGGCGAGCTTCAGGCCAAGGATTGGACGAACTACTCAACGCCTTCGCCTCCGTCTCTCAGCCTGTCGTACATGGGCTCGGGAATGCTCTCACTCTCCGTGTCCACCATAGCCCTCACCTCTGAGGGGTACTTCGACGGCTACATTTCGATGGACTCGAGCGGAGCCGACCTACGGATACCGTTCGGGTACCTGATACTCGGCGAGCTCCGGGTGCATGTCCTCGACCTCTCTGGAAACGAGGTGTTCGACCCGTACGGAGGCGTTTGGGTCTACAGCATCCCGGATGCGAACGTTGCGCTAGGTGTTCGCGGAGGGGGCGATCCCGCACCTCCGGCGTCGTTCTTGCTTCCCTCGGGCACGTATTCGGTGCACTCCGCCGGACACCAGCTGCTCTACGTTTACTCGGACCCATACTTCCTGTCGGATACAGTCACGCTCGAGAGAATGCAGACCCTGGACGTGTATCTGGATATGCGGACTGCGCGCGCGATCTTGATCGACCTCGTTAACGACGAGGGCAATCGAATCTACGTCAAGGACTTCCGGATGCACGCCCGCTACGAGGGCGAGAGGAATCTCTCGTTCGACCTCACGGGCTCAGATTACTCGGTCTTCGGTTCTGAGATGTTCTCGCTGCCCGCCAACAGGACGCTGCGCCTGAGCGACACTGCCGCCACGGTCGGCATCCAGCTGTCCGGGTTCTCGTACAGCTCCGCGATGTGGGACTTCATGAACCTGAACCAGCAGCACTGGTACGAGTTCAAGATGAGTTCTTCGACCGCCTTCCTGATAGAGGCGACTGCCGACCTACAGTATCTCCTTGCTTGGGAGTTCCCCGTGGTGGATAGCCTAGTGCCTTCAGTGCTCACCTACGACCTCGGCTCGTGCGGAGTCTATGTCACGAAGTACGACATCCCAGGGACGATAGAGAGCCCATGGTGCAACTGGGACACTCACAGATCCATCGGTGGAGATGCGGCCTTCTATGTACGCAGGGACACAGATACTTCCCTCAACCCGTTCTTCTCGGGCATGACCAGGACGACGATCGTCAGCGGAGTCTTCTCCGAACTATACTTCCAGAGGAGCATATTCGGAGGGTACATCGAAAGGTCGTTCTACACCTCCGACTACACTCAGATGCTCCACGCGGCCACTATCTCGGAGATCTACCTCCCCAACCGATATTTCTTGACACCCCTCGACCCGACGTACAGGAATGAGACAATCGGAGCTGGTCCGTTCTACCCGTCTGTCTACACAGACAACACGGACACTTCACTAGTCCTCTTCCACCCGTTGCTTCGTGACCAGAACGGCTGGAGAGTCGGAGGCGTCAACACCCCAATGCTGTCCCTGTACCGCGGGGGCGCGCTGTTCGGCATATACCAGCTTTCCGAGCACCTTGCGAGGCCCGACGCCAAGAGGATAATCGATCTGTCGTCCTCGGGCACTTACACTGCCAAGATCACTTACACTCCGTTCACCCAACTCTACGATGAGACCCTCATCGAGCTGGGCTTCACGGTGCCGGGCATCGACATGGACCCACCTGTGATCACAGGAATGCAGCTTGCTCAGAGGTTCGTCCCAGGCGAATCGGTTCAGTTCGGAGTATCTGTCCAGGACGGTTCGAGCGTTGCCTCGATCGACCTGCAGTGGCGTGCGGGAGCGCAGACCTCCTGGACGCCTCTGACCGCGACGAACCAGGGCGGAGGACTCTACACATCCAGCATCCAGACCGCTGCAGTTGATAGTCAGATAGATATCAAGTTCACAGTGACCGACTCCCAGGGCAACTTCATCAGGTACACGGCATACAACGCCTCGATGGAGCAGGTGCCCGTGGTGTTCGAGCTAGGCGTGGCCGGCGCGACGGACATCGAATATCGGCAGTCGGGGGTTTCTCTCCTGCTCACCGGCAAGTTGACGGACAGCCGGGGCAACCCGCTCCACTTGACCGCCGCTGTGCCCATCGAACTCACGGTGGACGGTCGGAAGGTCGGGATGATTCTGGATGAATACGTTTCAGGGACTACGCACACTCACAATGGAACCATCAACTACGAGTGGATCGTGAGGCCCACAGAGATATTCACAGGTCCGAACCAGGATGTGACCGTCACCGCCAAGTTCGACCTCGGCTTGTATGAGCCGATTACAAGGACATTCACTCTCCACTCCACGCCGGATGCAAGCGTCGAACCGACGATCACGCTCGTTTCCCCGAGCAACGGCTCCTTGATTGCCGCTGGGACAACGATCGACCTCGAGATTACGGATGATGGGATTTTCAGCGCGCAGTATTCCGTGAATGGCGGTTCATTGGTCCCGCTCTCGTCCCCCTGGGACATATCCACGACGAGCTGGCTGGACGGGAACTCGACGCTAGAAGTCTGGGCAACTGATGATGATCTGTTGACCGCGAGCGCCAGCTACACATTCGATGTGGATGCGCTCGCACCCTCCCTTGCCATCACGGATCCTCCGACGAATGTGTCCGTGCCCCTCGACTACACCGTGGTCGTGAGCGTATCCGATGCTCGGCTTTCCGAGGTCACTTACTCAATCGACGGCGGTGCCTTCGTCCCGCTCGTTGAACCGTACACGATCAGCACTGTCGGATGGGACATCGGATGGCACACGGTCGAGGTAGTTGCCGTGGACGCCGTTGGCCATGTTACCGAGGCGAGTGTCTACTTCCGGATAGCAGACAGTAGCGTCGTGGTCTGGCTCGACAGTCCCTCAGACGGCGGCTTGATCAAAGCGGGAACGATGATCATGCTGTCCACGATCGGGGACGGAGCGATCTCGTGCACCTGGGACGATGGCTCGGGGCCCGTCGTGTTGGACGCGCCCTACGATATCCTCACCGATGGATGGGTCGAAGGCTACCATACGATTACCGTCCATGTGTGGAACGACCTCGGAGGTAGCTTCACACTCGAATTCGGCGTGACTGTTGACAACACTGCACCAACTATATCACTTTCTATACCCAGCACTGAGGGAGGCTTCGTCACTGACAAAAGCATCATACTCATCGCGGTCGCGGATGCGCACTTCCGGTCCGCTTCATGGACTCTCTGGGGTAACACAACCGAGGAATTCAGTAGCCCCCTGTTCATCGGCTTGTCAAAATCACCCGCAGACGGCGCGTTCTCGGTCTATGTGGTCGCATCGGACCAGGCAGGCAACACCGCGGAGGCGGAGTATCAATTCCTGATGGATACCCACGCCCCTGAACTGTCGATGGAAGGGATGTCGTATGCGCTGACCCCGCTCGATGTGGTGACCATCGTGGCTCAAGACGAGTACCTTTCTGAGGTCCTCATGACGCTGGACGGCACCGAGCAGAGCATACCAGCAATCTACACGCTGAATCTCAGCATTGGGCTCGGCCCGCACTCCTACAAGGTGGTCGCCTGGGATTTGGCGGGCAACTCAAACACCTCGGAGGGCACGTTCTACATCGACGGGACCATTCCAGCGGTTTCGATGAGCTCCGGCAGCGACTACGCCACGAACAGCTCCTTCGAGGTATCCGCGATTCTGATAGATGACTTGGGAATCGCAGAGGCTACGCTATTCTATTCGCTTCCAAGCGGTGGCTTCCTGCAGGTGCCGATGACCTATAACGGAGTTGCATATGTCACGACACTCCCGGCTGAGGCACTGTGGGATGGCATGGAAGTATACGTCGTCGCAGTCGACACTGCCGGCAACGTCGGAGTCGGACCTTCGCAGATCCTGCACGGATCCGCACCGGGAGACGACGGCGCGAAGGACGACGACTCCAAGATGGGCTGGTTGTTCGCTGGCCTGAACGAGTTCCTGTTGATCGGAGCCGTCGTAGCAGCGGCGACTTTGATCATTCTATTCATGATATACAAAAAAAGAGAAGACGAGGAACAGTGGGAAATCGACCTGGCGAAGCCTTCCAGGCCTGAGCCGAGGACGGAGACCCCCGAACCGCCACGGCTGTCAGTGCTCGAGCAGATGCCAGAGCGGCCCTCATACGTCATGGCTGCGGAGCAGCCCAAGGGACCGCCCGCCGCACCTGCGCCGAGGCCTGAGCCAGAGCAGCCGAGGGCGACGATGACCAAGCCCCAGGACGTCTCGAGGGTGCGAACGGTGAGATTGATAGACGCCATCCCCGAGCCTGTCCTGACCCAAGAGGACGAGAATCAGAGGTTCTACAATGATTTCCTCGAGGATCTCGAGAGGGTCGAGCGCGAGATGAACGAGAAGGCACTCAGAGGTTCTGTGTTCGCGACCGACGAGGAGTTCGAGAAGCTGTTCGACCTCGACGACAAACTCGAGACGGGCGAGCCGAAGCAGGTGTCTGGGCTCAAGTGGAAGAAGCTCATGGAGTGACTTCCCCCGGGGCAAAAGAGCCCTCCCGTCGTTCGATCAGCTCTGAGCAGGAGCGGCTTCACTAAGCGGAGCTTCAGACAACTTGGGTTCTTTTCTATCGAGCCATTTGACTATCAACAGCCAGAAGATGGTCACGAAGACCACGAAGACGACTATGCCGATGTACGAGTGGAAGAACGCCAGCGCCGGGTGGCCCCACATTATCCCAGCCATGACGGTGAACACCATCCGCACGATGTTCGAGAGCCAGGTCACGACGAAACCCAGAGCCAGAGCCGCGCCGATGTATCTGTCCACCTTCTGATATCTCACGAATACGAACGCCAGAAACGCCGAAAAGAACAGGCCTGCGGAATACAGGCCGCTGCAGCCAGCACCAATCCCCAGCCTGAGGATCCTATCTCCGTACTCATACTCGATGATGTTCGCAAGACCGATCCCCCCCAACCGAAGCTCGCACCTAACATCGAACCCCATGATGTTCAGGATGGAGGTCGTTGGCTGCGTCACGATGTAGTACTCGGCATAGGCCGTAATCCTGTAAGATGACTCCCCTGAGAGGATCTCATACAGCTTCCAGAACCCCGCGAACACCAGGGTCAGGAACAAGAGGTAGAAGACGACGAAATCCTGCATCTGGTGGAACTTGGAGGGGCCGAAGTTGTACAGGACAAGAGACAGGCCAAAGAGCGTGACAATGAAATCCTCCATGTGCAGGTCGGTCATTTCAATCAGGAATATCTTCCAGACCGACCACACCAGCAGAACGGCGAATCCGAGCATCGGTATCAGAGAAGCGGCTCTCTCCTTGCTCATGAATCGCCGCATGATCCTGATCAACAGTCCGTCCATGGCCTCCTTCTTCAGGACCGATGTGCTCCAGGCCGCATAGAGCGCCATGCAGACACCCACGGCTACCAGGATTATCTCGACGAGGAGCGCCGAATGGCCAAGGTAGTGATTGTAGAGTGCCCCTGCGACGAAGAGCGAGCCGAACAGGAGGAGCCATTCCTTCTGGAATTTCACGACAATGCCAACTCAATTGGCTCTATTTAATTCTGGTGAGAAACGCGTTTTCGCTGCTTTCCATTTGTCAGGGGAGGACGACTGGCGTACGATTCTAGGCCTGCTCTGTCGCCGCCTCTTCTTGTGAGGACTCTTCAGGTCTCATCTTCGGGGTCCGCGCGGTGAGCAGGATGACCGCTATCGCGATGACGAGGAGCATTATCGCGGCCTCCGTGATCATCGTGATGTGTGTCGACATGTTCGGTGCTGTCAGGCCCACCAATACCGAGGCGATCGGGACCGAGAAGGCGCATATGACTGTGTAGGCGATAATGATCAGGGTCGGTCTGTTCCGAACGCTGACCTCCACGGGCCCTTCGATTTCCGAGGACAGTGCGACCAAACCCGCAATGTAGACCGGCGCAAGGATCCCTACGAGCGCGCTCATCAGAGTCGAGAACTCGTTCAGGGAGTTGAGATCGACCGCGATCCCGCTGCCTATCGCCAGCGTCATGAACCCAAACACCGAAGCCGGCCGATAGGATACCCACAGCCCGACCACGAGGAGAAGTGCGCCGACGGAGATCGCGAGTATCGCTAAGGCGCTCATCTGTCCGAGACTCAGCGTCGCCAAGATCGCGAGTCCGAGGGCGATGGTCATCCCCCTCTTATCGATGTTCATTTCGCCATCCCCCTCCTCACGCTCCTGACGATGCGGGGTGCTGTGTCTGCAGGGCCTATCCTCATGTACGAGGCGTCGAGAGATCTCAGCGCAGCCTCGAGGCGCCTCGAGTCTATCATCTGTTGGTACATCCCCTCGGCCTCATCGACTGAGCCTGGGAGTGTATCGCGCTTATACCATCCATCGTAGGTATGAATCACGAGCATTCTGTTGCCCGTGCGCTGGCATATCCTCGCGCCTGCGATCACTCCGTCCCTGCAGGACACAAGATCCGATATGACGATGAACAGGCGTTCCTGTCCCTTGCCTTTCGCCACAGTGCTCTTGATGATGCCGTCGACGCTGACGGTCTTGGATCGCTGTCGCTTGATGGACGCGACAGCGGTGAGGAAGCCTTCACCGTTCTCACGCGAGATCGCCCTCGACAGTGAAGGTGGCGCGGACGCAGCAGCGGGATTTTCGGCTTCTTCCTCCTTCCCGGGTGTTGGTCTGATCGTCTCGGGAGCCTTCCTCAGGACCCTGACAATGTTCTCGAACTGGTGCTTCCCGAGGGCCGGGTCCGACTTGTCTATAATGGACACCTCATCGAATATCGCGATCCCCGTCGGATGGTAGTTGCCGATCAGGACGTTGGAGAGCTGCATGGACAAATCCACCGCGTGATCAATCTTGGAAGCTCCGTGGCCAGAGATGCGCATGCTCCTCCCGCAGTCCATGAGTATGAGAGTTTGAAGCGAGCCCTCCTTGATGTAGGTCTTTGTGAGCAGTCTTCCATACTTCGGATACGCCTTCCAAAGGATGTCTCGGGCCTTGTCTCCGGGCACATACTCCCTGATGCTATCGAACTCCTGCTCCCTTAGAACGATTGCTGGCATGCGCGAGACGCCAGCGAACTCGAAGTGCTCCCGCAACCCGATCTTCCTGGCAGCATCGAAGGAATCCTTCTTCGTGTGCGCGTTGACGGAAGTTGTCTTTCCGACAAGCTGTTCCTCTGCGAAGAGGCCCAGAGGGTCGGCCCGCTCGATCTTCAGGGAGCCGATCTTGTGGTCTCCTCTCCTCAGGAACCTGACCGTGTACGAGAAGGTCTCCAGGGTCCTTGGCTTGAGAGTAGCCGCCATCCTGTTCGTCCCTGTGACCAGCTCCGCCCCCTCGGGGAGGATGTCCTCGATGGTGCCGTACACCGGGTTGACATCCTTGTTGATTATGGACACCTTCACGGCCACCGGCTCCTGCGCGAAAACCATCTGGTCGAGGATCGATCGCTCGACATCAAGGTTTGTGCTCTCGATCTCTGCAACGAACTTGGACCTTGCGAAGATGAATAAACCGGCAGTGGACAAAGTGACGATGACCCACGAAAGGTTCAGGAACAGAATGCTGGCAAGTGCCGCTGAGACGCAGAAGATGAGGACGAAGTTGCCAAGCGGAGTGACTCGCACAGCCCCTCACTCTTTCGCTTTCTTCGTGAACTCTCCCTTGGGAACGGCCACGGTAGACAGGACGGTGTCGGTTATCCCGCCCCTAGTAAGCCCTTCCATGTCCGCCTCAGGCGAGAGTATGAGCCTATGGTCCATGACCTTGTGCGCCATAGCCTTGACGTCGTCCGGGATGACATAGCTCCTCTTGGTGAGGTATGCCTTCCCCTGGGTCGTCTGCAGGAGGTGAATGGCTCCTCTGGGGCTGAGTCCTAGGTCGAGATCGTCGATCGACCTTGTCGCGCGGGCTATGTCCTTGACATAGCTGAAGACGCTATCGTGGATGTACACCTTGCGGACATCTCGCTTCATCTGGGTGATGATGTCCTCGTCGAGCACTGACCCTACATGGGCCTCCGGAGAGGTTTTCATTCTGAGGATCTCGATCTCCTCCTTGTCGCTGAGGTAGTCCATGGTGCTCTTGATCATGAATCTGTCAACCTGTGCCTCGGGGAGCGGGTAAACGCCCTCGGTCTCGATGGGGTTAATGGTGGCGATCACCATGAACGGGTCTGGGAGCGGGAATGTCGTGCCTTCGATGGTCACCTGTTGCTCCTGCATGGCCTCGAGGAGCGCCGACTGAGTCTTCGGGGGCGCCCTGTTTATTTCATCTGCGAGGACAAGGTCTGCGAATACAGGTCCACGCCTGATCTCGAATTCCCCGGTTTTCTGGTTGAAGAAGTAGTGGCCAGTTATGTCCGCCGGCAGAAGGTCCTGCGTGAACTGGATACGCTTGTGCGATAGGCCGCATACAGAGGCAAATGCCTTTGACAAGGTGGTCTTCGCAATGCCGGGAACGCCTTCCATGATTATGTGTCCGTCGTTGAGGATGCAGATCATGAAGTCATCGATCTGGTCTCCGTAGCCAACGATGGCCTTGCTCACTTCGGCTTTCACTCTCTTGAGGACGTCGCCAGTATCCACCCGGGGCCAGTTGTCGCCGTCTGTCATAGTTTCACCCCTCCAGCTCCTCTCAATCCAGGGGGCCGGAAGCCATTCCGCTGGTCTCCTGAAGCTTCTTCCTGTTGATGAATTTATCCTCGCATTTATGCCGACATCAGGACCCTATGTTTTCTCTGTCAGTCATCCATACATACTGTCAATCAGGGAATGGTCGGAGTCTCTGAGTTTCTCGAAGAACTCGACGTCTCCCATCGCCCCGGTGATGTCGAGATTGTCGTTCAGTACGACCTTCGGCGTCCCCATGACGGAATGCCTGGCAGCCAGGTCAGGGAAGACCTGCGTGTCGATTATCTCAGCCGTGACCCGAGGGGACTCGATAGCGGCCCTGTACGCATGGCGGGCCACCGCGGGACAGTATGGGCAAGTGACGGACACGAAAACCTTGATGTTCGCCTTCCTTCTGACCGTGGCCAGCGCAGCTTTTGCCCTTGGCGAGAGCGGAGTCCTCATGTTGGAGAGGTCAACAAGGCCGTCTGCGATTGCGGGGAGCTCGTATCCGAGGGGGATGCCGTAATACCTGATCCTTGAGAAATCCTGTCTCGAAAGGATCATGACAGGCCAGTGCTCGAGCCTCATGTCCTTGAACCTCTGGTTCTTGCCCTCTTCGACCTTCTGAATGTCGAGCTTGATCTTCGGTGTGATGTTTGCGAGCAGTTCGGCGAACTCCAGCAGTTCCTTCGAGACGGTGGTGTCGTCCAAGAACAAAACAAGGCTGATGTCGTCCTTCATCCCCTGGGTCAGGGCTCTTTGGAGCATCCCCTTGTCCGTCTCTGACAAGAACACGTCCGACTGCCTCCGGTCCTCACATGGACTCCAGAACTATATCTCCGTACGCCTGGACGAAGTACTCCTTTGCCTGCCGGAGACCCTCCTTGCCAGCTGGGGTCAGCTTGTAATATTTCGTCTTGCCCTCTTTTGAGGATTCGATCAGGCCTCGCTTCTCCATGTATCTGAGCGCCGGATAGAGCGTGCCCGGATTGGGCTTCTCCGCCTTCCTTTTGGCTATCTCAACCGCTATCTCACTACCATACATCCTTCTCTTCGACAGCAGGTGGAGTATGAGGAAGCTCAGCATTCCGCGCATGTCACAACAATCAGGCGGTCTGCAGCACTCGACAACGATATCGATCGGGCTGGCTTTCCTTGCCATGCTGACCGGATATGGACAGCCATGTACTTAATGTATTGGGCATACAATATTGTGTGTCCAATATGTATATATATCGCTGCGTCCATTCATGTATTGGACATACAATACGAGAGAAAGGAGGACCAAGCAATGACAGCAGATATAGCAAAGGCAATGCACAAGGCAAGGATAGAGAGATACGAGAAGATCCGATGCCCGAAGAACTACTGCAGGATCGAGAGGAACTGATCGGTTAGCTAGTGGCATCAAGTCAAAATACAAGTCCCAAGGTTATGTTGGTGAGAAGATGACAACAGCTCAGAAGAAGTCAGGCAAGTCGACAAAGCAGGACGTTGCCAAAGCAGGAAGCGGTAGCGACGAGATACGAGGCGCAGTCAGGGAACACTATGGCAACCTGGCAAAATCAGACTCCTCTTGCTGCTCGACCAAGGAATCATCATGCGGATGCGGAGGGTTGTACTCTCAATCTGAGATTCTGTCATTACCACAGGACGCTATCGCCGTCAGTGCCGGCTGCGGAAATCCCACTGCCATAGCCAGTCTCAAGCCCGGCATGATCGTGGTCGACTTAGGCAGCGGAGGCGGTATCGATGCCTTCTTGTCTGCACGGAAAGTCGGGCCGAAGGGCATGGTCTACGGAATTGACATGACCCCGGAGATGATCAATAGAGCCAGGAAGACCGCGCGCGAGAGCGGAATTCAGAATGTGGAGTTCAGGCTGGGAGAGATAGAGCACATACCACTGGATGCGGGCGTCGCGGATGTGGTTATCAGCAACTGCGTGATCAACCTTTCTCCAGACAAGCAACAGGTATTCAAGGAGGCGTTCCGTGTTCTCAGGCCAGGGGGAAGACTGGCCGTTTCGGATATCGTGCTCGTGAGCGACCTCCCGGAGGAGATAAGAAAGAACCTCACAGCCTGGTCCTCGTGTGTGAGCGGTGCGGTGTCCGAGAAGGAGTATATAGGTGCTATGAAGAACGCCGGTTTCGAGCATATCAAGGTCGACGACCGAGTTGTGTACACGCACGAGCAGCTCTCAGACTACCTCAAGGATTCAGAGTACGCTGATCGCCCCGAGCTGAGAGGCAGGAATCTGTCTGATCTTATTGCGAGCTACAGGATCACCGCCGTGAGACCGAAGAAGTAGCCGAGTATTCGGACGGAGTGATCGCGCT
>MGWC01000013.1 GCA_001800815.1 Euryarchaeota archaeon RBG_19FT_COMBO_56_21
GACCTCATCATCATGGGAGGCACGTTCACATCTCGCCCGGTAGATTATCAGGACTGGTTCGTGAAGCGGTGTTTCGACGGCATGAACGGGTCCCTTTCCCCGGACCTTGAGAGCGCGCAGGTCGCGAACGAGACTGCGAAGGCGAGATGTGTTGGCCTGACTGTCGAGACGAGGCCAGATTGGTTCAAGGACCGCGAGGTCGAACACTCATTGCTGCTTGGCGCCACAAAGGTCGAGTTCGGTGTTCAGATCCTCGACGACAAGGTGCTGGACGGCGTCAAGCGTGGTCATCATGTCCAGGAAGTTGCGGATGCCACGATGCTTTCGAAGGATTCTGGCCTCAAGGTTGCCTATCACATGATGCCCGGACTCCCGGGCAGCAGCAAGGCGATGGACTTGGCTTCATTCCAGGCCATGATCGAGGACGAAAGGTTCAGGCCGGACATGCTGAAGATATATCCGACCCTGGTCGTCAAGGGGACAGAACTGTACGACGTGTGGCAGAGGGGCGAGTACGAGCCGATGTCCCTCGAAGATACCGTGGATCTCCTGGCCGAGGTCAAGAGCAGCATACCGCCGTGGATACGGATCCTCAGAATACAGCGAGATATTCCAGTCAAGCTCATCGAAGCGGGCGTGAAGAAGAGCCATCTTCGAGAACTCGTGATGAAGGAGCTGAAGAAACGCGGCAGCTCATGCAGATGCATCCGGTGCCGTGAGGTCGGACACGCTCCACCTGCGAAGGGCTCCCCGAAGGACTCTGATGTGGAATTCAAAGAAACACCCTATGCAGCCTCCGGAGGTAGGGAAGTGTTTCTCTCATACGAGGTGCCCTCAGTCGACTCCTTGATCGGTTACGCGAGACTGCGCTTCCCGGGAGAAAGCGGCAGGGAGTCTGCACTCGTCAGAGAGCTGCACGTCTATGGCCAGATGGTCCCGATAAGCCAAAGGGCCGAGAGCGGATGGCAGCACAGAGGATTCGGCGAGAGACTTCTGGCCGCATGCGAGGAGCGCGCTGGAATGGCGGGCTTCCCAGAGCTTTGGGTGACGAGCGGGGTTGGCGCCAGGAACTACTACAGGCGCCTGGGCTATGAGCGAAAAGGACCGTACATGGCGAAGTGCACCGGTGCGAGCTGATGTCTGTGTCGTTACCCTTATATCAGAATATCCGTATCGGATAACACTCGGAGGCAATCGGTGCCCTGTCTGAAGTGTGGGGGCAAGGTCGAGGAGGGCGCTCTGATATGCAACAGATGCGCCGACGCTTCCTTTCAGGAGCCTAAGTTCTTCCTCAACCCTGTCCTTCTAGGTACGAGCGCGTTCTCGAGGCTGCGTTCCAAGGGCTCTGCTGCCTACATCCTCGGCCCCAACACCGGCTCTGACATAATCCAAGTGCCTTCGCTAGACCTGGTCAAAGCCGTGAAGGACCTGAACGTTCAGGAACTGTCCCACGAGGAGGCCAGACCGTTCTTCCAGAGGTGCGACGTCATCCTTGCTCACCTCGGAGTCTCCCTCAACTTAGATTCCCCCGATATGCTTCTGACGGAGGATGCGGTCGAGGCGATCGCTGCTATCGTCCAGAAAGTCAACGCAGCCGAGAAGATGTATCCGCTGGAGGGCATGAGCGACCTCTACATCCGCATGGGTGTCGTGTACTGGGCGGCTTCCAGAGGCATCCTTCTCAGGACCGCGTCGAAGGAGTGGAGGGATGGTAAGCGCAACTATCTGGTCTCCAGAGCGAAGGAGTTGCTGTCGAAGGTCGACCAGGGCGACGATTTGTATTCCATCGCATCCAGGACAAAAGGCTTGATGTGCCTCGACGCAGGAGAGTGGGCGGAAGCAGAGGAGTACCTCGCCGTTGCGGTCAATAGTTTCCCGAGCGACTTCAAGATAGGAGAGGGGTTGGCGCGGTCGCACCTCATGCTCGGCAACCAGATGGAGGCGCTGTCTCGCGTGGATGAGATGCTGACGATGACGGAGCGGCCAGAACTCTGGGTGCTGAAAGGGAAGATAATGAAGGATCTGGACCGGCCTAGGGAGGCCGTCGATTGCTTCAGCCGGGCCATCTCGCTCGACTCTGCGCACATTCCCGCTCACGATGCCCTCGTGGAGACACTAAGGGACATGGGGCGCCTCGAAGACGCGGCGCTGGCCGAAAGCCAGCGCGCATTGTCCCGCCGGCCCGAACTCGAGAAGAAGTTGACTGAGCTGATGTCCGAATATGAGAAAGTGGCTGACGAGGAGCGTCCACCGGGAGCCAAGTCGGCACGAGAAAAAAGGGAGGTTCCAAGGGTGCCCGAGCCCGTCCCGAAGTTGGATCCCCTGGACAAAGCTCGTAAGGCCCTCGCTGAGAACGATTTCGATATGGCAATTCAGAAGATCAACGAGGTCCTGAGATACAGTCCCGAGTCGAAAGACGCTGCCATGCTGCTCATCGAAGCGCTTGTTGCCAGGGGCGAGATCGTGGAGGCTAGCGCAAAAGCGCACTCATACTACGAGAAGAATCGCAACGACCCGATGGCCTGGTACTGGCGAGGGATCGTTGCTGGGAAGGAGGGTAGGTGGGGCGCCTCTGTTCAGTATTTCAGCAAGGCTGTTACGCTCGACCCCAAGTATTTGGCCGCATGGACCGCCATGGGGGAAGAACTCCTCGCGCACAACAAGGCCCCCGGTGCGGACGAGAGCTTCACACAGGCTCTCGAACTCGATCCAGAGAATCCTCGTGCCTGGTTTGGGAAGGGCAAGACCATGTACGTGATGAATCGGTGGGGTGCGGCCATACAGTCCCTCGATAAGTACACGCTCCTGATGCCGAAGGACCAGGAGGCGTGGAGGTTCAAAGCGGACATTCTCCTAGAGAAGGAGAAGTACAAACGGGCGGTCGAAGCCTATGACAAGTACCTCGAACTCGCGGGAGACGAATCATACGCGCTCGGCAGGAAGGGCATTGCGCTCAACGCGATTGGGATGACTAGCGACGCTAGGAAATGCCTCGAGGAGGCAGTGAGGCTAGATTCGAAGAACAAGGAAGCCGAGAAGTGGCTGAAGTCCATGGGAGGAGGTGGGACCTGATGGTCGAGATCGACAAGATCATCAGCGAACGCTCGGACGAGAAGGTAATCAAGGCGGTCAAGGAGATCTCCGATACCGACTTCACGAGACTCGTCGAGACCGTCCTCGGCTATCTCGAGCTGAAGATACAAAAGATGCATCCCAAAGGAACGTTCGTCGTCCTGGAATCCGTCCATAGGCCCGACGGGAAGAAGTATGTCGTGTTCTTCTCTCGCAGGAACGAGATCGTCACGAAGACCGACGTCGAAAGCCTCGTCAATTACATGTCCAAGGTCCAGGCATCGTCTGGATTGATCCTCACAACCTCTTCAGTCGAGCCGGATGCGGCTCCGATGGCTGAGAGCAACAACGTGGGTCTCGCGGACGGCGGAAAGCTCGCGGCCCTTCTGCGCAGGTTCGACCTCGACAAGGACGTCATCAGGGCTGCTGAGCTGAAACAGGAGCGCACCAGAGTCGTGATCGCTCCGGGGACCGACAAAGAGCTGCAGGAGGCCATGCTGGCGGGATACGAGGCTCTCTCCAGCAAGGATTACATGAAAGCTCTGGACCTGTTCGACAAGGCCATCATGGTCAAGGAGGACTACGACCTGCCTTGGAGGCTCAAGGGCAACACGCTCGACGAGATGGGGTACCACGAACAGGCGCTGGAATGCTACAGGCGCGCCCTCGAGCTGTACCCCGAGAGCGACGAGACATGGTTCTCACTCGGGAGCTGTCTGTTCTCTCTGGGCCGATACAACGAGGAGCTTCTGTGCTATGAGCGCGCGCTCCAGTACAACCCGATGATGCAGAAAGCGCTCATCAACAAGGGCTCCACACTTCACAGGCTCGGGCGCTACAAGGAGGCTCTCGAGACTTATGACAAAGTTCTGAAGATCAACTACAGGCTCGAAAAAGTCCACAACAACAGAGGGGCAACTCTCCACAGCCTGGGCCAGCTCAACGAGGCTCTCGCTTCGTACAACAGGGCTATCGAGCTCAAGCACGACTACGTCGAGGCGTGGATGAACAAGGGAAGCCTGCTCTACGAGATGGCCAGGTACGGGGAGGCTCTTGTCGCATTCTCAGAGATGACTCGCATAAGACCCGAACTGCCGAAAGGTTGGTATCTCAGGGGCCTCGCATCCAAGAAGACGGGTGATGTGACTAAAGCGAAGGCAAGTTTCGAGGCGGCAATAAGGCTGGACCCGGACTACATCGAGGCCCGGCGTGCCCTAGAGGACATTACGAAGAAGATCGCAGAGAAGTTTCCAGGGGTTCCGCGCATCGTTCAGGACATATTCTCCTCAGAGGCAGCCAAGCCACCTCCAGCGCCTCCGCCACCGGAGGGAGGACAGCTGAGCGAGGATATGATCACGCGAGTCCGGGAAGAGAGTGTCGAGGAACTGGCGGAGGAGATCTATGGCGATCGGGCTGAGCTTCTGTTCCTCCTGGGCAAGTACGACGAAGCCTTCGATTTCCTGGGCAAATCGCTCAGGTTGGAAGGCGAAGATGCCCCGCTGCTCACAGCCGCGGGAAACGTGCTGTGCGGCCTGGGCAAGTACGAGGCGGCCATAAAGACATATCAGCACGCTCTTGAGACGGACGCGAACTACCTCCCCGCGGTGTTCAACCTGCAGGCCGTCATGACCGAGCAAGGCGATTCCGAGGGCTCGGCGAAGGCGAGCGACGCACTCAGGCGGATCAGCTCAGGATGGCAGGCCAGGACTTGCGCGTCCCTTGATGCATTCGATAAGAAGGATTACAACCAAGCATTGGAGGACATGGAGGTCGCCGTTACGGTCGAGGACCTTGCCGCTCTTCAGAATTACAAAGGATTGCTGAGGTTGCAGCTCGGTGTCTTCGACGGAGCTGGCGCGATTTTCGAGAAGACCAAGAGCATGGCTCTTGACCCTTCAGAGGCGTTGAACAACAGCGGGGCAGTGCACATGAAGAAGGGCGACCTCGAAAAGGCAAGCGCCGAGTTCGACAAGGCAATCAGGACGAACAGGGGCAATCATGCGGCTTGGAACAACCGAGGTTGCGTGCTCTACAAGCTCGAGCGGCTGAGGGAGGCAATCGCATGCTTCGACGAATCCTCCGTGATGCTTCCCACGACGGCCGCCTATTCAAACAAAGGCTTCACTCAGCTTGCGTTGGATCTTCTCGAGGAATCATTGCAGACCTTCAACCAGGCCTTGCATGTCGCGGAGACGGCCGAGACGTACAACAACGAAGGGATCGTCCTGGAGCGTATGCAGAGGCACGATGACGCCCAGGTGGCCTTCAAGG
>MGWC01000014.1:0-12860 GCA_001800815.1 Euryarchaeota archaeon RBG_19FT_COMBO_56_21
CCTGTCGGAGCTTTTCTTGGTGTATACCACAACTCACAGGCTTCGCCGGGTTCCACTATTCTCCGGATAGGTTTCATGGACAGGATCGACGCCCTGAACCCATATATCGGGCTGTCCGAGACCTCGTACTTGTTCTACAGCCTGGTGTATGATTCACTTATGGGAGTCGGAGAGGATCTCAATCCGGTCCCATGTCTCGCTCAAGAGTGGCGCATAGTCCCCACTGAGGTCCCTTATGGATCGGTGTGGGAATACAACGTTTCTGCGGGAGCGATGTGGTCCGACAGCGTCCCCGTCACAGCAGAGGATGTTGCGTACAGTCTCAACGTGAACTCTGGTCTCAACTACACTACCGTGTGGGCATACCAGCCATATGCCTACTACATCGATTTCGCCCGGGTGATGGATGGCGATACAGTCTGGGTCCATTTCTACAACAGAACTAGTGATGCGCCGATGCCGATTGCATTCGGTGACAGTATCCTGATACCAATGCTTCCGAAGCACATTCTCGAGACGATGACCGTCCCCTACATGTCTTTCTCATGGAACGGGATGCCAGTTGTTGGAAGCGGTCCGTTCATCCCGACTCCCACTCTTCTCAATGACTGGATGGCTGGCGACCCGATCACTTTGGTGAGGAATACGAACTACCACGGTGGGCCGAACTACGGCAGATACGTGCAGTTCGACAAGATAGAGATGCATTTCTACGACGACTCCGCGGCGATGGTAACCGCTTTGAAGAACAACGAGTTAGACGTCGCGAAGCTCCCGTTCGAGGCCTACGTGCCCTTGAGGAATGAGATTGATCTAGGACTCGTTGAAGACATCATGGCCTATGATGGACCCCGGCCAGATGGCTACTGGGAGAATATTCTGGTGAATATGAAGTTCGATGGTCCTAATCCATCGCGGCTTGACCCAGACATAAGACACGCGATGGCGATGGCGACGGACAAGAACTACATCTTGCAGCAGTTCTACTTAGGTGAGGGCGTTCCTGGATCGACTCTCATCGCGCCTGTTTCAGACTGGCATTACGACCTGGGGGTTGGGGAGGAAATCGTCTATGACATTGACGCCGCGAATAATCTTCTCGATAGCTCTGGGTACATCGATTCGAACAGCGACGGAATACGCGAGTGCACGGCAACGAGCTATGCTGTCGTGCAGGGCTATGTTTCAGAGGGAACATTACTCTCCTATCAGATGATTGTCAGAAGGGAGCATCCAGAGGAGAAGGAGATTGCACAGTTCCTGAAGGATGAGTGGGCGAAGATCGGCATCAGTCTGCAGTTCGACATAGTCGACGAATTCGTGCTTAGCACAATGGTGTATTCATACAGTTACGATACCGCGATCTGGTTCTGGAGCATGGATCCAGACCCGAACTACATCCTGTTCACGCAGAGCAAGAGATCATGGAACGGCTGGAGCGACACACTATACAGCTCACCTACCTTCGAGAACAACTACAACGCGAGCGTTACGGAATTGAACTTGATGGCTAGACAAACATACGTTGACAACTGCCAAAGCGTTCACTATCAAGACACTCCGTACATCATATTCGCGTACCTGAACCACACCTACGCATGGCGCACCGACACTTTCTCCGGATGGGGCGACTGGGATTCCTATCCTGGCAGGAGCATAACGGCTGCGTGGAGCGGGAACCCACTGTACTTCGAACTGGTCACCACTGTCGAGTACAACTATGCTCCGACTGATGTGTCTGTCTCTTCTGATCCCGCGTTTGGCCCGTTGGGCACGAAATTCAACCTCACGGTGAACGCTTTCGAACCTGATGGAGACGACCTGAGCATCTACATCGAATTCGGAGACGGCACTGCAGATCAGGCCATCTCGAGCGCTCCTATGTACGCAGAGCACGAGGCAGTCTTTGCGCATTTCTACCCGACCGAGGGCGCGTTCCATGTCACCGTCTGGGTCGACGATGGTTCAGGAACACCTGAATGCAACGTGAGCGACTCCGTTACGGTCTGGGTATTGGAGACGGGTAGCAGGAGCATCAGCTATCACTGGTACAATCTGTTCAACGTCCCATCTGGAGAATGGTGGGACACCAGGTGGGCCGTCTATGGCATTGACGAGCCGCTGGGCAGCGGATACCCATTCATCATCAGAACCCACGGACCACCTCTCGGCAATGATCTGATGACCACGAGCATGAGGCTCGATATCTTCGGAAGCAATGTCACCGAGATCAACACGAGTTCATGGTCAGAGTTCCTCCCTATGTTCGGAGAGGAGCGTGGAGGCAACATCCTGGTTGACTGGTACATGCAGTACCTCACAAGCGCTGACCTCGTGAGATATCCATCAGTAGTAGGTAACAACTCTGACGGTTGGATGAACGTCCTGAACGGAACCGTCACGCTTGACAGGCAGGCAGCGAAGACCGTGATGGGCATAACCGATGCGGACATCGACTCCTTCGCGGCATGGTGGGCGAGCAACAATGCCACGTTCAATCAGGACTACCTCGATTGGCTGGACTACGAGGCAAATGTCCGGCTGGACATCTACAACATGTACGATTACCCGTTCGTCACGCTGTATGCCACGATCGATGCCGAGAAGGTCGACGAGTCCGTGGTCCTCACCTACGACATCGTGAGCTGGGGAATGGACTGTATGATGGCAAGATGGCTGAACGAGGCGTTCCTGCCGTCTGAGTACTTCTTTGAGGACTTCAGCTTGGACGCGGCGATCGCCGTGGACTCTGCGGACTTCGCCATAAGCACCGCCGTCGAGTATGCCGCCTACGCGTGGGAGACGACGCTAGTGCCAGGTAGCGAGTCAAACGGCCAGCCGTGCTGGGTCTGGGAACCATCCCTGGGAGACTGCATTCCATCTCAGACTTGGCACCCTGGATCCGATTTCGACCCGTACGTGCCGCTCGGCAGGATGTGCAAGTCTCCATGCAGCGTATTCTGGCATCAGTACCTACCTTACGACTACACTCCCGCCGCCTGGAACCTATCAGCTGGTGAGACTCTGTCCCTCGAATGGCCAGCGACGATTGACGTGCCGTTCTACTCGCACGATTCGTTCTGGCCCTTGGACCCGGTCGAAGTGAATGGCACGATGACTGTCCGCTACAGCGAGCCAATGGAGATGGACTTCCCGGGACAGGTAGTCAACAACCGGGGGACAGGTCTGATCACGTTCACAGGGCCAATCGACATGTGGACATGGTCGCGGAACCAGATCAAGCACGAGGCCCTCTCCGACGAGTGGGTCCGTCTTGGCGTTCTCCCGCAAGGGATGCCCTGGATAGAGTTCCAACTCGATTCCGGACTGAACACACCCCCGACCGCATTGTTCGACTTCGACCCCGAGTTCGGAGACGTATTCACAGACTACGCGTTCATCGCGTCCGATTCATGGGACCTCGAGGATGCCGTCGATACGCTTGAGGTGCGCTGGGATTGGGAGAGCGATGGGACATACGACACAGGCTGGTCGACAGTCAAGACCGAGAACCATCAGTTTACGACAGCTGGGACGTACAATGTGACCGTTGAGGTTAGAGATTCCCAGGGGCTCACGGACACGGAGGTCATACAAGTAGTGGTCGTCGAACTGATTCCCGAGATTCCGGCCGTGCTGCTGCCCGTGATTGCCGTCGTGCTGTCCATGGTGGTATTCCGAGCGAGGCATCGCCGCTGTTGACGAACTAGGCATATAGAGGGAAGATATTATCTAGTGCCAGCTCTACATAGCGACATAGTCCAAGGAGGAGGGGTGTGTCAGTGGGACATTTACAGAGTGGGCTCAGTCATCGCAGATTGCTGGTTGCGTTGTTCATCGCATTGGCAATGCTGGTTCCGGTTGCGGGAATCACGGGATTTGTGGGCGACGCCGTTGCCCCCCCAACAGAAACGGTGTTGCGCATCGGATACACGCAGAACGTCGACAGCCTCAACCCATTCCTTGGGTTGTCCGATGCGTCATATTTCCTGTACAGCTTGGTATACGATCATCTGCAATCCATTGGCAACGACATGGAAGTGGTTTCGAACCTGGCCGTCGAAAGCCGTATTGTGGATGTTGCAGGATGTCCGTACGGGTCGGTGTGGGAATATGACATCACTCCGAACGCTCAATGGCATGACGGGACGCCTCTAACAGTCGAGGACATCGAGTGGAACATCAATCTGAACTGCATGGGGGCGAACTACACAGACATGTGGGCGTACCAGCCATACATGTATTTCGCAAAGTACGCAGTCGTTATGGATTCGGACACTGTCCGAGTGACATTCTTCGAGAGGGAAACCGGGGAGCTGATCCCATGCGCATATGCCAACATGCTGGGTTTGCCAATGCTCCCGAAACACCTTCTCGGTGGCTATTCCACGAGCTACGTCTCATTCATGTGGCCTGGATACTTCACCGATGAACCGACACGAATCGTTGGCACAGGCCCCTTCATGGGCACTTCGAACATCGTCGATGAATACGCCGTGGGTAATCAAATCACGCTCGTTAGGAATCCGAACTATCATTGGCTCACCGACAAAGGGCAGCAGATTCACTTCGACAAATTGATCATGTACTTCTATGACGACGACACAGCGATGAAGATAGCGCTCGCATCCAATCTCTTGGATGTGGCGCAGTTTCCGTCAAACACTTTCAGATCGATTGAGGACGACATTGCGGCCGGGACATTGCTGAACGTTGACACATACAGCGGTCTCAAGCCGACGCAGTACTGGACGGAGATAGCCTTCAACATGCATACCGCGGGACCAAACATGTGGAGGCTGGACCCGTTGGCGAGACACGCGCTCGCCCAGGCAGTCAACAAGACATACATCGTCAACAACTTCTACAAGGGATTTGCAGAGGAAGGTGTAGGTCTGATATCGCCAGTCACGCCGTACTGGCATTGGGAACCAACCCCCTCAGAATACTGGAGCTACGACCTTATCGCCGCCGCAGTCGCCCTGGAGAGTGCGGGATACAGGGACATGGACGCAGATGGCCGGAGGGAATGCACCCTCGATAGTGCGGCGGTCCAGAACGGATGGTCCCTGGAAGGAGCCGAGCTTGATTTGAACATGATGGTCAGGATGGAGTATCCTGAGGAAAAAGAGATCGCGAAGTACTTGCAGGAACAGTGGGCGCTGATTGGTGTTGATTTGACATACTATATCATGCTCGAGGACGTCCTTGCCAAGAACGCGTACTCCTACAGCTATGACTCCATGATATGGTACTGGAGCTCGGATCCAGACCCGAACTACATGCTTTTCTGCCAGAGCGAGAAGGCCATCAACGGATGGTCGGACAATATGTACTCAAATCCTGAGTACGAGGAGAACTACGCAAACTCCGTGAAGGCCCTTGACAGCGCCGAAAGACAACAATACGTCCGCAGCTGCCAGAAGATCAACTATCAGGATGCGGCGTACATAATTATGGCTTATGTCTACTCGACATATGCCTGGAGGACGGATACATTCATCAACTGGGGTGACTGGGGTGCGGACCCGGGTAGGAGCCCGGACGCATATTGGACTGGCAATCCGCTTCTGTTCGACTTGATCCCGAACACGGGCGACAATTGGCCGCCAGCTCAGATCTCCCTTGATGTTCTCCCGAGCGTCGCGCGCCCCGGAGATGATGTTCTGTTCACCGTTGGTGTCGTGGACTGGAACGGGGACGCTATCGAGGTCATGGTGGAGTTCGGTGACGGAACGTTCGGACTGAGCACGACTCTCGGGGGCTCGTACGACTTCCAGTACACAGAGCTTCATCACGCCTATGCAGCAAATGGGCATTATGATGTGAGAGTTTGGGCAAACGACAGTTACGGACCGGATACTCACAACTACACTGTGATTTCCGCCGACAGAGTGATCGTGAACAGCGTGGGCTATCTCAACGCGTCGATCATTCCGAGCACTGTGACGATCCCCGAGGGAGAGTCCACATCTCTCAGTTGCGAACTTATCGACCCAGATGATCCTGGCGAGAATCCAATCGCAACGGGATATTTCTGGGTCACGACGATCGGAAGCTTGAACCCGAGCAATCAGCAGGACACGCTTTACACCGCCCCCGGATCCGTCGGCAGTGGCACAATCATGTGCTTGCTGGATTTCTACGAGGATTCATATCCCGCTACGGCGGATGTAACGGTCGAACCCGCACCACTGAGTTCGGTGACTGTTACCCCTGGATTCGCTTACATCATCCCGGGGAATGCAACTGCGTTCTGGGCTGAAGCGTACGATACTCTCGGAGCGCTCGTCAGTGGAGCGACGTTTTCGTGGACGGTTGGGGGAATGAGTGCCAGCGACTTCACTCTCAATTCCACGGTGGGAAGCTCAGTCCTCTTCTCGCCCCTTGTCGAGGGCACCGCATGGCTCAACGCGACCACCACGGTCGGAAATGCCACCGGGTGTGGGTCTGCGACGGTACTCTCCACTTACTCACTGCCGTCAAGAAGCATTGATTATCGATGGTACGACATGTTCGCTGTCCCCAACGGAGATTGGTGGGACTATCGCTGGGATGTCACAAACTTGGACGAGCCGCTGACGGATTCATACCCGTACTTGTACAGATGGTACGGCAGAGAAGAGGGGAACACGTGGATATACTCGTCAATGCGATTGAACGTGACCGCTCGAAACGTCTGGGAGGTCAACACTACTTCATGGCCCCAGTTCCTTCCGATGATGGGCACCCACAGAGGCGGCAACATCGCAGTGGATTGGTATATGCAGTACATGGTCCCCAGCGACTTCCCGAGATACCCGTTATTCATACCATCTCAATATGATGGTTGGCTTGCCATCCTCAACGGTACGGTAACGCTGGACAGGGACGCTGCCATGATGGTCCTGGGCATCAGTTCGGCCCAATTCGATGATTTCGCAACCTGGTGGTCGAGCAATGCAGGTGCGTTCAGGTTAGGGTACACGGACTGGCTGAACTACGAAGGCAAGGTGCGGCTGGATATCTACAACACGTACTGGTACCCGTTCACCCTGATGTACTTTGACCTGGATGCACAAAAGCTGGGATCGCAGATTGTACTTACGTATGACATGGTCTCGTGGGGGATGGACGCTCTGATGGCGTCTTGGCTTTGCGAGGCGTTCATGCCGGGAGAGTGGTACTACGAGGACTTCAACCTGCACGCAACGATCGACCCCGAGAGCGCGTCTCTCGATGTGGACACAGCGGTGGAATATGCAGTCTGTGCATACGTAACCACTCTAGAAGGAACACCGTGCTGGAGATGGGAGCCCCTGGTAGGCGATTCGATGGCCTCCAGTCCATCGCACCCCGATTCAGATTTCGATCCCTATGTTGGGACGCAGTATGTCTCGTGGTCACCCGGGTCGGAACTCTTCGGGACATACATCGACTACGACCACACTCCATCGGCGTTCAACCTCTCGACCAACGAGCGCCTCACTTTTGAGTGGCCAGCAGGAGATCAGCTGTTCCTGTTGCACGGCGGGCCCGTCTGGAACACGACGCATCTCGTATCAGAGATGGATGTGCGCTACTGTGAACCTGGAGCATCTGATATGCCAGCAGGACAATTCTCGGCTGACGGCACGGCTCGTTCACTGGAACTCGTGGGGCCGTTCGATATGTGGACATGGTCCAAGACACAGACCGCACATGAGTTCCTGCAGGATGAGTGGCTTCACGTTGGCGCGTTGCCGTACGGGATACCGATGATCGAGTTTACGATGGGTAGCAACGGCCCGATTCCTTACTATATGACGATTGAGGGTGTTGCGAACCCGATAGACCTCAACACGGCCGATGATTTCTCTGTGAAGGTCTGGGACCAGTACCACAATCCGTATCCCTTCTACAACGGTACCGTTGGGTTCTACTCGAATGACACAGCCGCTGTGCTCCCAGCTGATTTCACATTCAGCAACTCGGGCTCGGAGAACTTCTCTGTGGTTTTCAACACGATGGGATACCACAACCTCACGGTCGTCGATGTTGACAACGCTTCGTTGAACGGGCACGTGAACCTGATGGTCGGCCCTATTGCGACTTTGATGGCCTTTGAGGATATCCCAATGAACGCGATGTCTCGGATTCCGTTCTCGATGAGGGTCACGGTCTACGATCAGTTCGGAAACGTGTTCTCGAACTACACTGGGCAGGTGCATTTCACCACAACTGATGCTGGCGGTTCGGTCATGATCCCGGCCGATTATACATTCGTGGTCGGAGATGCGGGCACGCACCTGTTCGATGACGGATTCGTCCTCGAGACGATCGGCATGCAGGACATCGTCGTAGTCGACATGGCCGATGCGGTATTGACGGACACTATGACACTTGAGGTCGTTTCGGCCTTCCCGGCATCGAAGGACTTCAAGGTCTACGACATGTTCGAGGAGTCGTGGGGCTGGTGGTGGCCACTCAGGTGGAGCTTCTACATCACGGACATCGTCATAACAGATGACCCCCACATGAACACCATGCTCTTCATGCCGGGGAAGACGGATCAGTACCAGTGCATGATGTACGCACCGTACAGGTACTCAGTCAACGCGGTCAACCAGAGCCTGCTCAATGTCGACACGCCAGTGATGATGCCGACGTTCGGTCCCGTTGTCAGCGGCGCCTCGGTCGACATGGAGATATACTTCCAGTATCTCGACCCGACCTGGTGGGAAAGCTACTGGATTCCGAACTGGGTAAACTTGCCTGGAGGCATCGATAACACTTGGCTGTACAGGTCCGGGGCTGATGGCTATGACCTCGGCACTGTCTATACCGTTGAGATGAACAGAGAGGCTGCCCTCCAATGGTTGGGCATGCCTCAGACGGCCCTCGCTTCGACTTGGTGGGCTGCGAACAACGCATCCTACACTGCCAGCTGGGAGTCGTGGATTAAGAACCAGGGCAACACTGTGTACGATATCTTCTGTGGCTACGAGTGGACGTACGACATCAACGGCGGGACCTGGATGAACCTCGTTGAGAACGGCGCCACCGGCAACGTGACGCTGACGATCGCGCACATCGCTCTTGGCTTTGAGATACTCATGACCAGGTGGATGACCGCAGCGAATCTCTCGCCCCTGGAGGCCTATTACGAAGACTTCTCGCTCCATACGAGCTACTCCAAATACGTGGCGAACGTGTCGACCGACTGCGTAGTGCAGTACAGCCTCCATGCAGTCAAGGCAAACCAGACGGTGGACGACCCCGCATGGGTCTGGGAGCCCGCCCTCATCGACTACATCACGAAAATCGGGCACCCGTCAAAGTACAAACCGTATTCGACAAGGACCTATCAGAGCTGGAATGCGGGAGACACGTTCCTCGGCCAGGAGATAGCCTACGAGCAGACGCCCGCCTGGTTCAACCTAACTGCGGGAGACAAGCTTGTCATCCAGCTGCCGACGGGAACCGTCCCGGGATACAGGGGAGTCGCGCTGACGCCAACTGACATCGACAACGCTGCAGCGGGCGACTTGAGCGGCATCCACTACATCATGGAGAACGGCACGATGGCTCTCGGTTACTTCGTGACCGGCTGGCCTCCTGAAACCGGCATCGACTTGGAGCCGCTCTACGACGTCAAGAAAAAAGTCCTGACGATAGCCGGCCCGCAGAGCTTCAACAACAAATGGCACACCGCGACGGGTATCCTCTACCACAGTGCCCCGTGGATCGAGTTCAACGTCATCACAACTCAGCCATACCGGCCACCGGTTGCCGACGCTGGACCCGACCAAGGAGTGCTTCCGGACACGGAGGTCTGGTTCGACGGTTCAGGGTCTTACGACGACGGACCCACACTCAACTACACCTGGAGCTTCACGTACAACAGCGTTCCCGTCACTCTCTACGGCGAGTCCCCATCATTCGTGTTCGTCACTGAGGGACTCTACGATGTGATGCTCACAGTCAGAGACTCGGGAGGCCAAACCACCAATGACACGATGACTCTGACGGTGTCCGCGCTGATCCCGGAGTTCCCCGCATTGGTGATGCCCGTTTTGGCGGGCGTCTTGATCGCAGTAATCATGATGCGGAGACGTCGTCGCTAGCGACGCGTTTGACAGCTGTTGTCCTGGACGTGACTAGCGAGACCAGCACAAGCGCCGCAGTTGCGACCAGAACCACGGGGACCACCGGGAGGAAGCCATAGGTGAGGTTGCCTCCCAGAATCTCGTAGTAGAACCCGGCATAGGTCAGCTCCCCCGCGGCTATCGACGCCATGCACCCCCACTTAGTCGCCCGCTTCCAGTAGAGCGCGGCGATCACTGTCGGGAACAGCACGGCCAACCCCGTGAAGGTTGTCTTGGTGAGCGTCTCGAAGAGCGTCTCCACCGAGGTGAGTGCGAGCCCGAGTCCGAGCAATGCGAGGACAACCACGAGCAGCTTGCCGACAACGAATTCGTGTTTCTGGCTCGCATCCTTCTTCAGCCATTTCTTGTAGACGTCCCTGGTCAGCATCGAGCTCATGACCAGCAACTGCGAATCTGCGGTTGACATCAGCGCGGCGAACGCGCCGGAGAGCATTATTCCCAGCACCCAAGCAGGCGCGAATGTGTCGACCATCATCGGCAGTATGTTGTCCGGTTCCTTCCCGATAAGGCCAGGAAACTCCAGCCTTCCCCACGCACCGATGAGGACAGGGCACAGGAACAGGATCGCTGTGATGGGAGCGTACATGACCATCGAGAACCTGATGGATTTCTCGTCCCTCGCCGCGTAGAACCTCTGGAACAGGTGTGGGAACATCGGGTCGCACATGATCCAGAGCACCATGTAGCTGATCCAGATCTGAGGCGTGAAGAAGTTCCCGCCTCCTGGCCTTGAGATGAGGTCGGGCCACTCCGTAGCGAGCCTCTCGTTGGCGTTCGTGAACCCTCCCAGCCCGGATGATACGATCCCCACGGCTGCGAGCATCGTCACGATCATCAGGGCCCCCTGGAGCACGTCCGTGTACGCATCCGCCCTCATGCCTCCAATGGTCACATACAGCAGGATCACGACAGTGACGACGACCGCGCCCAGCTCGTACGATACTTCGCCTTCGGTGAGCTGGTTGATCGCGATGCCTCCACCGATGGCCTGCGTCGCGAGATACGGCAGGGTGAACACTATCATCACCACGAGGAACAGGGTCCTCAGCGTATCCGACTTGAACCTGTCACCTATCAGCTCGGGAGGCGTGATGTAGCCGTGCTTCTTCCCGAGCTGCCAGACCTTCTTCCCGATGAAGTAGAACGAGAGCGCCATGAACCCCGTCCCGAAGGCCATGATGCCATAGTACGCGAGTCCGAATTTGTACGCCGCGCCGGCGAACCCGAAAAACGTGAACGCGCTGAAGTTGGTCGCTGCAAGAGATAGGAACAGCACGACGGGCCCGATGCTCCTCGACGCCACGAAGTAGTCCTCGGAAGTCCTCTTCGACCGCCTCCAGGCGTAGGCGCCTATTGCAAGCAGGCTTGAGAGGTAGAGCGCGAACAGGCCGACCGACAGGAGGTTCATTCGTCACCCTCCCCGGTCCAGTAGTATCTCGCGAAGGCTACGAAGAGAACGAATAGGATTGTCTCCAGGACGACGATGTAAATGATGACGTAAGGCAGTCCGAACACTGAGGGTTCAGTCCAATCCCATGCCCACAGATCCAACGACGCGACGAACAGCAGCCCGAACGCTGCGATCCAGAACCACTTGCTCTTCAGCAGCTCCAACTGTCCAGCCTCCTGGTCCAGTTTCCTGGATTGCGAGGCTGGAAACTGCGAAAACAATGCCTTTGCTGCGGCGAATACAAGCAGACGATATCAATCTTTGTCGCCGAGGCAGCTGAGTGAATTCGGATGGCCTTAGTCAGGGCCTCCGGCTTCTTGTTTGAAGTGAATAGGGTAATAATGATTGTCTTTTTATGCGTTAATCATGTATATTGTAGTGCAATCAAGTTATTAATAGTACATTGAGCATCATCTTTTTACCATGTCTGCAAGGGGGTGTTGTCTTTGGGCGCGCTTCGCAGTGATTCAGAGATACTCACGCTCAAGGATTCACAGCTGCCCACGAGCGTCTCATTAGATCAGCGGACGGAACTCGACCCCGTTTCTGTGTTCTCCTCGCTCCGGGAACAGTTCCCCGGCGAGTGCTTCCTTCTGGAATCCGTTGAAGGCCCGAAGAAGGTCGCCCGGTATTCGTTCATTGGCGTCGACCCGATATCCGTGTTCAGGTCGAGGGGACGCTTGGTCGAGATCGATGGACAGGCTTACGAGAGCGACAACCCGTACGAGGCCCTCAGAGCACATTACGGTTCCTTCTCTTGCGGTGCCTCCGATGTCGCGCCCTTCTCCGGCGGGATGGTGGGTTACGTAGGATACGGCATGGTGGATTTCTTCGATGGCGTCAAGCAGCCTCGGTCGATAAACAACCATTCGCCGGACCTCTACTTCGTCCTTCCTACGCACCTCGTGTGCCTGGATCACCTGAACAACACGACCTTCCTCATCTCTCACGGCAAGATGGCAGACCTGCGCGACGCACTCTCCAAGGCCAAGCCCGTGTCCGCATCCGAGCTCAGCGTGGGCGAGGGACGTTCAGACGTGACCCAGAAGTCATACGAATCGATGGTGTCGGAGGCGAAGGAGAAGATTCTCGAAGGGGAGATATTCCAAGTGGTGCTCTCTCGCAAGAGCGAGTTCCGACTCAGAGGAGACCCCCTCGGGATGTACTCAGTCCTCCGCACGCTGAACCCGTCCCCGTACCTCTTCTTTCTCGATTACGATAACGTCCAGCTCCTTGGTTCGTCGCCAGAGATGCTCGTCCGGCTAGAAGGGTCGAAGCTCACA
>MGWC01000014.1:12882-18971 GCA_001800815.1 Euryarchaeota archaeon RBG_19FT_COMBO_56_21
GGCCGCGGTCCCCGGACGTCGAGGAGGACGAGAAGCTCAAGATCGAAATGCTTCTGGACGAGAAGGAGCGCGCTGAGCATCTGATGCTTGTGGACCTCCACAGGAACGACATGGGGAGGGTTTCGAATTTCGGCTCCGTGAAGGTCACGGAGCTCATGGCGGTGGAGAAGTTCTCTCACGTCCAGCATATCGTGAGCAACATCGAGAGCGAGCTGAGGGCGGACCTCGATGGATTCGATGCACTTCGATCATGCTTCCCCGCAGGGACGGTCACTGGCGCGCCGAAGATACGAGCCATGGAGATTATCAGCGAGCTCGAGCGAACTCCACGAGGGCCATATGCCGGGGCGGTCGGCTACTTCGATTTCACGGGCAACATGGACTTCGCCATCACCATAAGATCGATCGTCGTCTCCGGGAACAAGGCCTCGATCCAGGCGGGAGCTGGCATCGTTGCCGATTCGGTGCCTGAACGCGAGTACTTGGAGACTGAGCACAAGCTGGGTGCCACGCTCAAGGCGATCGCGTCGCAGGCGGGTGGCCGGAGATGACGCTCAGGATTCTTCTGATCGACAACTACGATTCGTTCGTCTACAATATCGCCCAGTACCTCGGTGAGATGGGCGCTGATGTCATCGTCGAGAGGAATGACTCGCCGGCCCTCGATGCGCATTTCGGGTCCGTTGATGGGTATGTCATCTCCCCAGGCCCGGGTCACCCAAGAGAATCTGGGAGGAGTCTTGATGTCATCTCTAATCACGGTTTCGGCAGGCCCGTGCTGGGAGTCTGCCTCGGGCACCAGGCAATTGGAATGGTCCATGGCGGCACGATCACGCGCGCTCCCCAGGTCGTACATGGCAAGGTCAGCAGGATAAGCCACTCCAGCGACGCACTGTTCGACAATGTCCCGTCTCCCTTCAGCGCGACTAGGTATCATTCTCTCATTGTCAGCCGCGAAGGACTTCCCGAGTCTCTTGAGGTGATCGCTCAGCTGGATACGGGAGAGGTCATGGCTCTCAAGGTCGGAGGACATAGGACCTACGGTGTCCAGTTCCACCCTGAATCCGTCATGACTTCTCACGGCAGGACCATCCTCTCGAACTTCCTGGAGATGTGCAAGCGATGATCCGGGATGCCATCGGTCAAGTGGTCGAAGGGCGAAGCCTCTCGGCGGACATGGCACGCGAAGTGATGAGAGAGATGATCTCCGGGACGGCGACGCAGAGCCAGATGGGCGCTTTTCTCACTGCTATGCGCATCAAGGGTGAGACAGGGGAGGAACTCCGCGGTTTCGTCATCGCCATGCGCGAGGCTTGTTCGAGGATCGAAGCGCCCGAGAACGCGGTCGATCTCTGCGGAACCGGCGGGGACGGCTCGAACACCTTCAACATCTCGACCGCTTCTTCATTCGTCGTCGCCGCAGCCGGCGTGCCCGTCGCGAAGCACGGCAACAGGTCCGTATCGAGCAAGTGTGGGTCCGCTGACCTGCTCGCGTCTCTAGGAATACCATTCAGCCTTCCCCCGTCGATGGTGCAGGAATCAATCATGACGTGTGGTCTCGGGTTCATGTTCGCGCCGGTTTTTCACCAGTCGATGAGGAACGTCGTGGTTCCGCGCAGAGAAATCGGTTTCAGGACAGTATTCAACGTGCTCGGTCCGATGACAAACCCCGCCGGAGTGAAGAACCAACTCATCGGTGTCTACGACGCTAAGCTCGCCCCTATCATGGCCCGTGTGCTGCAAGACCTGGGCACGGAAAGAGCGGTGATCGTCAATGGCGCTGGAATGGATGAGATCACGAACACTGGAACAACCCGCATCCATGATCTGAGGAACGGGCACATTGACACGTATGACATCGAACCTGGTGACTTGGGGTTCGACCTCGCAGAGCCGAATGAGATCCAGGGAGGGGACGCCTCAGAGAACGCGAGGATCGTCTATTCCGTGCTCAAGGGAGAACGCTCTCCTCGGAGCGATGTCGTCGCGCTCAATGCCGCAGCTGGTATCTATGCCTCAGGCAAGGCGTCCACGCTATCTGAGGGACGTGATATGGCAGTCGCCGCCCTCAACAGCGGCCGAGCGTTGCAGAGAGCGAGACAATTCGCTGCGCTGTCATGGGAGCTGGAGGGACGGAGGCAGAAGGAGCTGGCGGTTTCCAGCCTCTCAAGCGAGCGCATCCATCCGAACGTGCTGATCAGTCGTGCTGGCGAAATCGCTCAGCACCTGCAGACCCAGATTCTTGGAAATGAGCTCGGCGCTGGGATGCTCGCTCATTTGGATCCCGCGCTGCTGTCCTGCCCGAATGTACTGAGCGTCATCACCCTGCGCAGGATCCACACCATCATGTCCGAAGTTGTCGAGAAGGTCGCGCCGGCTCCGCAGGTAACACACAGCGGCCTGAGACTTTCCGACTCCATCGCTTCCTGCGAGGGGATTGCAGTCATAGCGGAGTACAAGCCACGGTCTCCTTCATGTGCAGTATTATCCGTTCCTCCCGACCCGACCCATGTGGCGAAGGCGTACTCATCAGCAGGAGTTGCGGGGGTGTCAGTTCTCGTCGAGCCAGATTTCTTCTCTGGCAGTCCGGATATATTCGTTCACATGCGCTCCAAACTGAATCTCCCGATGCTGTTCAAGGACTTCGTCGTGAGTGAATCCCAGGTTGAGGTCGCTCACCGACTCGGCGCGGATGCGCTACTTCTCGTAGCCAAGGCGCTGCAGCCAACGTCTATCGGAATGCTCGTGGACAAGAGCCTGTCCTTCGGGATTGAGCCCCTGATTGAGATTCACGATGAGGAAGACCTTGCGAAGGTTCGGGAATGCAGCTGCCTGGACGCCGTGAAGATGATCGGTGTGAACAGCAGGGATTTGCGCACGCTGAAGACAGATCTGAGCAGCCTCGGTAACCTGAGGAAAATGATTGGAGACGGGAAGATTGTCGTTGCCGAGAGCGGCGTGTCAACTCCCGACGACCTGAAGAACATCACGGGTTTCGACGCTGTCCTGATCGGCTCTGCGTTCATGAAAGCGGATGACCTGGACTTGAAGGTCCGCGAGGTCGTCTCTGCATGTCGGGGCGGGAGAACATGAAGGTCAAGATATGCGGCATCACAAGTTCGGAGGATGCTGCGATGTGCGAGGACATGGGTGCGGACGCCCTCGGCTTCGTGCATTTCGAGGGAAGGTCCAGGAGCCTTCCTTTCGAGTTGATTTCAGAGATATGCTCGTCGCTCGGACCCATCACCTCCAAGGTGCTTGTGTGCAAGCCCGCGAATGTCGATTCGTCACTTGCAATGCTGGCCGATAGCGGCGCAGAGATTCTGCAGCTGTATTCGCTGCAACCCGAGGAGCTGTCTGAGCTCAGAGATCATGGAATCAAGGTCCTGCGCGTAGTGAAGCCGTCAAGCGGTGAGGCCGAGAGGTTCGCCTCTGCGGCTGATGCACTCGTTTTCGAGGATGGCACGCCAGGGACGGGCGCTGTGTATGATTACACGAGAATCCCGTTCGCACTCCGTAGCCGATCGTTCGTCGCTGGAGGCCTCACCCCGGAGAACGTACACCTCGCGAAGGCGCTGAGGCCCTATGGAGTGGATGTGTCCAGCGGCGTGGAGGTACGGCCAGGAAGGAAGGACCCAGGCAAAGTGGAGACTTTCATAAGGAGGTGTAAGACCTGAACTCGAATGGTTACTTTGGGGAGTTCGGCGGATTCTTCGTCCCTGAGATACTCGTCAACGCTCTCACCGAGCTGCAGAAGGAATACGACGGAATCAAGGAGGACGAGCAGTTCAGAGCTGAATTGAATGGTCTCCTCAGGACATATGCTGGCAGGCCAACACCACTGTACTTTTGCAGGCGTCTTACGGAGCGTCTAGGCGGGCCCAGGATCTATCTGAAACGAGAAGACCTCGCTCACACGGGCTCTCACAAGATCAACAACGCGCTCGGCCAAGCGCTGATGGCCAAGCGACTTGGCAAGCGCCGCGTGATCGCTGAGACGGGCGCGGGTCAGCACGGAGTCGCGACAGCCACCGCATGCGCCCTCCTCGGGCTCGAGTGCGAGGTGTACATGGGCGAGGTGGATGTCCAGCGGCAGCGGCTGAACTGCTTCAGGATGAACCTTCTGGGCGCGAAAGTGAACGTGGTCAAGACCGGGTCAAGAACGCTGAAGGACGCCATCAACGAGGCCATGAGGGAATACGCAGCGAGTAGCGATAACACGCACTACCTCATCGGAAGTGTCGTTGGTCCTCACCCGTATCCAACCATCGTGAGAGATCTTCAGTCCGTGATAGGTCGGGAAGCCAGAGAGCAGTTCCTCGCCGCGGAAGGAAGACTGCCGAATGCGCTGGTCGCATGCGTCGGAGGCGGGAGCAATGCCATAGGCCTGTTCCATGCGTTCGTCGACGACTCGGATGTTGCGATGTACGGGGTCGAGGCCGGAGGCGAAGGGATCGAGACCGGGATGCACTCCGCGAGCGTTTGCGCTGGCACCAAAGGTGTGCTGCACGGATTCAAATCGCTCGTCCTACAGAGCAGTGACGGACAGATCAACGAAACGCATTCGGTTGCCGCTGGTCTGGATTATCCAGCAGTCGGTCCTGAGCACGCCTTCCTTGGATCGTCGGGCCGCGTCAAGTACGTCTATGCGAAGGACTCGGAGGCACTCTCCGCGTTTCATATGCTCTCGGAGACCGAAGGCATCATCCCAGCTCTTGAGAGCGCGCATGCAGTTGCGTTCGCAGCGAAGCTGTCCAAGGAGATGCCATCGAATGGCGCGATGATCGTCAATCTCTCAGGACGCGGGGACAAGGACGTGAACCAAGTGGCGGAGATGGAGGGGAACCTATGAGCCGGATCGAGAAAGCGTTCCGGGCTGTCCTTTCCAAGGGTGACGGCGCTTTCATAGCGTACGTCTGCACCGGTGATCCGGACCCTCATTTCACCATCGAGCAGGCTGTCAGATTGTCCGATGCAGGCGCAGACATCCTAGAGCTGGGGATTCCATTCTCAGACCCCGTTGCAGACGGGCCAGTCATCCAGGGCGCGATGAATAGAGCATTGTCGGGAGGCTTCGCAACTGAACACATCTTCCATGTGCTGCGTTCGGTGAGGAGACGCGGCGTCAGCAAACCGATTGTTATCATGACATACTACAACCCGATCCTTCAGTACGGCCCGGACAGGTTCTGCAAGGCCGCGGCTGATTCGGGCGCGGACGGACTGCTGGTCGTGGATCTACCACCTGAGGAATCCGCAGAATTGGATGGGTTGGCTATATCGCACGGGCTCGATGTCATCAGGCTCGTCGCGCCCTCGACATCATCAAAGCGGCTGGAACACATACTCTCGGGCGCTTCAGGGTTCGTCTACGCTGTGTCTGTGGCAGGAACCACGGGCGCAAGATCGGAATTGCCATCCTCAGCGGAAGAGCTTGTGAAAAGGGTCGTGTCGATGACCAAACTTCCAGTCGCGCTTGGATTCGGCATTTCGACTCCGGAGCATGTTCGCGCTGCACTGTCCATGGGTGCTGCTGGAGTGGTCGAGGGCTCGGGCCTGATAGCTGCCTACTCCTCTGCCCTTCCTCAGAGGCCGGACGCGCTGGACAGTATCGAACGGCATGCGCGTGAGATGAAGCGCGCGACCCTGAGAGGCACCGTGACACGTCAATCGGCACAACGTTGATATCCACTGAGGCCGTGAGTCTGTTCCGGGAGGCTAGTAGGGCTTGGTTTTCGCGAAATTGCCCGCTGAGGTCGAGAAGGATATCCACGCCTGTCTTCAGTGCGGGTACTGCAACTTCGTTTGTCCCATACAGCTGAACCCAGACCGAGGGTTCGAATCGTGGCGAGTGCGCGGGAAGATGTATCACCTCAAGAGATACGCGCACCCAGGGACGTTCGACAGGCTCATGAGACGCAGGCCGGAGATCACGCCCGAGTTCGTCGAACGAGTATACAACTGTACTGCGTGCGGCTACTGCCAGCACGTTTGCCATGCCGATATCAAATTCAACGACCGCTGGGAGCAGGTCAAGGAATGGTTCGTCAAGAACGGGGTCGGCCCGCTCGACAAACACAAGGCGCTGA
>MGWC01000014.1:19014-25488 GCA_001800815.1 Euryarchaeota archaeon RBG_19FT_COMBO_56_21
CGAAGACCGCTAGGCGCTCCAAGAACCCTGAGATCCTCTATTTCACCGGTTGCACAGCGAGCTACAGGCAACAGAAGATCGCACAGGACGCAACTCGTGTGTTGGACGCCGCAGGGGTCGAGTACGACATACTGGGCAAGGATGAATGGTGTTGCGGCTCCCCGCTCATCAGGACGGGCCAGACGGACATTGTTCGCGACGAAGTGGACGGGCTCGTGAAGCACAACCTGAACGAGGTCGAGAAGCGTGGCGTGAGCACGGTCGTCACGGCATGTGCTGGTTGCTTCATGACGCTGAGTCACAACTATCCTCTGTACGCGGGCAAGCCCGACTTCAAGCTGTTCCATCTCACGCAGTTCATCGACGATCTCATCGCGAAGAAGAAGCTGGTGCTCAAGAAACCCCTGCCGAGGAAGGTCGCGTACCACGACCCCTGCCACATCGGGCGTCACTTCGGAATATTCGAGGAGCCGAGGAGGATACTCAAATCATTCCCGAAATCGAGTTACATCGAGATGAAGCACAACAGGTATGATTCTCAGTGTTGCGGTGCCGGCGGAGGGTACAAGATACAATTCAATGACAGAGCAGAGTACATCGCATCCTTGCGAGTGATGGAGGCGAAGGAGCTGGGCGCGGAGATGCTCGTGTCCGCATGCCCGTTCTGCGTCACGAACCTCACAGCCGGCACGAAGGTCGCGGGCGTCAAGATGGAGGTCGCCGAGCTTGTGTCCCTCGTTGCCGAGTCTGTCAGCTGAACGCATTCCTCTGACAAGTTATATATTCGGCACGCCCCCATTTTCCGGCGGTCCACAATGAGACAGCTCCCTCTGTTCAAGTTCGGATCAAGGGCGAAGTCGACGAGTCTGGGCATCGCCCTCTGCACAATGTTCATAGTGGCGAGCTTCTCGGTCGCGAACGGCCTCGGGTCCTCCATGGACAGGCTTTCGGCTACCTTCGAATCCGACTATCAACTCATCACGAAATCTAGTCCGGAAGGCATCGCATTCTTCGGCGAACAGGAGATCGCTGAGTTCAGAGAACTCCTGGCGGTGGGTGTTGTGACCAATGTCCGCATCCTCCCATATGATGAATCAGTGATGGTCTTCTCGGTCACGGACACATACAGTGTTCTCCCGATTCCTTTGGGACAGAGCACAGATACCGTTTTGAAGTCGGGTCTAGGCTACTCATATGGCGCTATAACCCTGGTCGGAGCTACGACGCTGGAACTAGACCTGAACGGGACATATTCCTCTACGATCTTCCCATCCGACTGGTTGCTCACTTCGCAGAATGTCACTTGGGCGCTGACGACTGAAACTGGCCGCTACAACTACGCGATTGCGGGACTTCTGGACAGCTCCGATGTCGCCATGCTCGTCGAACGCGGATTTTCCGTTCAGTCAATGGTTGGGATAATCGAGTTCCTGGAATCAGGCGTGGACGAGATACGCTCCGACATGTTGTGGGTGTTGCTGCCCTCCGCGTTCGTCATCGCGGTCCTCGCGTACAGCTTCGTAGGCGCTGAGGTATCGGACCGTCGGCACGAGATAGGGATCCTGAAGACACTCGGCGCGGGACGCTTGCGGGTGCTCTCCTATCTGCTTGGGAACGCGGTGATCATAAGCTCCTGGGGAGGCTTGCTCGGAGTCGCGTTCGGTGTCGTTTTGTCTTATGCAATAAGCACCTTCGCGTCGACAGTGTTCACGTCAGTGTTCGTGATGCGCGTGGATGAATTTCTAGTCGCTGTCGCGTTTCTCGCAACGGTGGTTGCGGGCGTTCTCGGGGCGTTGCTGCCAGCATCGAAGATGACCATATCGGCCCCTGTGGAGGATCTCAAGGAGGTGGGACGGTCAACATGATTCGGATACGAGTGATGATAGTTGTCGCTCTTGCCATCATGGTGTTCACCGCGACCGCGGCAGTCCTATCAGGGTTGCAGAACGGAGCCAAGGCCTTCTCTGGTGATTCGGCATTGGTGATATCCTCCGAAGGCGCGCCAACCATCTTCTCGAGCCAGATTGATAACGGCATGGTACAAGCACTGGACTCCGCGAAGGACCAGTTCGACCGAGAGTTGGCTGTCAGCCCGGAGGTTTTCGCTTTCTGCTCGTACGGTGGCGAATCGTTCATCGTGAGAGGCGTGAACTACTCAAGGTTCGGCTCCGTGGGGCCCAGCTTCGATCGGTTCGAGGTTGTTGGCAACTTCTCTATCTACGACAAGAGCTCTGCGATGGTCGGCTCCGGGCTCATGAAGAGGCTCGGTCTCGACGTGCCCTTCGCCCTTCCCCTCGTGGGCAGCTACTCCACAAAGATGGATCTCGTGAACGTTGTGGGATGGTTCGAGACGGGCACGACGATGGATGACGAGCTCTTCGTGGGCCTCGAACGTGCACGATTCCTGAGCGGGATGCCCTCAAGCAAGATATCCATCATCCGGGTGAGTTCAGAGGATCCAGCAGAAGTCCGCGATATCCTTTCTCCGGAGGACGCGAGGTTCACGATCTACGGCTTCCACACATCGAAGAGCGTTGTCTCGGTGGGAGAGAACTTCACTGTGGACCTCGCAGTGAGGAACTGGGGCAGGAGTCCTGGAACGGTTCAGGTATCTTTCGCTCTCCAGACACCGGCAGAATCTGGGGATGTCAATGTCTCTCTTGACAATGTGACGGCCTCAGTGAACGCGACGTCGTCCATTGTCGTCTCCCGGCAGTTCGCGCTTAGCGCGCTGGGGGAACACTCCGTTCTGGCATCTGTTGGCGGCGACTTTCCTGTCACGCTCGAGACAGATATCAGGGTCGTCGATCCATACATAAGGTACTGGGGACCCAGTCGCGTGATGCTCAACGAGGCATTCAACATCACCGTGTTGAGATACGACGGCGTCCCGGTCCCCAGTGCGACAGTCACATTCCTGAACCAGATTTTTCTGACTGATGCCGTAGGAAGGGTTAGCCTACTTGCGGATTCGCTGGGGGACTACAGCATAGAGGGAAATGCCGTTGGCATGGCTGGGTTCAATGTGTCTATAGAGGTGGCCGATCCGCTTGAGTTCCCAAATGAGTTCATGCCGGTCGTGACTGGGTTCCAGCTATCGTCGGATGCGATCAAGGCATCCGATTCAGTCAAGGGCATCGTGCAGCTAGCGAACGGAGGTACGGTCGGAGGATCGTTCGACCTCGCCGTTTACGTTGATTTCCTCCCCGGACAGCTGTTCCTGTACAATGTCTCGCTCGGGTCCCTTGATAGCAAGCAATTCACATTCACTCTCGAGGACCTTTCCGTTGGGACGCATTATGTGCACATTGGTCTATTCTCCGACGAGGTTGTAGTCGAGCCGTGGTATGCAGATGAACCCGGCTTCGTGGAATTGTTTGTCAGGTACGGCGGCACGACCGAGCTCTCAGACCCGGGCTCGATCCCACTATACCAAGCGGCGAAGATATCCCAGGGGAACGTGGAACTCGCCCTCTTCTCCATCGGGGCGATTGCAGCTCTGCTCGCGGGACTGGCCATCACCGCGGTGTTCTCCAAGGAAATCCACGAGGGCAGGAGAAGGCTCGGGATCCTGAAGACGATCGGAGCGAGCAGGCGCGATGTGATGATACTTGTGTCCCCTCAGGCCCTGGTGAAAGGTCTTGCGGGGGCCTCGATCGGGCTCGTGATCGGGTTGGTGACGGCTGAATGGCTCTCGCGGTCCGGCGTGTTCATGCTTTTCGGGCACAGGCTCACGATCGACTGGAGCGAGGGGTTGTTGCTGCTTGTCCTTGTGGCTGCCGTCGCGATATCGGTCGTTAGCGCGCTAGTGTCCGCTCTGGTCGCCGTGCGTGAGACGACGATAAGCGCCATCAGAAACCTCCCCGAAGAGGGCGTTCGCCTACAGGAGGACCTTCAGAGCATCGTTGACGACTAGATCGGCTGAGAGAAGTCCACGACCCCGAACCAGAAGTGCAGGTTTCCGTATTTGTAAGGCGGCAGCTGCTGCTCCTGGATGTAGAGGTCGAAGTCAAGCCTGAAATATCCTTTGACCACGAGTTCAAAAGACATCGTCTGGTTCCATTCCTCCCCTTTCTGTAGAACCCTGGAAAACGAATACGATGGATAGTCGAGTGAGTCCAGCACATATCCGACTACCGTGAAGTTGCGGACACCATCCTCTCCGTTCTTCATGTGCAGGACGACCGTGAGCGTGGTGTTCACTTCCAGAGTGAAGTTCGTCAAGACCTTTCCGTTCTCGTCCGTGACAGCGAAAAAGGTCCTCGATGGGTACTCTGCGGTCACGATCAGCCCAAGCGATATCGCGGAAACGACCAGAGCCGTACCCAACATCCCAGCCACCACCTTGTCCGTCTTCAAAGGTTTCGGGACTCTCTGGATCTGTTCCGTGCTCGCTCCTCCCGTTCTGCCGGCCGGCAGCACGAACGCCTCGAGCGCAACGGCGGCGATCGAGAACGTCATCAGCGAAGCGCGCGTGGAATCCGAGTTGAGCCCTATCGGGGTGAGAACGAGGAAGAGTGCGAGGAAGATCACGACCAGTATGCTAAGGGCCATGCTGAGGACGAACTTTGCTTCCGGGGTTGTGGTCTTCCAGAAGAAGAGCCTCACAACGGTGAATCCCGGGATGAAGAACACGAAGGGTATTCCGACGACGAGCGCCAGGCTTCCGCCCGGGAAGAGCAGCAGGAGCAGCGTGGCGATTATCGAGAAGAGGCAGACAGTCAGCCTCTGCCCGTTGTCAGTCTCCAAGAAGCGCACAAGCCGCTCCAAAGGATTCGGCTCGTTCTTCGGGGCGCTTATCATATCTCAGTGGTAGCAATTACGGGATATATGTGTTTGCCCAGGGTGCTGAGGTCCCCAGTCAGACGTGATGATCTCCAAAAACCACCTGTATTCATTTCTTCCGCGAAGCTAGCGCGCGGAATTGGGGTCATTGTCGCAAGCTATTTAAACGGTAAATCCAATAGTCATCCAGTCCCCCCGAGCACAGGGGTCCCCATCTGTGAGTGGTGAACCTTCACATGGCCAAGAAGAAGCAAGAGGTCAAGGTTGAGCCTGTCAAGGAGCCCGAAGGGGCCGCCGACGACAGCGAGGAAGTCACATGTCCCGTCTGCGGCAAGCATGTTGGGCTCGACGTTCTTTCATGCCCACATTGCGGCGCCGAGTTCGAGGCCGAGGAAGTGGAGGAGATCGTCGAGGAGGAACCTGTAGCTCAGCGGCAGAGAGCCGCCCCCGTCGTGGAGGAAGAGCCAGAAGCAGTGAGCGAAGGGGACACGGCCGAGTGCCCAGTCTGTGGCAACTCGGTCGGTCTGGACGTTGCTGCATGCCCTTATTGTGGGGCGGAGTTCGAACAGGAAGAGGTCGAGGAAGTCATCGAGATCGAGGAAGAGCCCGTACCGGTTCCCGCCGCGAAGCCGAAAGCTCGGTCCGTCGCGGTCGAGGAGGAAGCAGCGGAGGTCGAAGATGCAGTTCAGGAGGAACCTGCTGAGGAGGAGTACTCCGGGGTGGACAGGATTCCTATCGACCCCCCCACGAGCATAACGGACCTCAGGGTCATCGGCGTTTCTCTCATTGTCCTGGGCATCATCGGTTCCCAGATATCGTTCTTCATCGATTGGTACTGGACCTGGGTCCCGCCGATCGAGGACAACCTGGGCATGTTCCTTGGCATCGCCGCTGTCGTCGTTGTGATTGGCCTGCTCGTGTTCATGCTCTACAAGAGATCCGCCACCGCGAGAAAGGCCAAGAAGGTCTCGATGGTCCCGGGCGTTTCGCTGTCAATCTTCCTGTTCGGCATCATCGCCCTCGTGATGGTCATGCTGTGGGACCCGATCAACACCGCCCTTCAGAACCAGAGCACCGGCGTCGCGATAGCCTTCATCGCCGCGATCATTGTGGGAGTGCTCGCGATGTTCATGGGGCAGAAGATGAACACGCGCGCTTCGGCTACCTGAGATCCGCAGGGCGTCTACGCTGTCAAACCTTTTATGCGTCTTCTCTCTCTCGCGGGCATGAGCTGTCCTTTTCTCCGAATATCGTAATGGAGCCCGGCAACACTTGAAATACGATGCTGTCAATTATGGAATCCAAGCGCCACCGCCGACACTATGAGCCTTTTTGGTGTGGTGGGGGGATTGGCGTGTTGGCGCGAGAGGGGCGCGGGATGGGGGCCCCGAACCATTTCTCCGAGATGTTTCATGCCTCGGACCAGCTCTAGCTCCAATTCCTCGGCCTATTCGACCTTCTCCCAGGGCCAGGGACGACGGAGCAAGGAGACCAAATAAAATATATACCAATAACCCGATATATTGCCAGCGAAAGCAGAAGGGATGGATTAGCTTGCGCCGTGCGCTTCTCGCAGCGACGGTCCCGTCTTTTCCGCGACACGCAACTGTACAAAAAGGATGGGAACTGGATGGACAAGAAAATCATAGCGATTATGGTCTCGCTTCTGGTCATTGCGGGCGTGGTCGC
>MGWC01000015.1 GCA_001800815.1 Euryarchaeota archaeon RBG_19FT_COMBO_56_21
ATCGGAACGAGCTCAGCGGGCTCGGTGATAACCTTGATCCTCGTCATAGACGCACCCTATTCTATTGTGGGCATATAAGCCTAATTGGAAGCATTGATGTTGTTTTCTGACCTACTGGCTATGTCAAAATCAGGGCTGAAAACTGACGCTTTCCAACGACTAGAAGTGGACAATTCGTAGGGCATGAGCTTTAAGTACAGATAGCTTTTACGGCCCGCAGAGCGTGTCCAAATGATGGCAAAGGACCTCAAGGACAAGATGAAGGTCGACGAGATTGTCCTGACGATAATCGAGAAGAAGGAACCCAGAGAGTGGAACTCAAAGTGGAGCGGAGCCGCCGGCAGAGTCTGTGACGCCACCGGACAGGACGACAACGGCGATACGATTTCTGTATCGCTTTGGAACGATGATATCGAGAAGGTCGCACTGAACGCGAAGATCCGGATCACCAACGGGTGGACGACCTCATACAAGAACAAACTGCAGGTCAGCGCGGGTAAGTTCGGCAAGCTCGAACTCGTCGAGTAATGGCCCTCCGCAGCCAATCAGAGCAGGTACGACAGTCCCGTCATCGCGAGCGCGGGAAGGACTAGCATCAGGAAGTCGTCGTCCACGTACCTCACCTTGAACCGCTCGGATGGGACGGCCACCACACTTCCGACAGCAGCCAAGGCCATGTAAACAACAAGTCCCCGATCGCCCATAAATGCCGAGATCACAAAGAACAGAGCGAAGTACGCGGCCAGGGCCACAGGCACTGTCACCGTGTCCTTGATCTTGGATCCCCGCAATTCTCCGGCAAGTGGATCGACGAGCGCCATGGCCACCAACGCCCCAGAGGCGATATCCTCGGGAAAAAGCCAGAGCAACAGGGTCACTCCCGCGGCCGCCCACGCGAAAGAGGCTATCTGGTACTTCTCGTGGGGTCTTAGTCCAAGGAAGGTCACCCCTTTCCAGAGCCTGAAGACCTCGAATACACACACGCCGATGAAGAATCCCATCAGAAGCATCCACCGTCTCAAAGGCTCGACGGAGAGCTCCACGGGCAGCGCGAAATAGAGGGGCGTCAGGGCTATCAGGGCGTGCATGCCCCGTCTGACCATTACATCCTTCCTCATGTAAGACCGAACCCGCATAACGGTCCAGAAGGGAAATAATGCTTCTCTCACGCAGCGAACGGGGCTCGATCCCACTTCATGTCGATCCCCCGGAAGAAGACCACAGTGGCCAAGGAGAGCATCACCAGGACTAATGCAATTCCGGCCACAGCGATGACCCAGTCGGCCAGGAGCGTGAAAGAGAGTATCGTGAGGCAGAGATCGGGAAAGAAGGAGAGCACGCTGAACCGCATGAGCACGCTCGTATCGAAGAGGAATGTGTTCGTCTTGAGACCGGTCAGATAGGCAGTCATGACGACGGTGTAGAGCGACGTAATGAACATGACCACGAGCGCGAGCCACAGCAGCGCAGTCTCACCGTTCAGTATGGAAATCGCGACCACGAAGAACGTCGAGATTCCCAGCGTGAGGAACAGGAACACGAGTATCCGTATCTTGATCAGCTGAGGTACAGTCACAGGGAGCAGTGAATAGTATTCAGCGAGGTCCACGTTGTTCAACCAGCTATACATCATCACGCCGACGAACCCCACCATGGCCGCGTAGAACACCGCATTGAAACCGACGGGGATCGCGAGGCCATAGTTCACATACCATGTGGTGAACGATAGGAATAGAAGCGGCAGCACGAAGGAGAAGAACATCTTCGCGATTGTCCCGCTTCTGCGGAGATCCAAGAACTCCTTCGCTATCAATGTCCTGTTGAGGCCTTTCATGAACCCGACGCGCTCGTGTATCCTAGGGAGCAGGTCCGCGTGCATGCGAGAAGCGATGTTGATGCGTACCTGCACCAGCGCAAAGGCCAACAGCGTGAACACAGAGGTAACGGCGATGACGGTCGACGCGTACAATATCGCGGTTCCGTAGTCGTCACCGAACGGCCGGACGTTCATTTGAAACCCGAGAGAAGGGACCAGTGCGTCGAGAGCTGGGGTCCCCAAGAAGCCGTGAGATACGAACAGCGCTGCAATCACGGCCGTTATGCCCAGGAAGGCCGGGACATTTCTGATGTATACTACCGACGCGAGGAAGCTCAGTGACAGGCCAAGCAAGAAGCTCAGGAGCACCGCGATGAAGAGCAATCCGATACTGCTCAGATGGAAACCCGCGATGGGCGCAGCGAGGGCCAATCCGAGAGTTGCTGGGGCCAGCATCAGCAGGACATAAAATACTGCATCCCTGAGGTATATCCCGATGAAGGTCGTGCGGAACGAGAGAGGCAGCAGGTAAGGCATCGCCACGAGGTAGTTGCTCGCCCCATGCCGCCTCTCCAGGTACTCCCTGCCCATCACTCCGAAAGCGCCGACGCTCAGCCCATACAAGAACGAGGAGAGGTTGGCGAATACGCCCATCTGCTCCAGCGGAACCTGCTCCATCATGCGTTCCAGGGTCAGGCCCGAGAAGAAAGACAGTATCAGGACGAAGAGCGGAAATGTCAGAAACCGCTGTTTGCCCGAGTAGGAGGCATGGGTCCTGAATTCCTCCTTCAGCATCAGCTTCAGGAGGTCTTTCGTGAAGGGTCACCCCCGAGAGCCTTCAGCCCCACGGACCTCAAGAACAATCTCTCGAGGTTCTCTCCTTCCCTGAGAAGATCCTCTATCCGGCCCTCGGCGACCACTTTTCCCAGATTGACGATCGCGAGCCGATTGCAGAGCCTCTCGGAGATCTCGAGGATATGCGAGGCCATGAAAACCGTGCCCCCCTTCTCCACAAATCCCTCCAGATATTCCCTGAGCTGCCTCTGATAGATCGGGTCCAGATTGATGAACGGTTCGTCAAGAAAGAGCAGCCCGGGCTCGTGGATGAAGGCAGACGCGAGCATGACCTTCTGTCGCATCCCCTTGGACATGTCCTTGCATATCGTGCCCTTCTTCTCCAGGAGGTCGAAGAACGTAAGCCATCTGTCTATCCTGTCCTCCAGCTTGTCGAGCTTCCTGACCTTGCCGACGAAATACAGGTACTCGTAGGCGGTTAGATACGTGGGCGGACTCTCGACCTCTGGTACGATCCCTATCAGCTCTTTGACCCGCATGGGCTCTTTCACGACATCGACTCCCATGACCTTCGCCGAGCCCGAGGTTGGCTCCAGCTGGCCCGTGAGAATCCTGATCAACGTCGTCTTGCCCGCACCGTTCGGCCCGAAGAAGCCGAAGAAGTCTCCTTCGTTGACTGTGAGTGAAACCCTATCGAGGGCCTTCATGCCCCCGTAGTCCTTGACAAGGTCGCGGCCCTCGATGACTGCCATTGTCTGCCACGCTATTCCTCGGTGGTTATATGAAATTTGGTCGGCAACCGTGCTACCACCTCAATTGTTCCCTCTCTGCGCTTCAAATATTCTAAGTGTTATCATGTAGCACGACAAGACGTAGCCCAGTTTCCTCGGAGAGGCGATGTAAATGAAGGGAAAAGGCAAGTCCGTGCTGACGAGCAAGATCGAGACAGAGATTGAGCTTTTGCAGAGACACGTCGCGATGCTCAAGGCGATCATGGACAACGAGCCCATCGGCATCATCCGGCTATCGGAGATGCTGGAGTATCCGCAGCACAAGGTGAGGTACTCACTCAGGATACTGGAGCAGGAGGGCCTGATCGAGCCTTCCCCTGACGGGGCCGTCACGACTGAGAAGATACAGGATTTCCTTGATCACCTGAAGGAGATCCTAGAGACCATGAGCAATACGGTCAATGAGCTGCGGGAGTCGATTGAATAGACTCGAGCTCCCGCCCCATCGTTCTCATCCAGACTTGGTATTGGAGTGTCAAAAGGCTTATCTGACGCCCGTACAGAGGGTAGAAAGTCGAGCCAGTCCTTGTACCCTTCCCCTGTCCCAAAACCCTTTACAGGCCACTCTCCACGACGCTCGTTCCTATTCGTTTCTAGAGGGGGTCGCGGCGAAGGCATGTGTGTATAGCCATTATTATGATCTAGAACGCATGCAACGGGCACAGCGCATTTCTGACGGGCTAGAAACGGCGTAGCAGACATAAGCCCACCAACGCTCTGCGATCCCTATCCCGGGGATCACCGATATCGCGAGCGAGGCGCCCATCAGGAGCCACTGCTTCAGGCCGGGGTCGAGGTTGTCCCAGGCGTTCTGAACGGTTGCCACGCCGGAGACGACGGCGTCGCAGACCGCATCCGCAGCCTGCTTGACGTCCTCTATCACCTTCTCCGCGACATCGATCGCCGCATGCGTGACCTCAAAATCTTTCAAGGACGCAAGTCAAGGCATGTTAGCGCTTCTCACCCCCATACTCCGTCATCTCCCACGGTGCCTCAACGAAGGGCTTTCTTGGAGGGTCAAGCTGAATCTCACCAATCCCAATTCCGAATATCTCCTGATCGATTTCATCCATCATAGTGAGACCTGACCAGGGACATCCGATCTCGCGATTCAGTCTTGCAGAGAACGAGAAGTTGACGGTGACCGTTCGGAGAGTTTGGAGATTCTTCAGGGTGTCCCCAGAGTACCGGGGCTGGATGACTAGGGCTCTAACATCCGTCTGATGGCCTTTGTCCTGCAAATAGAGTGCGGGTCGGGCCAGCCTGAGCAGGTAGTGAAAGGGCCTCTTTCCGTTTCTGTAAGGCAGGCTTCTGACTACAGTCCCACGGTACAAGTAGCCCTCAATCGGATCGCGAAGGAGGATGAATCCTCTAGCTAGGCTATCGTGTATCAAAACGTAGACATCAGATCGCGAGGCTGGCTCTACAGTCCTCATCGAATTACAATTCCGGCTCTTCCGGCCAATTGACGATCGGCTACTCATGGCAATCTCCCGTGCGAAAGGATGTCGATGCTAAGGCTGTCTCCTTCTTCAATCCAATATTCCCACGCCCCAGTGGATCCTCCTGTGTTGGAGGCTACTCTGCTGGGTCCATGAATCTGAACTTCGTTCTTGACTTTGAATTCAACGAAGCACCTGTCCGACGGATTAGGTTTGTTCAGCCTCGAAAGCATAGTATCCGAATCCCTGAAGGTATTCTTCGTCATGTAGGTGCGGCCTGACATGCTCTGGACAGTCTTGGTCTTCAGCACGCTCTTGTATTCCTTTTCACCCATGTACCTTATGAATTTCTGACCCTTTCCGCTGAACGACCCAACCGCCTTCAGCCCCATCTTGGCCTGCTTCATCCCCGGCACGAAGCCCAGTGCGCACATCCCGAGCATCGCCCAGTCCCCGTTCTTGAGGGCGTTTATCATGTCGACGAAGGTCCCGTCGACCACGCACGCGAGGATCGGCCCCACCAACGGTATGAAGGAGACCGCCATCGAGGGGGGTACAGACGCTCAGCCCTCTTCAGGACGTGAAGTGAATCAGAGCTGTTTCCTATCGCCCCTTTGCCACCTTCTGGACCACCTCCCCGTGTCTGTCACAATCCGTCAGTCCCTCATTTGCGAGTCTTGAGATAATGCCCTGGGTATCCAACTGCGAATTCCTCAGCTGGTTCGAAAAGGCAATTCGTGACCTTCTCCTTCTTGAAGATGTCTTTCAGTCTCTCAGTCGCGAGGACGACTCTATACAAGTCATCAAGCATGAAGAGATCGCTGCCTTCCCACTTGGTGGGGGAAAGCCCTCTTATCCTCTGGATTGAAGTCCCTGGCATCGGTCCGTCCTTATATGCAGTTGGATTGTTCGGTCCACCTCTGCCCAGCACGGCCAATCCGTTGTAGCCAGCTATCTTCTTGCCACCACGCATCACTTCGACTTTGTACGTTGCGAAGGACTTGATGCCATACTCTCGAAGAATGGCAACAACCCTATCTGACACAACCATCAGGAGAGTGTCGTTCCTCAGGAAGTCTCCGGGGGTCTTACCTGATATGATTTCAAGAACCGCGGTTCCCTTGAAATTGGCAAGATCTCTGTAGCTCCAATCCACTGATGCATCGCCCATTGAGTCGGTATCTACACTGGCGAAGTAGTACTTCGTACCCCAGCCCGGGGTCAGAGTGTAGAACCTTGGCGTCGACTGATCTCTAGAATCGGACATCGTACCCATACCCGCCTGCTAGCTCTCTTCCAAATGCTTCGATGGAGTCTTTGTCGTGAACCCTTCCAGATGTAATTGCGCTCTCCCATTCCTTGTTGAACGCATAAGCATCCGATCTGTGGCTGCCCTTCTCAACCCATGCACCATACTTGGAATCATGGACGTTGTCAATGCCTTTCTTGTTGAAGAACTTCTCGAATTTCTGAGGTAGATTGTGATGCGCCTCAAACGCACGACCAGGGTCCTTTCCCGTAGCCTTAATCATATTCTTCCTGAGGTTCTTTGTCGCCTTCCCAATGTCATCCGCATGCCCCAGGACCTTGAACCCCATCTTGGCCTGCTTCATCCCGGGCACGAACGCCAGTGCGCACATCCCGAGCATCGCC
>MGWC01000016.1:0-41658 GCA_001800815.1 Euryarchaeota archaeon RBG_19FT_COMBO_56_21
CGAGGCATCTTACAGCCGCCGTTACATGACGGCGTTGATAGAGCTGGGATGTAAGTGTCAAGGTCCGCCGAGACATTCAGTCCGCAGCCACTAATCGCTGTAGTCGCTATACAACATGTCGAACTGGCAGTTACGGCTCAGCCGTTATTCGTATCCACACATGAATCCTGCTGTTTCCTTCCCACATTTCATTTCATTCTTTACGGGTGAGCTTGGGCGCTAGAGGTCTTCGTGCGACAGAGCGAACATGACCAGGGCGATGAGGCCGAGCCAGAACCCGACCAGGCCGCCGCCCATCATTCCAAGGGCGGCGCCGGCGAGCCCGAGGGAGATGTGCATGCGTTTGAGGGCCGCGATCCCGCCCGCGATGGAGACGATCCCGAACAAGACGAAGATGAATCCGCATATGGCTTCTTTCGTCACTCCGATATCGGCGGCGAGCGTCACGTCCGTTCCGGTAAGCATCGCGTAAGTGCCGTTGGCGAACGAGGCGACACCCGCGCCGATCGTGAGGTCCCCTCCGAGCGTGAGGAAGTAGCTTCTGGGCGGGATTTTCGCAGTCGGGTCGAAGGGCTTCGGTGACTCGTTTGTGTTTGGCTGCTGCTCGTCGTTTGACATCTGAATCAGGCGCCCTCGAGCTGCGCTAGTACTGGAACTCCTCTCTGGACAGAGCAATCAGCACGAGCCCTCCGAGAGCCAAGAAGGGGCCGATCCCGAAACCGACTCCCATGATGCCGAGCACCGCTCCAATCAATGCCCCAGCGTATCCGGTCCTGCTGATTGCCCTCGAGCCCAACAGAATCGCACCCATCCCGACAACGATGAAGAACACGCCCCAGAACGTCAGCCACCCATTTCCTGACCCAGTCATGTCCAAGATCTGGGCTTCGCCCACGAGCGCGAGAGCGCCTTGGAGGACGGCCAGCAATCCAGCCAGAATCACGCATACCCCTCCGATCATCGGGTTGACAGTTCGTGTCGCGATCTTGACCTCGACCAGCCTAGGCACCACTTTCCTGGGCGGAGGCGGTGTAACCGGCCGGGGTGTTACGTACGGTTTGCCGGAGCTGTCCTTCAGCTCGGCAGAACACCTTCCGCAATAGAACGCGTAGTCTGGGTTATCAGAGCCACAATTGGGGCATTTGGCCATTCCAGCACCAGGACAGGATTGTCCTTCTGGAATATAACTAGTCCCTCTGATGCGCGCCAGCTGGCTAGTCCTCGAACTCGTCCTTGTGCATCACGATCAGCAGCATCCCGATGAACGCCAATATTGATCCTATCCAGAATGGACCAAAACTCAACATCCCCAGAATGCTACCTATCAATGGGAAGAGGAATCTCCGCTGCGTGGTTGCGAAGAAGCCACCCAAGATTGCCCCTATGCCGAAGATTATCTCCAGCACGCCACAGCATCCAATTGAACTGACGTCTATACCATACTCTTCGGCGATCAGGACCTCAGCCTGGAAGAACTGATATGAGGTGTAGAATGCCACGATGCCTGAGATGATAATCAAAATCCCCGCGATATTGAGCCGTATTGAATCTGGCCGTCGTGACACGATCGGGACGACTGGCCCGTAGTGAACGAAGCTCCGGCTGCAGAACGGACAGACACTGGCGTTGGGGTCGACCATCTGACCGCAAGAGGAGCATTTCTTCATGACGCGTGTGCCGGTCTGAGGGGCGCCTCGCTGGTCTGATGTGACGGGGCTCTCGGCCTGCGCGGTCGTCTTCTTCGGCAGCTCCGCCCCGCAGCTCCAGCAGTAAGTGACACCGGCTGGGTTGGCCTGGGAACACGAAGAACACTTCACCTGCTGATCTGATGGTTCGATCTTATGTCCGCATACTTTGCAGAACGACACTCCCTCAGCATTCGTCGTCCCGCATGATGGGCAAATCGTCATCGTCATCCATTCCTAACGCGAGGCCTTCTTCACGTTGTCTAGCAGATTCGCCTATCCTTCGCTGAACTCCTCCTTCGAGAGCGCAACCAAGAGTATGGCAATGAAACCAAGCAGGGGCCCGACAAATAGCAGGGCGAGGCTGAGGATGGCACAAACACACGCCAGAAGAGCAATCACGAAATGCGATCTCTGGATCGCGAAGACTCCGCCTACAAGGGCGGCAATGCCAAACAACAGGTCGATCCCGCCGCAACAGCCGACATCGACACCAACATATCCCGCGCTGGACGCTATGTCCTGGACCATCAGGTACAGAATGCCCTGTCCGAATGCAGCGAGCCCGGCGAGTATCAGAAGGATCCCCGCGATCGTGGGTGTTGCGCTCTCCGGACGAGACTCCACCGCGTAGTCATCTGCGTAGGTCCCGTCATCATACTTAGAAATCGCAGGCGCTGCGACGACTCCAGTAATCAGATCTCGATGACAATATTGGCACACCCGCGTATATGGCCCAACTGGCTTCTTGCACCATTGACACACTGGGAAGTTCGCGATAGCTTCGGGCTCCGATGCGGGCGGTGGAGACAGCGGAGGCGGAGGACGACTTGCCGCTTCGCGGTCAACGGCAATCTCCTGTGTGGTCGCCGGGGGCAGATCGGCTCCGCACGTGCCACAGAACACAACATGGACCGGGTTAGACGTGCCGCATTTCGGGCACTTCCTTCCCCCGGCAAGAATTTTATTTACATGACTTAATACTTTGCTGGGTATCCTGTCTAGGAAAAGATTGATGTGCGGGCACCACATCCGTTCAAACCACGGCTGGACTGCGATAGGTGATGGGCTTGAAGATTGTCATTATCGGCAATAACGTGGCAGGGACGACCCTCGCGAAAGCACTTAGAGATGCGGATGCGAACGTAGAGATTGACATTCTCACGGACGAGAGCACACCATACTACCCACGCCCGAGGCTGATCGACTACCTCGAGGGCAAGGTCCAGGAGAAAGACATGTTGTTCTACCCTCCGGAATGGTACGACAAGAACAGGGTGAAGTTGATGCTCAGCTCGAAGGTGGACAAGGTCGATCCGAACGCCAAGAAGATCCAGACTAAGGGCGCTTGGATCAGCTACGACAAACTTGTGCTCGCAACGGGCTCACGGTCATTTGTTCCTCCTCTGAAGGGGCTTCCAAAGGAAAACGTCTTCACACTCAGGACAATGGAGGATGCAAAGAGAGTAAAGGAGACGGCGGCGAAGTCGACACACGCCATTGTCATAGGAGGAGGTCTGCTCGGACTTGAAAGCGCAAGGGGCGTGTGCACAGCATTCCCAGACCTCAAGGTCACCATTCTGGAATACGCTGAGCACCTGCTAATGAGGCAGCTGGACCACGAGGGAGCAACTCTCCTTCAGGAATGGATCGAGAGCACGGGTGCAAAGGTCGTGACCAAGGCAGAGACAGAGGAGATCCTCGGTAACGACCGCGTGACGGGCGTGAAGCTGAAGGAAGGCAGAGTCATCGAAGGCGACATGGTCATCATCTCCGCGGGCACGAGGTCGAACATGGAGCTTGCGAGAGACGCTGGCTTGAAGGTCAACAAGGGCATCATTGTCGACTCATCTCTCAGCACCTCTGTCCCGGACATATTTGCAATCGGCGACGTCACGGAGTTCAATGGACAGGTCTGGGCGATGATCCCGCCGGCTCTCGACCAAGCGCGCGTCGCGGCGAAGAAGATACTTGGCCAGCCAGGCCCAGACTACGCAGGCACCATCCCTTCGAACACTCTCAAGGTCTCAGGAATCGATCTTACATCTGTCGGCATGGTGAGGAGCGCTCACGAGCCCCCGGAGCCGAGCTTCGAGGAGATCAGGGCCATCAGCTCCGACCGCAAGGTGTACAAGAAGTTCGTGGTCAAAGACGGTAAGATGATCGGTGCGATCTTGCTGGGAACCAAGAAGGAAGCTCTGAAAGTCACCATGATGATTAAGAACGGCGATGATGTTGGCGCGATCAAAGGCAAGCTCTCCGACCCAGCATTCACTTTCTCATGAGCGCTGTTTGACCTAGCCCACGCAAATGGTTAAATTCTGAGGACTCATCCATGAGTCAGATGGATCCGAAGGACTACGAGCTCGAGTTCTTCAAGAACAATGGCTTCCAGCGAAAGCAGTGCAGCAAGTGCAGGAAATTCTTCTGGTCGCTCGGGGACTCCGACATCTGCGGCGAGGCCCCCTGCGTCGAGTACACGTTCATCGGGAAACCTCTGTTCAAGGAGAAACTGAGCGTTCATGAGATGCGCGAATCGTTCCTCTCATTCCTGGAGAGGAAAGACCACAAGAGAATTGCGCGATATCCGATCACCGCCCGCTGGAGGGACGATGTCTTCTTCACGCAGGCCAGCATCTACGATTTCCAACCATGGGTCATCCAGGGGGTAGTCGAGCCGCCTGCAAATCCGCTGGCAATCTCGCAGACCTGTGTCCGATTCAACGATATCGACAATGTGGGCAAGACCGGCTCTCACCTCACCATGTTCGAGATGATGGCCCACCACGTATTCAACAAGAAAGGGAAGGAGATCTACTGGAAAGACCGCACGGTCGAGCTGTGCCACGAGTTCCTGACCACTGTGCACGGCCTTGACCCGAGGGCCGTCAACTATTCGGAGGCGTGGTGGGAAGGAGGCGGGAACGCTGGCCCATGCCTCGAAGTGCTCATCGGAGGAGTCGAGGTCGCGACCCTTGTGTTCATGACCTATGTCCTCGAGAACGGCCAGCAGAGGCCGATGGACATACAGGTGGTTGACACAGGATACGGCTTGGAGCGGCTCACATGGATGTCGCAGGGAACTCCGTCTGCATACGAAGCGGTGTTCGGAGACGTGCTCGAAGAGCTCAAGCGGCTGTCCGGAACCAAGGTCGACCCTGCGATCCTAGCAGAGTACTCGAAAGCGGCTGGGTCGATGAAGATAGAGACCTCCGCGGATGTGCGCGCCCTGAAGGCGGATGTAGCGGCGCGTATCGGAATGAGCTACGAGGACTTCGTCAAGGCAATCAAGCCGTACGAGAGCATGTACGTGATATGCGACCACACGCGTGCACTGATGTTCATGCTCAGCGATGGCGTCGTGCCCTCGAATGTGCGCCAGGGATACTTCGCTCGGCTTCTTGTGAGGAGATCCCTCAGAGAGATGTCCCAGCTAGGGCTTGAGAATAGACTGTCGGAGGTCGTGGCCAGACAAGTGGACTACTTCTCGAACGATTTCCCCGATCTGAAAGAGAACAGGGACGAGATAATCAAGCTGGTCGATGTCGAGCAGGAGAAGTACAAGGAGACCCTGACAAAGGGAAGAGGGATCGTGCAGAGGCTCGAGTCCTCCGAGAAGAAGGAACACAAGGGGATCACGGACGAGGACCTCATCGAACTATACGATTCTCACGGCCTCAACCCGGAGGTAGTGGCGGAGTTCGCCTCCTCGAAGGTCAAAGTGCCAGATGATTTCTACAAGCGCGTTGCGGCGAGGCACTCGAAGGTGGAGCGGGAGGAAGTCGAGCCAGAGATTACCCTTCCTGCAGGATTGCCCCCGACCAAGCTGCTGTTCTACAAGGACCCTTCCAAGTACAGGTTCCGGGCCAAGGTGCTCGCGGTCAAGGACGATCTGGTCGTCCTCGACAAGACCTACTTCTACGCAGAGAGCGGAGGACAGGAGAGCGACCACGGCACGATGAAGGAAATGAAGGTCGCGCATGTTGACAAGATCGGCAATGTGGTCGTCCACAGAATCGAGGGGCCGATGCAGGCCGTTGTGGGCAAGCAGATCACATGCGATGTCGAACAGGGCAGAAGGAAGCGCCTTCAGAAACATCACACTGCGACTCACATAATCAACGGGGCTGCGAGGAAGGTCCTTGGGAACCACATATGGCAGACCGGGGCACACAAGGGCGTGGACCTCGCCCGCCTGGACATCACGCACTATGCCGACCTCACACCGGAGGAGCTGCAGAGGATCGAGCTCCTTGCGAACGAGACCGTGCTCTCGGGTACCAAGGTGAACTCAACGTTCATGGAAAGGACCGCGGCTGAGAAGCGCTACGGGTTCAGGCTGTACCAGGGAGGCGCAGTGCCGGGCAAGGAGATCAGGGTGGTCAGGATTGGGGACTTCGATGTAGAGGCATGCGGCGGCATCCACTGCAAGAACACCTTCGAGGTTGGTGCCATCAAGATACTCAGAACGAAGCGTATCCAGGACGGCGTGGTCAGGCTCGAGTTCGTCTCCGGCATGACCGCTGTGGAGCAGATCCAGGCCCTCTGGACTTCGGTGACCGAAGCCAGTACCAGCCTGAATGCCACTCCGGAGAAGATAAACGAGGCCGTCCAGAAGCTCATCGCCGACCGAAAGGAGCTCATGAAGGAGATCGAGGCGATGAAGAAGGGGAGGGTCGGTGAGACGGTCGAAGACCTCGTCCACAGGTCCGTCCAGGTGGCCGGCGTGAAGATCGTCAGGCACGTGGAGTCAGAGGACATGAAGCACCTGGTCAGCCTCGCCAAGGAGCTGATCGGCCATCCGAAGACAGTTGCTGTCCTCGGATCTGATGAAGGGGGCGCGAAGATGGTCATTGCCCGAAGCCCGGATCTCAAGGTCGATTGCAGACCGTTGATCAAGGAGGCGATGGCCATGGTGAAAGGCTCAGGCGGGGGTAAGCCCGATTTCGCTCAGGGCGGCGGACAGGACGCGACCAAGCTTGAGGCTGCACTTGACAGAGTAGTCGAGATGGTCAAAGAGACCCTGGAGAAAGAGTGATCACCAGATGTCTCGCTTATCAGAGCGCATCAAGGAATTGAAGTTTCATTTCACACTGACCAAGTCCGGCGCAATCGCGCGTCGGTACTTCGTCATCGGGGCGTTCGATGGCGCCCTGACTATTCTCGGGGTCATCCTGGGCGCCTATGTGGCCGAGGGACATTTGCACCCAGAACTGGCGAAGCAGCTGATCCTGGGCGCGGGACTTGCAGGGGGCATCGCTCTAGCGGTCTCGAGCACCGTGGGGGCCTACGAGGCCGAAAGGGTGGAGCACATTCTCAGTCACCAGCACTTGGAGAAGGCTATGCTCAGGCCGGTAGAAGGAACCAGGAAGGAGGCGATGAGAGTAAGCATAACAGTGAGCGCCTTTGTCCACGGCATCGCCCCTCTTCTGGCGGCTTTCGTTCCTCTGGTGCCTTTCTTCTTCATGTCCCTCGACAACGCAGTCCTGATGGCGATCATCCTGACGCTAGCATTCCTGTTCGTCCTTGGGGCCTATCTCGGAAGCCTCATAAAGGAGATGATCGTGTACACGGGCCTCAGGTTCGTGATCGCAGGACTCGGGACCGCGATAGTGTTGATTCTGATTGGCGGGTCATCCTGAGGGACTACCGTAATTTCCACAAAAGCCATGCTCACGCGCGTGTGACATTCGAAACGCTGCACCGATTCTCCTCAGATCAATACTACACTGGTGAGGTCACAACCTTCAGGTCGAGGACGCCTTTCTCGGACTGCAGCAGTCTCGCAAGCGACCGCACCCTGTCGGCCTGTCCCTTGAAAGCGATGACCTCGAGGCATGTGTGCTTCGAGAGATGGATGTGCATGGTCGCCGTGATCACATCGGGATAGCCGTGCTGGACCTCCGTGAGGGCTCGGTTCAGCCCCCTAGCATGATGATCATAGGTCAAGAGTATGACTCCTGGAGTCTCCCCTCTCTTCGCCAGGTCCCATTTTCTACTGGAGAGGAACTCCCGCATCGCCTCGCTCACTGCCTTGGACCGGTTAGGCTGCCCGGCGGAGCTGGACATGCTGTCAAACTCCTTCATCAAATCCTTCGGAATGCTGAGCGACACCCTGGTCTTGCCTGGCATCGGTGGAGGAAGGTGATTCTTCGAGATAAGCGTTGCCAGTCGGACCGAAGAAGAGCATAAATACGGGTATCCATTACTGTATTACGAATCAGCTAGAACGTAATACGAGGGGGAGCATGCACGTACCAGATGGCCTGATGGACCCGTTGGTAGCCCTTATAGGACTACTTGAGTTCCTGGCATTCATCACGGCAGCCAGCTATCTAGGGTCGAAGAGACTCCAAGACAAGCAGCTTCCGAGAATCGCCTTGCTCTCCGCGGGGATATTTGTCGCTCAGATGCTCAACTTTCCAATCGGAGGAGGGACGACTGGCCATTTGATCGGAGCGGCTCTGTTCGCGATACTCGTCGGGCCTGCTCTGGCGGTTGTCGGCATGACGGTGGTCCTCATCATCCAGGCTTTGATGTTCGGAGATGGCGGGATCACCTCATTCGGACTGAACGCCATCAACATGGCTGTGATAGCACCACTGACAGGATGGGGCGTCTACCACCTCCTCGAACCCATGTTAGGACGGAGCGGGATTTCAGGCAAGAACATCGCCGTCGGAGCGGCTGCATGGGCGTCGGTCTTCGTAGCAGCAGCTGCATGTGCGGCGGAGCTGGCTGTGAGCTACGCCATATCTGGAGGCGCGTATGGGATAGCCGCGACGGTGTCGATTCCCGCGATGCTCGGATATCATGCGGTGATAGGAGTTGGCGAAGCTGTGATCACCGTGGGCGTGATCGCATACCTCTGGGATGTATCAGCCGACTCGTTTCTCTCCAAGGACGAACGACTTAAGAACAGAGCGATCTGGGGTCGAATCACCTCATCGAAAACCCTGCAGGCATCGCTCGCAGTTCTCGTTGTATTCGCCCTTGCACTCCCTCTTTACTTCCTATACTCGAGCGAGGGAATGGACGGCCTCGAGAGGACCATGGACGATGCTGGAATCGAAGAGGAGAACGCGATGCTGGCATCTCCTTTTGGCTACGGTGAATCGTATTTCGCCGTCCTGTTCGCCGGAGTCATAGGGTTCGTGGCCGTGGCTCTGATCGCATTGGGATTGCTGCGCGCTATCGGCTCGACCAAGTTCCGAGAATGATGAGAGATGATAATCACCCATGTCCGCGGTCACAGTGCTCTCCGTGAGCGGGACGAGGACCTGGATACGTCATGGTTCTCGCAGCTGGACCCGCGCGTGAAGATAGTCGGCGTGTTCTCCTTCGTTGTCGTAGCCGCCCTTCTCACTCGCCCGGAAGGAGTCACGATCGCCCTCACTGCAGCAATCGCGTTGGCCGCAGCCAGCCGTGTCTCCGCAAAGCGGTTGATCGTGGCATACGCAGCCGCATTCCCTTTCGTCGCGTTGGCATCGGCATCCATATTCCTATTCTCTGGTTGGGACCGAGGGCTCACAATGCTTGCGAGGACAAGCTCATGCGTGATACCACTTCTAGTGCTTGCATTGGGGACTGAGACTTTCGACCTGTTCTCCGGGCTCCGCAGGCTCAAGGTACCTGGAATGATCACGACCCTGCTCATGCTGACCTTCAGGTTCCTGTTGCTCCTTTCAGATGAGCTCGAGAGGATGAAGGTCTCCAGACAGGCACGCGGATTCCGAGGAGGGAGGAGCCTTCTGGACAGATATGGCTTGAGGGTTCTCTCTTTCACGGCTGGTATGGTCCTCGTAAGAGCGTCTGCGCGAGCGGACAGAGTGTACGAGGGGCTCAGGTGCAAGGCTTTCAGAAAGGACATGATTCCGTGGAGGACTTCCTCCGTGAGGTCGCGCGATATGGCGTTTCTCGCGTGCCTGGCCATCGTAGCGGGCGTCCTCGCAGCGGTGCAGTACGAGGTGTTGTTCTGAAGGCTCTCGAATTGCGCGGCTTGACGTACAAGTACGAAGACGGCACCATGGCATTGAGGGATGTCGACCTCTCCATCGAGAGAGGGGAGAAGGTGGCGATTGTGGGGCCGAATGGCGCTGGGAAATCGACTCTTCTGAACCTCGTGGCTGGCTTCAGGATGCCCTTCTCCGGCAGAGTGCTGATCGAGGGGAGAGAGCTGAACCATGAGAACGCAGATGAATTGAGAAGCGAAGTCGGACTCGTGTTCCAGGATCCAGAGGACCAGATATTCATGCCAACGGTCGAGGAGGATGTCGCCTTCGGTCCGAGGAACCTAGGGCTTGACGACATTGATGCCCGTGTCACCAGAGCTTTGAGGAGTGCAGGCATCGAAGGCCTCGCGAAACGAAGACCTCACAGGCTCAGCTACGGCATGAAGAAGCGTGTGGCGATCGCAGGTATACTCGCCATGGAACCGGAGATGCTGTTGCTGGACGAGCCGACTTCCGGCCTTGACCCGAGAGCGAGGCTGGAGCTGGTGAAGCTCCTGAGAGAAATGGACAAGACCATGCTGATAGCGACTCACGATCTTGAGGCGGCTGCCGAGATAGTCGACAGAGCGGTGGTCCTCAATGTGAGCGTGGTCATGGAAGGTACGATGAGCGATATCGTGATGTCCAAGAAGGTCCTGCAAGACGCAGGGCTTGAGTTGCCTCCCGTATCCAAGCTGTTCGACGCGATGGGCAGGATGGGGTATCCTGTCGATTCGCTGCCCGTGTCGATGGATCAGGCTGTGGCCGAGCTGACAAGGGTCATCGACAGGGAGGCTAAGCGCACTAGTGAGCTGCGCGGTCCCGGGAATCCTCGCTCGGACCGAAAAAGCCGGCAGTCAGATGCGCGCGGCAATGGCGACTGAATTCGACTGCTGGCTAAATCGAAAATCCGTGTAATCAAGCACACACCACCAGCATAAGGGTTTTATACACCCTAGTGTGTGGGGGGAGTTGCTCCCCAGACAGAACGCTTTGTCTGGGTTTGAGCTTTCGTTGACAAGGAGCGTGCGAATTGCCCGAGGAGAAGGAGGCCAAGCAGAAAGGTGCCCCTAAGGAAAAGGATGGAGCGAAAGCCAAGAAAGGCGAAAAAGGCGCACCACAGGCCCCCGCGAAACCGGTTGAGAAGAAGGACGAGAATTTCCGGTACATTGTCAGGATCGTCAACACCGACCTCGACGGCAACAAGAGCATCGTCATCGCCCTCAGCGGCATCAAGGGCATAGGGCTCAGGAGCGCAGAGGCGATCACGCGAATGGCGGGCATACCGAGAACCACAAAGATCGGTGACCTGCCAGAGCCGAAGACGGACGAACTCGAGAAACTCATCACTGATTATTCTGAGAAGGTCCCGCATTGGATGGTCAACAGGCAGAGCGACTGGTCGAGCGGGGCCGACATCCACTTAGTCGGCATCGATGTCGAGCTCAACAGGAGGGACGACATCAACCTGATGAAGATGATCAGGTGCTACAGGGGCATCCGGCACGAGACCGGCCAGAAGGTAAGGGGCCAGCGTACCAGGTCAAACGGCAGGACCGGCATGACCATGGGAGTCGTCCGCAGGAAGGAGGCGCCCGGCGCCGCCCCGGCCGAAGAGAAGAAGGAGTAGTGTGACAGATGGGTGACCCTAAGTTCTCCAGAAGGAAATACGAGACGCCCGCACACCCGTGGGAGGGCGCGCGGATCAAGGCGGAGAACGAGCTGCTGATGAAGTACGGTTTGAAGAACAAGAGAGAGCTGTGGCGCGCGCAATCGCTCATCAGGTCTCTAAGGGCGCAGAGCAGGGAGCTCCAGGCCAGGACCAGGACTGGTGACCCGCAGGCCAAGATCGAGACCGACCAGCTCCTTGCGAAGTGCGCAAGGCTGTCCTTGCTCCCTGTCGAGGGCGCAACCCTGAACGATGTCCTCACGCTGGGCACCGAGAATGTTCTCGCCAGGAGACTCCAGACGATGATCTACAGGAAGGGCTTCGCGTATACTCCTAAGCAGGCGAGGCAGTTCATTGTACACGGTCACGCATCAATCGCAGGCAGAAAGGTAACGATCCCAGGATACATGGTCAGGAGGAACGAGGAGGAGAAGATCGAGTACACCGCCAGTTCCCCGATCTCTAACGAGCTCCACCCGATGAGACCTAAGCCAGAGGAGCTCAAGGCCAAGGCGGAGGTAGAGCAGGCAAAGCACGAGGCCGCCCAGAAAGAGGAGATACATGTGGCGAAGGCGAAGCTGAAGAAGATAATCGTCACAGAGCTCAAGGAAGAGAAGGAGGAGGACATCGAGAAGGCGACTCCAGCGGCTCCTCCGGAGGACAAGGGGTGACCTGAATGGGCAAGTGGGGAATCGCGCATATTTTCGCAAGCTACAACAACATCATCATCACAGTCACTGACGTCACCGGGGCCGAGACGATCACAAAGGCCAGCGGCGGCATGGTAGTCAAGGCCGCGAAGGACGAGGCCTCCCCGTACGCGGCTATGAAGGCCGCCGAGAAGGTTGCCGAGATAGCCAAGGAGAAGGGCATTGACAGCATCCATGTCAGGGTGCGCGCCCCAGGAGGCAACAAGTCCGCATCTCCAGGCCCGGGCGCCCAGGCAGCGATAAGAGGTCTTGCAAGAGCCGGCCTCAGGATTGGCAGGATCGAGGACGTCACCCCCGTGCCGCACGACGGCACCAAGAAGAAGGGCGGGAGAAGGGGCCGCAGAGTATAGAGTGATTCCAGATGAAGATCGACATAATCGAGATGACGCCGACGAAGGCGCAGTTTGTCATCACAGATGCGAATCCAGCATTTGCCAACGCCCTCAGGAGGACCCTGACAGCAGATGTCCCGAAGATGGCGATAGACAACGTCGAGTTCCACCTCGGGCCGATCATGGACGAGAAGGGGACTGCATTCGAGAGCATCTCGCCGTTGTTCGACGAGATCGTTTCCCATAGGCTTTCACTCATTCCGATCCCGACCGACCTGGACACCTTGACCTTCAGGGCGAAGTGCACTTGCGGCGGCGAGGGCTGCCCGAACTGCACGATCATGTACTCCCTGAACAAGAAGGGCCCGTGCATGGTCTATTCAGGGGACCTCGAGCCCATCGGCGACACCAAGCTCAGGATCAAGGACGACCTCATACCGATCGTGAAGCTCTCCGATGACCAGGCGCTCCTGGTCTACGCCACAGCCGAGCTTGGCACCGGGAAGCAGCACGCCAAGTGGCAGGCAGCGATCGGGGCTGGCTACAGGTACTTCGCGAAGATCGAGATCGACCTGGCGAAGTGCGATGTCGGCGGGAGCTGCGTCAAGGTCTGCCCGAAAGGCGTCCTCGCCAAGGAGGACAAGAAGATCGTCGTCAAGCACCTCGAGAAGTGCAACCTCTGCGGCAGCTGCATGGAAGTCTGCGACGCCGGCGCTATCAAGGTCGTTCCGATATCGACGAAGCTCCTGTTCAGGTTCGAGACGGATGGTTCCCTGCCCGCGAAAGACGTTCTGATCCACGGCCTCAAGACACTTGAGGAGCGGTTCGAGGCGCTGCGCGAACAGATATCGACCCTGGAAGAGTGAGCCTAGAAGAACTCGTCCAGTTTTGGATTCTTCACCTTATCAGACTGGAACAGAGATCGGATCGAGTTCTCCAGCAGTGATATCCTCTGCTGAGTGTACTGTGGCACATTGAATGCCTCCCCGATCTCCTTGGCTCTTTCCAGGTACTTGCTCACACCCGCCTCATGCACCGTGAGCGTGAGCTTGTGTCCGCAGTAGCACTTGCCCATCAGCGGGATGCGCCGATACTTGGCACCGCACTTCGAGCACCTGAGCTGCTGGCCTGTGAAACTCTTGAGGCTCCCTTGGATGTCAGGGATAAGGTGTCTTGTGATTATCCTGTGGACCAGATCGGCCTCGTCGACCGCCCGGATCTTGACGCCCAGCGATATCTGGGCCCTGAGCTTGTCGTCCATCGTCTCGAGGGACGTGTACGCGGAGATCGTCGGCCCGTCCGAGATGTCCTTCAGGTCGTGGGTGAATGACATGCCCTCGTACTGCAGCACGGTCCCGATCCTCCCGCTCACGAGGTCCATCATGGATTCGACCTCCTTAGGGTGGGCGTAGCGCTGGGTCGCGCGATAGAACTCAAGAGGGTACTTGCTCCCGACGTCCATGTTGTGCGCCTCTTTGTCTATCTCGTTCGGGTCCAGTTTGGTCGTCAGGACTAGTGGGGCGTCCATCAGCCCTCCCCGCTTCTCGGGCAGAAACGCTCGGGAGAAATTCAGCAGGCAGTCCATGAGCAGTATGATGGAATCCTCGTCACCGTCGCAGTTCCTCCTCTTTGCAGCGTGGAAGAACGGATGAGCATATCCAGCGTGGGCAGGCGTGAATCCGACCACTCGTGCGAGGACCCCTCCGGATGTGTGCGGCGCGAGTCCCACGACCAGATGGCCGACCAGGTCTTCCCTGCGGTCGATCTTATAGAACGCTTCGCCACCGTAGAACTTCACCAAGAGGTCGTCGATGAACCTCGAGGTCTGCACCAAGTAGCTCACGCAGGAGTCCGGGATAATCACATCCTGGACCTTCAGCTCGAGCATCTGGTTCGGACTCTCCAGGTCCCTCCCCGCTGAGTCCTTCGCGTATCCAAGTCGTCTGGCTGCCTGGACGTCGATCCCGACTTCCTCGGGTGTGAAATGCGTGAGTGGAACGTCCGTCGCGTCGATCCTGACGGTCCCGTCCTTGAAAACGAATATGCCATTCTTGGCCCTCAGGATGGCCTTCTCGATGACCTCAGGAGTCTTGTTCCGAGAGATCATTCCCTGCACTCCTTTGATCTCGGGCGCGCGCCTCTCCTTCAGCCCCTCGAGCGCAGACTCGAGCAGCGTATTGATGGGCACCTCTTGAGTATCAGCATTGCCAGTCGGAAGAGTATGAGTCCCACACTGGCACATCGTCAAAAAGGTCCTGCTGCCGCACTTCGGGCACTGCCTTTCGCCGAGCTCCACCTTGATCGACCCTTGTTCGGCTGCCAAGTTGACGATTCTCTGCGCTCCGCCACTGGTGCCGACGGGGAACAGCCCATGGGGAGGAGGTTTCATCCTCCGTTCTCTCGCCTTCTCAGGACGAGCGACTCTCGCCCCGATCCTCGTCATGGCTCTTGCCCTCATCTCGATGCCAGAGAGAGCGGACACTAGACCGAGGCTGGTCTTCTCAGATGCGGGGACCTCGATGCGAGCGTCGAGGCTCTCTCCATGCTTCACAATGCCCAGCGCGAGCAGAAAAGGTTCAGCGTACCTGTCCAGCACTAGCCATTCACCGTCGACTCGGTGAAGCGCTCCGAGGTCCTCCAGGAGCCTCTTGATGACATCGTCGTTCTTGATGGAGAGCAAATCCTCCTTCACCGCACCGGTCGAAAGCACATGCTCCCTGAGCTTGAGTATGCTCGCAATCTGCAGGTCCGACCAGAAGAGGTTGAACTTCGGGTGCAAGGGCACGCCTTCATCCCGGCTCATCTGGACAGCGCGGCTGAACTCTGGATCCTGCCACCCATCCGGGAGCTTGCCCAGCTTGTCCAGCAATTCCTCTCGGTGCCATTCGATCGAGTAGCCGGCTGGCATCAACAGATGGTTGTTCTCAGCGAACTCCCCATAGGGTATCAGGACTTCTCCGACATCGACAATCTCGGCGAGTTTGTCCTTGATGGCTCGTGCCTCCGACATGGTATTGACTTGCACGAGATCGCCGTTCGTGAGAAGAGCGATGGGCCCTTCGATACTGTCGCAAGGGGTGATCGCACCCGCCTTCCCGGGCCGTTCAATCTTGAGCTGCGTTCCTATCGCGATGAACTCGCCGAGGAGTGACATGGTCGCTGGGTTCATCGCGAGTGCGGCGAGGCCGGTCGCGCGTGTTCTCCCGTATCGGAGCCTGAATCCCCCCACCCTCGACGGATGAGCCAGGACCGGTCGACCGACCAACATGTCCTTGAGGTACTTTGCGTTCGGAGCGATCTCGGCTCCAGAATCCTCGACCCCCTTCTTCTTGAGGTTCAGGAACTTGTCTATGAACTCCCAACCGTCTATGCCCAGGCGCTTGACGTGCTTCTGTATCTTAGGAGCCTTGAGGCACAGACCCTCTGCGATCACGAGGCACGCTCCCCCTCTGACGAACTCTGTCTTGACCCTCGGCAGATTCCTGAAGCCTGAAACCTTCGTCTCCTCCGTCGCTTCGCCATTGATGCATACAGGGACATTTCTCGCGATCAGATCTATCTCGTCATTTGAAGGCGTGTACTGCAGATGCTGGCATGACTTGTAGAGAGGTATCTCCTCCTTGAGCCGGTCGACCTCATCACCAGTCGGCACATAGCGTCCGAGTCCCATCTCCCGACGAACGACATCTGCTATGAGTACGCTCATCGCCTGACCCGTTCCGCCAGCAGATCTGATCGGGCCAGAGAAGTAGACGGTGAGATAGTTCGAGCCGTCGTTGTTCCTGTCGACGGATACACCCGTTATGCCTTCGAGAGGGGCGACAAGGATCCCCTCGGTCAGAACTGCGAGACCTAGTCGGACGGCGCGCTCGATCGCGAACTCCCTCGACTTCGCAGAGAGCTTCGAGTACTCCTTGGCGATGAGGAGGGAGACCTCTTCTCTGTTGTGGTCCTCCGAGAGCTCACGTATCCTGGACGCAACTCCCTCGACATCCCATTCGTATAGCAGCTTCTCGACCCTAGCGGCTAGGTCCGAGGCTTGGGGAATCTCCACGTCCAGCTCAGGGTCGAACCCCTTCTTTCTCGCGCGCCTGGCCACGTCGTATGCGAGATCTACCTCGCGCTGAAGTGATGAGAAGTACTCCTCCATCGATTCGCTGCACACAACAGGCTTCATGCTCCCCCGGACAATGCCCGCAATATGATGTTCTGGGTCCTGCGGAACGGCTAGATGTGCTATCCCGACCGCAAATCATACAGCTCGACTATAAGGATTGCTCGACCTTGAGCTTCTCCACCAAGCTGTCAACTAGCTTTTGCACGCCCGCACCTGTCTCCGCCGAAATCTTCACACGGCTGCTCTTGGTCTTCAACATGTCCGCCTTGTTCTCGACTTCGACCACGGGGACTGGCGAGAACTCCCTCTTGATCGTCTCGAGTATCCGCTCCTGGTCATTCATTGGATACCCGCATGTCTCCGTTGGGTCGAACACGAAGACGATTACATCAGCCAGATGCCTCAATGCCACGATCGCCCGCAGCTCGATAGGGTTCCTGTCGTCGAGCTCCCTGTCCAGCAGCCCAGGAGTGTCGATCACTTGGTACTTGAAGTACTTCTTCTCGAAAATGCCGACAGATATCTCCTGAGTCGTGAACGGATACACGGCCACCCGAGGTTTAGCTGTCGATATCCTCGCGACCAGCTGGCTCTTGCCGACATTGGGCGCGCCTGCCACCACTATCGTGGGCTGCTCAGGGTTGATCGCCGGGAACTTGCGCATCGCGTTCCTCGCCTGTGAGAGCACTTTGAGTTCCTTGGTCACCTGTTTTACGAAAGAAGACATCCTGCCATACGCACCCCGCCTCGCTTCGTCGATTTCCGAGATCTTGCTTGCCGAAGCCATGGACCATGTGGCGGACTTGGCGACTCTGGCGACGTTCCCCCTGCACCAGTCCATCGCGCCCAAGGAATGCTTCAGCTTGTCCGTCCCCACTGCGAGATCGATCAGCTCCGAATAGAACAGGCTCTGCCTCTCGATGCTGGGGAATGCCTTCACATACTTGCCCATCGTGCTCACGATCACATCGCTTGCGGACTTGATCTTCGCGATGTTCGTCTCCCTCACGGTCTCCATCTTCGTCCTCCCGCTTATGTCGACCTTCGATGCCCGTTTGAAGGCCTTGTCGAGGATCTCATCAGCTGTCAGTACCGTGGGTATGTCGAACATGTTCCGCGCGGTCATAAGTAGCTCCTTGGATAAAGGCTCCGCTCCTCTTCCAAAAGCCTATTATCGGCAGATACTGCTCTCCGTGTCGAATGCCCAGGAAGAAGCTGAAGGCGAGGCGTGGGCTCAAGCTCGTGTGCAGGGGTTGGCGTCAGGAGGCAATACTCAGAATGCTCCAGAACAACCTGGAGAACGCGGAGAGCCCCGACGAACTGATCATATACGGTGGCACGGGGAAAGCCGCTCGCAACTGGGCCTGCTTTGATGCGATAGTCAAGAGCCTGACGCAGCTGGAGGATGACGAGACGCTGCTCGTCCAGTCCGGCAAACCCGTAGCGGTGTTCAAGACCACGAAGATCGCACCTCGCGTGCTCATCGCCAACGCCAACCTTGTTCCCAGATGGTCCACCTGGGAGGTGTTCCACGAGCTGGAGGCCAAGGGGCTGATCATGTTCGGGCAGATGACCGCTGGGGGCTGGGCGTACATCGGATCCCAGGGCATCTTGCAGGGGACCTATGAGACCCTCGCAGCCTGCGCCAGGCAGAACTTCGGCGGCTCTCTTAAGGGGAGACTGGTGCTCACGGGCGGCCTCGGAGGCATGGGAGGCGCGCAGCCTTTGGCCGTCAAGATGAACAAGGGTGTATGCATCGCGGTCGAGGTCGATGAGAAGCGCATCGACCGCCGTGTCAAGAACGGATACTGCGACATGAAGGTGAAACACCTGGATGAGGCCCTCAACATCGCACAAGAGGCCCAGAAGAGGAGAAAGGCCCTCTCGATCGGCCTGCTGGGCAACTGCGCGGAGACTCATCCTCTGCTGCTGGGACTGAATGTCATCCCCGATATCGTTACTGACCAGACTTCCGCCCATGACGAGCTCGGAGGGTATATCCCGATGGGTCTGTCGGTCGCTGATGCTGCCAAGCTGCGGGAGAGCAGTCCGGACGAGTACCGAAGGAGGGCGATTGAGAGCATCGGAGTCCATGTCAGTGCGATGATCGGTTTCATGCGAAGAGGATCTGTCGTGTTCGACTATGGCAACAACATCAGAGCACAAGCAGTGAAGGCCGGAGTCGAAGATGCCTTCTGTTTCAAGGGGTTTGTGCCGCTCTACATCAGGCCCATGTTCTGCGAAGGACGTGGACCTTTCAGGTGGGTCGCGGTCTCTGGAGACCCGGAAGACATACGAAAGACCGACAAAGTGATCAGGCGCGAGTTCTCCAGGAACAAACAGCTCGTGAACTGGATCCAGCATGCGCAGAAATCCGTGCCCTTCGAAGGGCTGCCTGCCAGGGTCTGCTGGCTCGGCTATGGGGAGCGTGCACGATTCGGGAAGATCATCAACAAGATGGTGAGAGAGAAAACGCTCAAGGGACCGATCGTGATCACGAGAGACCATCTCGACTGCGGCTCAGTGGCGTCACCCTACAGGGAGTCCGAAGGGATGCTCGATGGAAGCGACGCGATTGCGGATTGGCCTCTTTTGAACGCCATGATCAACACGGCTGCAGGAGCGGACCTTGTCGCTTTGCACAACGGCGGCGGAGTCGGCATCGGATACTCGACTCATGCTGGCCTGTTGGTCGTCGCCGACGGAACGATTGAGGCCGATGAGAAGCTACAACGAGTCCTTACGACCGACCCAGGGATGGGCGTCGTGCGACACGCGGACGCTGGCTACCCTCGCGCGATCAGGGTCGCCAAGGCCAAGAAAATCAAAATACCGATGCTTCGGTGACGGTGCGCGCCTGGGAACATGTACGACCTCAAGTTGAAGATATGGCTGGAGCGAGATGGCAGATTCGTCATCAGTGACGGCAGGGCCAAGCTGCTGCGCAAGGTCAAGGACACCGGCTCACTGTCCAAAGCGGCCAAGGAAATGGGCATGTCGTACAGGCACGCCTGGGGTGTTCTCCACAGGATTGCCCAGAACGCAGGTGGCGATGTTGTCAAGTCGTCCAGAGGAGGCACCAAGGGAGGCGTCACGACGCTCACACACTACGGCGAGGAGATACTGCGCGAATATGAGAACAAGGTCGCCTCACTTCAGAGCCAGTTCGAGAACGAATGGAAGAAGCCTTCTGTCACAGCTGACGCCATCATAGTCCGCGACCATGAAATCGCGCTGATAAAGAGAGGGCGCGAACCCTACAAGGAATCGTATGCGCTCCCTGGTGGATTCCTCAATTACGGTGAGACGCTTGAGCAATGCGTTGTACGGGAGGCGCTCGAAGAGACCGGCCTCAGAACGGAGATCGTCAACCTCGTGGGCGTGTACTCAGCCCCGAACAGGGACCCGAGGGGGCACTTCGTCTCAGCCGTGTTCCACGTCCGTCCGATCGGAGGAACGCTAAAGGCTGGGGACGATGCCAAGGAGGCCGAGTGGTTCCACCTGGACCATCTTCCGCAGTTCGCGTTCGACCACGGGAAGATCGTTCAGGAGTTCCTGTCCAGAAAGAAGGAAAGAAGCGCGAAATGAGTTTTGTATGGTTTAGTTCTACAGTGCCGGTGCCATTCCCTGAGGAGTCTTCACGAACGGCAGGTAGACCAGCTTCGTGTCGTTGACGGTCAGCGTGTAGTCCAGCCGCTGCAGCACTCCCGGCTGCTCAGCCTCGATCGTCACCACAACGAAGTCGGCGAGTTCGCTGGCCTCTTTCTTGGAAATGACTGCCGGAAGGCGCGATACGTTCCCGAAGTTAAGCCTGGTCGGGTACTTCGGAGGGTTCATGGTGAGCGAAGTCGCCATCCTCCTGAAGCTCGCTGGGTCGAGCTCGGTCGCGGGTATGTAGATGAACATGTTGCCGCTGTCGCTCCCTCCCTTGAGCCACTGGGACAGCTTGAAGAGCGACCCGCCCTCGACGCTCTTGGAGCGGACTACGAAGGACGCATAGACCCTCCAGAAGGGCGCGTAAATCCTCTCACCAGGAGCGCTCGTGGCGTAGTCCCCGATCTCAACATCCAACTTCTCGATACCACCGTTGCGCACGTGGACCGTGTTGCACTGGGTGCAGAAGAATATCTTGTCCTTCTGCTTCTGCTGGATCGGGCTGTTGCACTGGGGGCACTTCACCTGAATGACTCTCATCTCAACCCACCTGCCTTCTGAGCGAGGTCCTGGACCTGTTTGAGCGCCTGGCCCATCGACTTCTTCTCCTTGAACTCGCCCTCGATCCTTTCGGAGCCGTGCCTGAAGAACCTATAGGCAAGGAACAACACGCCCAGGCCGATAAGGAAACCGACCGCTGGGATCTCATAGCCTTCAGCGTAGTTCAGCCCGTAGATGAGGCTACCGGCCGCAATCAGGCCTGCAACGACGGATCCACCGGTCATCGCGAGGCTCTGGAACAGCGGGTCGCCCGGCGCGCGTCCCGAAAGGACCTGGCCAGTGACGCCGTCGACGGTGTCCATGTACATCCTGTCGTGGTAGCTGTATCGAACGACCCAGACAGGGTAATACAACATGGTCAACGACCTCGGGAAGACATGCAGTCTCTCGAAAGTGACATGAGGTACCCGGGCGCTCGCCTTCGCCTTCGTGAGGGCCTCCTTGTTCGCTCGCGTCACAGCATCATCTTTGCTCGTGGTCGCCTCGAAGGTCGGAATCATCTCGAAGTCCGCGAAACTGGTCTCGCCCATCATGTTCTTGAGGGTCCGAATGCCCAGGTCGCCGGGATCGCAAGCGATCTCGGAGTGGACATAGTCGTTCAGGACCATGGCCTCCTTCGGGATGCGCTCCACGGTGGTGTTCCCCTTCTGGTCCGTGTGCCTGCGCTCCTCGTAACCGCATATCCAGCCAGCCACTCGGGTGTTTGCCTTCCAGAAGGGCAGGTAGATTGGATACGCCTCGGTGACCTTGCCCATCTTCGGGAGGTCTCTTGCTTTCCATCCGCGCCTCCACCAGGACTGTGTTTGAGTCATCACGCCGTCCTGAAGAACCTTGTTCTTGAACGCGATCGTCGTGACTCCCTGGTCTCCCTCCACGAACAGCGTCGAGCTGCAGTAGTTGCAGTTCACGACGTTCTCGCCCTCGGGAACAGATATTGCACCGCCACATGTGGGACAGTTGAGTCCCACCGATATCTCAGCCATGATCACATCCTCCTAGCAACGAAAAGTGAAAGACCAAAGAGGGCTACCACGGTGACTGCGATCGCCACCACGGCTCCTACCACGGATGTCGTTGCGATGAGCCCCTCGCCGACTATGGCGAAGAACCCCAGCATCGCGACCGCGATGTACGCGCTCGAGCTCCTCGTCGGGAATACTGCCGAGAACACCTCTCCCGAGGACCCGTCCACGATGGCCTCGTACTTCTTCTGGTTGAAGACATAGTCCAGCTTCCATATCGGGAAGTAGACGAGCGCCTGCTCCTTAGGCTTCCCAGGAAGCTGGTTGAGGTATGCCATCATCTCGATGTCAGGCTTGATGAGTTCAGCGCCTTTGATGTCGAAAGACGCGTCGAATATCTTGAGGTCACCGGCGGGCACCTTGAGGCTGTGCAGGCCCGGCAGAGTGGTCGATCCGGCAGTCTCTATCTTGACCTGTTCCACGCCGTTGACGTCCCTCTTGAACATGTATACCGGGAAGTACTGTCTCTTCACACCCGCGAGCTGCGCCAGCTTGTCGAGGTCCTTCGCCTTCGTGGAGCCCGCGGCCCAGCGTCTGAAGACGCCGACCGCTTGTGTCTCCTCCATCATGAACGGCAGAGCGTAGTAGAATCCTGCCCCGGTCCTATCGACATACACCTGCGAGCTACAGTACGGGCATTTCACGAACTTGACTCCGGTGTCGAACGGCACCGGTCCCGCACACTTCGGACACTTGATAGTTGCCAAGCTACCTCATCTCCTATTGACTGGACTATTGTTCCTCCTAAGCGGTTTGGATCACAATGCTTTACCGCAAGATGGACAGAACTTGGATGTCGTCGGAGCGTCGGCGCCGCATGCGGCGCACTTCTTGGTCGGCACAGTAGTCGGCTTGCCGCACTCCGGGCAGAACTTCGTCCCTTCCGGGATGTCCTTCTTACAGTTCGGACACGGCATCATCGCGACGCCAAGTTTGCCTCCGCAGCCCGAGCAGAACTTGCTCGTCTGCGGGTTGAGCACGCCGCACTTCGGGCAGGCGACCTGAGGCGGGGCTGCTGCAACTTGCGCAGGCTGCGCTGGCTGAGGTGCTTGCATGGCACCCATCATCTGATAGCCCATGCCTATCCCTGCGCCGACTCCAACGCCCACTCCAGCCGCTCCTCCCGAGGGATTCGTCGCGGCCTCTCTCATGGCCTGTCCTGTCTGGTACTGCATGTAGTTCGCGCCCAAGATGGTCATCGAAGACTTCGTGTCGACGGCCTTCTGGACCTCCTCAGGCAGAGATACGTACAGCCCTGAGAGCTTGTCGATTGTTATCCCGTAGAGGTCGAAGTGGTCCTTGGTCCTAGTGAGCACAACCTGCTCGATATTCGTCAGGTTGGCCGCCAAGTCCGCGACACCCATGCCCTCATTCTTCATATCGCCGAGCGAGTCGTAGATCAGAATCACCATCTGCTCCTTGATCCTCTCCTCGACCTCCGCGCTCGTGCTGAAGTTGAATGTACCAACGAACTGGTTCACGAAGTTCTCCGGGGCGGTAACTTTGTACCTGAACTCCCCAAATACACGCAGGTTGACCATCCCGAACTCCTTGTCCCTGAACTGGTACGGCTGCTTCGAGCCGAACTTGCCGTCGAAGATCCTCTTCTGGAGGTACACGACCTCGGCCTGCTGCTGCACGCCTCCGATCTTCTGCAGGATAGTGCCTATGATGGGGGCATTCAGCGACGTGAGCGCATACCTATCAGGCCTGTCGATGTACGCGAGTGCCTTACCGTCCCTGTAGAAGACGGCCAGCTCGTCCTCGCGAACGACGATGTTGTCGTTCCACTTGATGTTCCTGGGCATGCGATACATTATGTTCCCGCGCTTGTTCGCATCCTCCCACTTGAATGTCTCCGATCCGATGAGGCTCATCTATCACACCTCCGTTCCCTGGATGACGTTCATCCTTCTGTTGAATTGTTCCTCGAACGCGTTGATCCTGGCCTTGACGTTCATGAGCTCCTTGTAGCTCGCCTGCTCGTCGGCTGCCATCATCGCATTCTTCAGTGAGTCTATGCTCGCAGAGATGGCGACGATGTGGTCGATCATGGCGGCATCGAATTCGTACAGCCTGTTCATCTCGTCTTCCTTGATCTGTATGTCCGCGACGAAGCCCGAATAGCCCGTCTGGGCGTGGCCCACGAGTCCCTCGACCTTCTTGAAGTGGTTGATCAGGCCCCCGAGCATATCGAGCTCCTTCGATCCGTAACTCTTCACTACCAAGCCACGGCATTCCTCAAGACCCTTGCGCTGCATTCCCAGCTTCGCGGCGAGCTGCATACGGAGCATCTTGTCCGCATCTCTGAGATCCTCTCTCTTCCTGTAGCCGCTGAACCCAGGAATGAAACTCTGTATCTTCTTCAGAATGCCTTTGTCCTCTTCCATTCTATCTCTAATATCTGGCATCGGGGGTTGCCTCCGATTTTTCGCGCACTATTATCGCTGAGCTTGGTTAATAAATATGTTGGTGGAAAACCCACTTTTGATAGGAATACTGGCTCGTGTTTATGACCCCAAAGCACATTATGCTCGACAATGGCGTTCAAGATCATCGGAGTTGTGGGCTCGAGCAAAGCTGAGCCAGATGTCTTGAAGCTCGCTGAGGAAGTTGGTTCAGAGATCGCCAAACGTGGCGCAGCGGTTGTCTGCGGCGGAATGACTGGCGTGATGGAGGCCGTCTGCAGAGGAGCGCGAAAAGAAGGCGGGCTCACAATCGGCATAATCCCTTCGGACAAGAAAGGCGACGCAAATCCGTTCGTCCAGATACCAATCGTAACCGGCATGGGCATGGGGAGGAACGTGATGCTCGTCAAGACGGCTGATGTGATCATCGCGGTCGGAGGCGAGTTCGGCACACTCTCGGAAATCGCTCATGCTCTGAACATCGGCAAGAGAGTGATAGGGCTCCATACCTGGAAGCTTGAGCGGGCACATGACAAACGTATCCCGAACCTCATAGAGGTCGATACGGCGAAGGACGCAGTGGACCTAGCACTCCAGTCCATTCCTGCGCAAGTATAATGGGAGCGCCCGAGATAGGAATCTGCAAGATGGAAGTAGAGTCCTCCATGGCCAAATCCAAGGTCTTCGTGGCGCTCGATCCCGACAGGGCCCGCGGCACTCTGAAGGTCGTGAGCGCACTGGGCATGCCAGATCTGCAAGGCAAGAGCGTCCTCGTCAAGCCCAATTTCAATACGGCCGACCCACCCCCTGGATCCACCCACATCGATACGATCAGGACGATAATCCAGCTCATCAAAGAGAAGAACCCGAAGAAGATCATCCTCGGAGACAGAAGCGGCCCCGCGAAGACCAGCAAGGTATTCCAAGAAAAGGGGATCTTCGCGCTCGCGGAGGAGCTCGGGTTCGAGTGCCTGATCTTCGACGAGATGCCGAAGGACAGATGGGCGAAGATCAACCCACCCGACAGCCACTGGATGAACGGATTCTGGTTCGCGAAGCCTGTCCTTGAGGCGGACGCCGTGATTGGGCTCTGCTGTCTCAAGACCCATCAATATGGCGGGCACTTCACGATGTCCCTCAAGCTCACGACCGGCATGGTCCACTCGAGGAACATGACTGAGCTGCACACTTCATTCATCAACCAGAGGAAGATGATCGCTGAGATGAACTACGCGTACAGGCCTGCGCTGGTCGTGATGGATGGCGTGGAGGCCTTCTACTCGGGCGGTCCAGTGAGCGGCCCGAGGTGGAAAGCGGACCTCACTTTTGCCGCCACGGACAGAATCGCCCTGGACGCAGTCGGTGTCGCGGCCCTCAAGATGCACGGGACCACGCCGAAGATTCAGGGCAAGAGGGTGTTCGAACAGGATCAGATCAAGAGGGCTATCGAACTCGGCCTCGGGGTGAAAGGGCCCGAAGACGTAGAGCTGGTTCCAGTTGACAGTGACTCCGAGGCAATCGCAGCGAAGATATCGTCTTTCTTGGCGAAGTGACCTGTCCAATCGCAAAAAAGGCCTTTATTCTTTGCAATCAATGGCCTCTACACCAAATTCGGGCTATTAATTAGGTTTTCGGACGATAGACGAATAGCGTCATCGAACCCACCCTGAGAAACGCTTTTCCTCTTTCCAAATGTTACATAACATAGTTATATAGCAGTTCTCCCTTCCAGAGGCGGAACCGCGGGCATCGCAATGAATGACAAGCCGACGCCAGCGTCCGAAGAAGGTGTTTCGTTGAATTTGGGTGATCGAAGCATGACGCCAAGAATCGGCTTGACCGCAGACGCTGTAGGACCGAGAAAAGTGATTCGCAGGGCAAAAGCGCGAAGCAGTAATCGCTTCCGAGTGGCAGCCCTCGTCGGTGTTGCTGGCTTTGTATTGCTTTTGGCACTTGCCTTCGCTCCACTGCAAACGACCACCGCAACCCCAACCCGCGAAGGCACGTGCGACTCATGTCATCCGACCGGAGCAGAGGGTTTGCTCATTGTGACAGGGCTCCCTGCCACCTATGATCCTAGCGTCACGTACACAATAACCATCACCGTAGCTGACACGAACGGAGCAACCGGAGAGAACTCGTTCTCGATGGATGTGACCGGAGGGGTCATGAATTTGGCCATGCAGACAGACACGAACGTGGAGATCAACACCGTGAACGTAAGAGCTTCCGCGAACGACGGTGTCTCTCCGATGTCAGTTTCCTCATGGCAAGTGAAGTGGACGGCGCCTTCCTCAGGGCAAGTCACATTCACCGTGAACGCAGTATCAGCAAACGACGTGGATAATGGGAACAACGCCCCGACGGACTCAGACCAGATAGTCGTCGACGCCACGGCGATCCCGGAATTCCCGACCCTAATCATCCCGATATTCGCAGTCGTTGGCGCGGTGCTGATAGCAGCTAGAGCTGCAAAGAGACAGTAGTCCGCATCAGTTGCTTTCGCGTTGACTTCCGAGTCAACGGTTTGATTGGCTAGATATAGCGAATACGCCGTGTGTTCAACCGATGGCTATGAATCCGACAACGAAGCTGATGGGCGCCGCCCTCGCAAGTGTCGCAGTCATGATGATCGCCACGCTTGGATATGCTACAACGCAATCACAGCGCGACGAGGACCTGAATACATTCTCTAGCGAGCGTGAACTGCGTCTCTTCTTGACGAAGGAGAGGCCCGAGAAATCCGGAGATGTGTACTACCGAGCTCCTGATTCGATGGGATCTGACTTCAAGCAGGAAGCGAGTGGATCGTATTCGACCACGAACATCCAGGTAGCTGGCGTCGATGAGGACGACATAGTGAAGACCGATGGCGAGTACATATACGCCGCATCCTCAAACAATGTCACTATCATCAAAGCCTATCCCCCAGAGTCCCTTGCGAATGTGTCAGTTATCGAAATCTCCGGCCTGACCTTTGGTTCGGATAGCCACTACCTGCAGCTGCAAGGAATATTCATGAACGCGGACAGACTGGTTCTTGTCGTCAACGCATACTCCACCTACTACTGGGGGACGATGGACGACACGACTGAGTATCAGCCCCCGAAAACGATTGTGGCAGTATATGACGTGGAAGATAGGGCGAATCCCACATTTGTCCGTTCAGTTGCCGTGTCTGGGTACTATCTCAGCTCGCGGATGATTGGAGAGCACGTCTACCTGATAGCGCAAGCACAAGTCTGGACTTTTGATGATGAGATCACACTGCCATCTCTGTGGGAAGATGACGTCTCGAGCCAGGTCAAGGCCACGGACATACGCTACGATCCAGATATGTCACAGGCCAGCTCCTTCCTGAACATTCTGGCCTTGAACATCGGCAGCGGCGAGCACGACCTTCTCTCGGTCGTCGCAGGTTGGGCTTCGGTTGTCTATATGTCCAACAATGCTCTTTACTTCACAGTTCAGAAATATCAGGGCTCCATCGAGTGGTCTGACGGAGTGGAATCTCCGATCGACTCATACACCGCATTCACCACCATTTACAAGATCCAAATTGACGCGCTCTCAATGTCGGTTGACGCGAAAGGAGACGTGAAAGGGTGGCTTCTGAACCAGTTCTCGATGGACGAGAATGGGTCCTATCTCCGGGTTGCGACCACCACCAGCTGGGTAGAGCCTGAGAACGCAGTCTATGTTCTTGATGATGGCATGGTCGTCGTAGGGAAGCTAGAGGGGCTTGCTCCTTCAGAGAGGATATACTCATCGAGATTCATCGGCAACTCCCTTTACCTCGTCACATTCAGACAGATAGATCCCCTCTTCGTCATCGACCTGACCGACCCACTGAACCCCAATGTGATGGGCGAGCTGAAGATACCAGGGTTCTCCTCCTACCTGCACCCCGTGGATGAAGACCATATTCTCGGGATTGGAATTGAGGGCGGCACTCTGAAGATCTCGCTATTCAACGTCTCGGATCCCACGAACCCTCTGGAGCAGAGCAAGTACGTTTCTGATGTCATATGGTATTCTGAGGCTCTATACGACCACAAGTCGGTCCTGTTCGACCTTGAGAAAGAGCTGCTTGTGATTCCCGGATATAGCTACCTTTACGACTACAACGAGTACAAGTATGTCGGCGGCGCCATGGTCTTCAGGGTCTCGCTCTCCGACGGCATTTCCCTCAGGGGGATCATCACACACGAGTCGAACGAATCCTACTGGGGACAGAGCGTGACCAGATCCTTGTACATCGGGGAGTACCTCTACACAATAGGCGACAGATCCGTTCAGGTCAATCGGCTTGATGACCTTTCGTACGTTGACAGTCTGATCTACAGCGACTTCCGGTATCATTACTGGTATGCTCTTCGGGAATAGGTCGGATGACTCATGCCAGCACGAGGAGCGAGCTTAATGTTCCAGAACCCCCTATTCCATCTGGGGACACCGGACATGAAGGTGGAGCTCGATAAGAAATCGCTGTTCGCGCTCGCCTCGGACACAAGGCTGGAGATACTGAAATCTCTCCAGCCCATGAGACGGACGGTGAGCCAGCTCTCGGATTCCCTCGACATCGACAAGGCCGCGGTCCACAGACACCTCAAGAAGATGGAGGAGGGCGGGCTCGTGACGAGATACGAGGACCACGGGTTCGTCTACTATGGTCTATCATGGAAGGCACGAGACCTCCTATCTCCGAACGAGAACACACGCATAATCGTGCTGCTATCATCTACGACAGTGCTCGTCGTGCTGCTGGCATTCTTCCTGGCGGTGGGGATGTCCGCGACCAACACGGCGCCTATAATCCCGAAATCCCCTGACTACGGGACCTCCGAAAACAACGACATGTACAGGATCATAGAGATTGCTGAGGATTCTCCTATGACATGGATCGTTCCGTCAATCCTCTTCGCGGCATTTGCAATCCCCGTATGCATGATAGCCATCCGGATGATCAGGAGACCTAAGCAGGAAATCGACCCCGTGGTCGAATCGTCTGATGCACCTCGACCAATCCCTGAAGATTGAGCCTCAACACAACTTACAACTAGCGTTCGGGTATTCTCCTCTCCCAGGTCACGGTCGTAATGGTTCAGAATGTCACATCGGGCGAATTGAAGAGGTTTGTCTTTTCGGACAAGAAGCCAGCCATGATACTGTTCACCGGGAGCTGGTGCGTGGATTGCACTGCGTTCAGGCCAACTTGGGAACGATGGAACCTGGGCAAGAGCGGGCCGGTGTTCGTTCTGGAGATCAAGCGCGGTGATGCCGCATGGCAAGAATGGGAGTTGCCCGAGATTCCGACTGTCGCGGTCTACCAGAACGGGAATCTGATCGGCAAAGCGAACGACCGAATCTCCTCTGACGATCTCGACGAACTGTGGAAACTGATCTCGCCCGGCTGAGATCTAGATAGCAGCTCGTGAAGATCTGTAGTACAGCTTCATCGCCACCAAGACGGTCGTGAGGCTCGCTCCGACAATATTCGCCACTATGATGGCCGGATCCTCACGAGCCAGACCATATAAGAGCCACAGGAACATGCCGAGTCCCAGGACAGCTGGCATCAGCAACGATACGTCGTCCATCTTTCTTGTCCCAAGACCCTTGATTATCTGAGGCACATAACCGGTCGAGGTCAACGCCCCCGCGAGGAAGGCCAAGTAGGTCCAAGCATCCATGACCGTGCAACGCAGATATGCTAGTTCTTTCTTTTGCCGATGGTCACCTCGGAGATGCATGATAGACCGGATGGCCACGCAGTCCTAACCTTTCTCGGGAGACGCGATGACGTACACAGATGCTGCCTCCGCGAGCTTCGTTCCCAGATACATCCTGGTCGCTGTTCCGACCATCTTGAACCCCATCTTGCCGACAAGCGACTTCGCTTTGGGGTTCACATCAGGGACGCACGCCCTGAAATCCCGACCTTGGTTGTCTCCGATAATCGCGGAGAGCAATTCCTTCGCGTAAGAAGAACGGTCGGGATAGACGATGCACGGTCCGATCTGTATCCTGTCGTCTCCCCTTCTGCCTAGCAAGTAGCCCCTCATCCTACCATTTACTTTGAGTAGGTAGGCCAGCTCAGGGGCGTCGCGGTACACCGCATATATCACTCTCTGCCTGTCCAATCCGGTTACAGACTTGTCCAAGGCGCAGACCTCAGCCAGATCCGACTCATCGATTCTCTCCGCACGGCTGCCAGATGCCAATCCCCTTCCGAAAAACCTCAGCGACTCGAACTCGCGAACGAATCCCAGCTGCTCGTAGAACGGCTCGCATCCTCCGACGCTCTCAAGCTTGACTGTTGATGAGCCTCTGGTCTTCGCAAATTCGAGACATCTCTTGACCAACGCACTTCCTACGCCCATTCGCTGCATGTCGCGCCTGACGATTACTGAGTGAATCCAACAAGCCTTGTCGTAGGTTATCGTTGCCGCGACTCCGACATCTCTGCCGTCCAATACAGCTTTGAAGATCCCTCTTGGCTCGAGCTCGAAGAGTCGTCTCCAATCCGAGACAGTCCTGTGCCATTCCTCAGCGTCTGTGAGCTCCATCCCGAAAGGGATATCATCTTTCGTAAAATCAGTCACTTCCAGACGAGGCACAAGGTATAATCGCACCTTCATTCGTTAATCTTTCCCTGCTTGTCGACCAGCGATAACGTTGATATTCTGGAAGCTCATTCAATTCGATATGGCTAAACAAGTTCACGCAGCGCATATTCTTGTGAAGACAGAGAATCAGGCGAAGGAGCTCCTGGGCAGGGTCAACTCGGGTGAGAACTTCGGCGAACTCGCGAAGAAGTACTCGGACTGTCCGTCCAAGAAGAGCGGAGGGGACCTAGGATGGTTTGGCCCAGGCATGATGGTGAAGGAATTCGAAGACGCTGCCTTCAACGCTCAGAAGGGAGCAACCGTCGGACCGGTCAAGACTCAGTTCGGCTACCACCTGATCAAGGTCGTAGACCAGAAGTAGGTCGGCCGAAGGCCTCGGTCGCTGATTAGGATGATATCTGATCGATTGGTCGCCTATCGGACGTCCTATCTTCTTCTCAGTCGCGGGTTGAATATGTCATCCAGCGCATAGCCGACGAGCGAGAACGAGAGCACGCAGAGGATGATCGATATCGACGGGGGCACGGTCCACCACCACGCACCCGAATCGAACGCTCCGAAGTCGTAGGCGGATTCGAGCATCGTGCCCCAGCTGATGACCGTCGGATCCCCGAGCCCGAAGAAGTCGAGGAAGGCTTCCGAGAAGATCGCGTTCGAGATCAGCAGTATCGTGTTGGCGAATATCAGAGGGAGCACATTCGGGAAGACATGCTTCCTGATCACATATGCATCCCCCGCTCCGATCGCCCTGGCACGCTCGATGAACGTGCGCTCCTTGACTGTGAGGACCTGTGACCTGACAACCCTAGCGGTGGAGGGCCAGCTGGTAATGCCAATTGCAAGAATGACCCAGATGAACTCCCTTCCCAGGACCGTCATGAGCACTATCATGAGAGGGAACCACGGCAACACGAGGAAGTAGTCCGTGAACCTCATGAGCACCTCGTCAGCTGCCTTGCCGAAGTAGCCCGCGATGAGGCCGATCGACGAGCCGAGCGCAATAGAAATGAACGTTGCGGCGAATCCGACCAGCAGCGACGCGCGGGCTCCGTACAGGGTCATGCTGAATACATCCTGTCCAATGTTGTCAGTGCCCAGCGGATGTCTGAACCCGGTGTAGCCTGATGTGCCGATATTCGGAGGCCCGGGGTTCTCCCAGTCAACTTGCCACTTTTCGAAATTGTCCGGGTTGTTCGGATCCTGCACAGTCGCTAGCCAAGGTGCAAACGCTGCCATGCCGAAGAACACGAGCAGCATGATGAAACCCGCGAACCCGAGTCTGTTGCCTCTGAATGTCTTCCATTGCTTCCTTGTTTCTCTGACTCGCAGCCGTAGCTTCTCTCTCTCAGACGGCGTCAGGAGTACATGATCCCTCCGCAATTTCAGCAGGACACCCATGCCGACAATCGCAACGACCCCGATGAGTATAGCCATGCCGAGCCAGTGCTGAGATAACCAACTCGGCTCCTCGATGACCGTCACCACCAGGCGCGTGTTGTCCGTCATGCCTGCCCCGTTCGTGACGTTAAGAGTGATGACGTACGCGCCAAGCTTCGAGAACTTGAAGCTCATGGAGGGCCCGTAGAACACATATGCGCGGCTGTCGTAAGTGAGGTTCCAAGTATAGTTCACGATCTGAGTCTCAGGATCGGACGACCGCGAGCCATTAAGGACCAACGTGTGACCTGAGTATACGGATATGTTGTACCCTGGTTTCGATTCCGGCGGAGTGATATCCAGTACGACCTCGACGGTGACGTTGTCGGTATCCCAGTTGCCATCAGCGTCCGTGACATTGAGCGTTACATCGTAGGTCCCGACATATGTGAAAACGTAGGTCGCCATCTCCCCCACAACGAGTTCTGGGCCAGTCTCTACGAAGCTCCAGAAGTAGTTGACGACGGCAACATTGTCAGTTGAGTTCGAGCCATCGAATGTGGATGTCCCTCCCACATAGGCAATGAAGTCAGCACCTGCGTCAGCAACAGGTGGGGTGGTATCCTGCGCGGTATTGCCAACCAAAATGGTCTCGGTAGTGGAAATGAGTTCGGCTCTGGGCGCTGGAGCGCTCGGCACGACCACTGTTAGCAGAAGGACCAGCAGCATGACAACCGCTGGGGCGCCACCGAAACACGGCAAGGGATCATTGCTCTCCTCGATCCTTTCCGCTCTTCTACTCATCTTCCTCCCTCAAATCTTGACTCTAGGATCAAGATAAGTGTACACCATATCAGCAATGAGATTGGCGATCAGCACACCAATCGCGATTATCAGGAACAGCGCCTGCAGGAGCGGGAAGTCACGTTTGTCCACTGCGTCCCAGGTCAGCTGTCCGATGCCCTCGAATGAGAAGATCAGCTCGACCATGATCTCCCCGCCCACAACCCAACCGATTGTGATGGCGATGACCGTGACCACGGGGAGCAACGCGTTCCTCATCGCGTGGTCCTTCAGAATGGCTTCATCCGAAAGGCCTTTCGCCCTCGCGGTTACGATGTAGTCTTCGGTCAAGACGTCCGTCAACGAGTTGCGCATGATGAGAACGAAGTCGGCCATCCACTGGATGGCGAACGCCATAGACGGCAGGATGAGGTGATACAGCCTGCTCACGATCTTCTCAAAGAGGTTCATGTCCGAGTACGCGGGCGGATTGTCGTAGAATGGAAGCTCTCCATGTGCTCCGGCCAACGGGAACCAGTCGAGGCGCCCGCCAAAGAGCATCACCAGCGCGAGCGCGAGGATGAAGGTGGGCATCGTATAGAATGTGAGAGTGAACATCATGCCTATTGCGTCCGCAGCCTGCCCCCGTCTCCATGCGACGAACCTGCCTAGCCAGATACCAGCGATTATCGCAATGGTCGTGCCAAGGATCATCAGTGTGAACGTATTGAACAGACGTGGAGCAATGACAGAAGTCACCTCCTGACGAGCAACATAGCTGTAGGTCACTCCGAAGTCCAAATGGAACACATCGATGATGTAGTGGTAGAACTGGCTCGGGAGTGAATCATTCAAATGGAAGCTCTCCATGAGATCCTCCCGAGCCTCTTCTGTCAGGCCCTTCGTGATGAACGCGCTAACTGGATCCCCCGGCATGACCCGGAAGAGGAAGAAGTTCGTTGCAAGGATCGCGAACAGCGTTATCACTAAGTAGATTGTCTTGCGGATCACGAATCTCCTCATGTCCATTTGCTGGCCGCCCTCCTGTCAGTCGTCTGTGGTGTCCTCGTTGCCCTCTCCTAGCTCCCTGGCAATCGACGTTAACGGTCAATCGCCGATATCACGATAGCGGTGTTCCAACAGGCACTCGTCACTCATTGGCCCAGAGGGCTCTCCTTGATCGTCTCTCCTTTCTTCTTCTTTCTCCACATGAAGACGACGACGACAGCTGCAATCGCCGCGACAACTCCTCCGACGATGGCCGCGTCCACCCAGTCGAATCCACCACCCTCGCCGCCAGTGTACTGCAGCTCGAACAGCAGCGGGTTCCCTGTCCAGAAGTTGTCAAAGCTTCTGCCAGGAGTCTGGCTCCAATCTCCCCAGTTGGTGAACGTATCCGTCCTCCAAGCATAGGTCTGATGGACATTCGCGATGATTATGTACGAAGCGTCCAAGTAGTGTATTCTCTGGCAGTTGTCGACATATGTCTGCCTCTCCGACTTGTCCATCGCAGCGACAGAGCTCAGATAGTTCTGCTCGTAGCTTTCATTGAAATACTTGTTATCGCTCCAGCCGCCCCACGCGAACTTCGATTGACAGTACAGCATGTAGTTGGGATCGACATCCATGCTCCAGTACCAGATGCAAGTATCGTACTGGTACGAGTAGACTTTCTTGGACATGAGCGATTCGGCCATGACGTTGTCTTCCCAATCAAGGCCCACGCCTATCTGGCTCCATGTAGCGTCGAGGTACTGAGCGATGAGCTTCTCCTCGGGATACTCGGTCCTGATAAGCATGTCGAACACAAGTGGCTTGTTCACGAGCACGCGCCCGGTCTTGACGACCCAGCTGTCCGAAGTTGCCACCCGGTAAGTCGCACCCGGCGTCGGGTACCTGTATCCAGCCTCATCCAACAGCTGAGCAGCGGCCTCGAGGTCGAAGTCCCACATCTCGGCGGCAGTCGGCTCGTAGTGCCAGTCCTCGTAAACCGGCGGGATCAGAGTGGTTCCTTCGTCCGCCAGGCCCTGGTAGTAGTTCTGAACGATGTGCGTCTTGTTCGTGGCCATGGCGAGTGCCTGCCTTACCGCTGGATCCAATCGGGATGGGTTGGGGCCGCCCTCAGCCATGCATATTTCGATCTCTGTCCAGTACCCAGTTATCTTGGGTCCATCGAACGTGTCAACGTCCCTGTACTCCTTCTTGTTGTCCGCGACATTCTGCTTTATTGCCTTGTAAGTGTCAGGTGGGAACTGGGCGATGTCCAGATCCCCTGAGGAAAGCGCCAAGCTCATTGCCGACGCATCGTCGTAGAACCTCATCACGATCCTATCGAACTGAACGAATTTGTCCCTGTCCGCACCCCAATGATAGTAGGGGTTTCTGACGAAAGTAAGTGGGTTACCAGCACGCCAGTCGCTAAGAATATTCGATGTGGCCATGAACGGGCCCGTACCGATTATCGGCGGCGACGTGTTATTGAAGGTGCCATCCCATGTGAAGGCGATCCACTCCGGGCTCATCGTCTGGAGTCTGTGCTTCGGGAACATCGGTATGCCCAGAAGATAAGCGTACGCACTGGCCATCGGTTCGCCGGTCGCCCTGTTGTAGAAATAGACGCGGGCAGTATCATCGTCGACCTTCCTCACGGTCTCGGTGAAGTATGTGTAAGGCTGGAACGCCCACATCGATGCGTAGGTCAGGTTGTTGCTTTGGAGATCCATGTTCCAGATGAAGTCGTCCACGGTGAAGTCTTCTCCGTCGTGCCACTTGGCATTCGGGGTGATGTCATATTCCCATATCGACCCGAACGGCCTGTTCGTGCTGACCATCTCGGAATCCGTTTCTGGAACAGGCGTCGAATTCAACACCAGGTTTCCAACCACGTCCAGGTTGTCATCGAGGCACTGAGGGTTGTCGTACACGAGGCCGTAGAAGACATAGGCAGCGTCATTCAGTCCGACCATGGGATTGAGGTTGTCCACAGACTGCATGAAGCCTATCCTAAGGACCCTCTTTGACTGTTCGAGACCTGTATCGTCCTGAGCCATGACGGCATTGATCATGCCCGCAAAGGGCATCATCATGAGACCCACGAGAAATACGGCGACACCGACAAGCACACGGTTTCTCCACCTAGACCTCATCTAGCGTACCCCCACGAAGAAGAAGGGTGTCACCGGGAAGTCGGCATCTTCCGCGACATTGCAGCTGTTGCCCCACCTCTCCTCAAAACCCGTATTCCCCCGGCCTATTTTATAATGTCGCTATCTGGCTAGGAGAATCGTATCTCTTTCGAACAACCAGAACAGTCAGAACCAGCACGACATAAACATATTATTATTAAAAACACAGCAATTATATACGATACTCTGCAGGACCATTCTCGCACGGACCTGGCCCTAGCTCAGACTGAACGTGTGATTTCGTTACTCTGACAGCTAGCGGTCGAGAACCGTCGCTCACGTCACACATCACGGACATCTGAGGCGTTCATCTCGTTGCGGTCTTCTCATACGCCTTGATGATCTCGTCGCCCTTCTGCAGAGCGCCCTTGTCCAGAGGTGGCACATGATGACTCTTCAGAAGATCTTTCGCCACCTTCCTCGCCTCGGGGACCATCTTGCTCGACAAAGAGGATTCCCAGGCCAGTTTGGCCGGGTCCCAGAAGTGCAGCTCCTTCTTGAAGTTCTTGAGCGTGTGCGGGTGCGTCAAGAATGTGTTGCCGTGACCGACTGCCTTGACAACGTCCAAGGCGGCGGTCTGCTCGTCGAACGTGAACCTCCTCATGTACGCCCTCAGATCCTCCCAGAGATAGGCATCGATCACCAGCTGTTCGAGGGAAGCCCCCTTGACAGCATCGAGCCCTCCCATTCCTCCAGCGATGTCCGTTCCAGACATGGTTGTGAGAAACACTCCGGTGATCTGGGTGATGGAGTGCGGGATACCGGGCTCCTCATTGTCGTTCAACCCCCAGTCCCCGACCATGCTCGGGAGGCGGTACTTCTCGGCCATTTGTCCGAGTGACGCACTTATCACCGCAGGTTCCGCGGTCATGTAATTGATCGACCCTGTCCTCATGTCGATCGGCGCTGATGACGAACAGTAGATGTGCGGCGCTCCGGGCGCGGTGAACTGGGTGATCACGAGGCTGGCAAGGTTCTCGGTGTTCGCATTCACGACCGTTCCAGCAACTGTAACCGGCGCGGAGCCTCCAGAGAGCGACATTGACATTGATGCTACGGGAATCCCGTGCTTCGCGAGTTCAGCCATACCCTCGACGGCGGTCTCGTCGAACGAAAGAGGAGCGATCGAGCAGCAGATGACGGAGAAGAGTGGACGTTTCCGAAGTTCCTTCTCGCCGCCAGCAACGAGTGCTGCGAGCTTCACCTGCGCCCTCGAATCCTCAATGCTCGATACCTCGACGCTCTGCACGTGTTTGGTCGTGTTCTGAAACGCGGTCCACAGCTCGTGGAGGCCATGTGCCTTCTGGTTCACTTCCCCGGCAGTCAAGGTTGTCCAGCAGTAGCCAACTGGGTCAAGAGCGTCTGCGAGGCGAACGATATCAGCGATGTCCTTCCTGGTGGATGGCCTCTTCTGGCCCGTGTCGATGTCCCGCATGTAGATGCCTAGGCCCGTCGTTCCGATGTATGGACTGGACTCGACTGGAATGGGCATGTCGTGCTTGGGGTCTCGCGCGCAAAGCCGAATCTCTCTAGGTGCCTTCCTGATCGCTTCGTTCACGATCTTTTCCGGAATCTTGGCGACCCCGCTCTTCAAATCGACCGAGCAGCCAATCTCCCGAAGGGAGTTCAGGACTTTGTGGCTACGAACAAGCACACCAATATCCTCGAGACTCTTCACGCTCTGCTCATGAACAAACTCCACTTCGTCCTTGTCGAGGAACCTGACTCTCGCAACCGCCAACACCATCACCTCCAAACCAACTAGATTCGTGGCCAGCGTGTGGGGGCAAGAAAAGCGAGTACTAGAACGTTTGCAGAGAAATGTCAATGTCCAGCCAGCGTGTCAAGGGATCGTACACTGGCCATACTCTGCCGGATGATGATGTCGGGAGCCCCACAAAGTTCATCAATCTCTCCTGTCGGGATCCCGAGGACGGCGCCTCGGCTTGCCAGGAAAAGCAATATATGAAACGAACTAGCTCCACCACATGAGGAAGCTCGAACAATTGGAGGACCATGGTTAAACTCATTGCAGCAGCATGCCCGCGCTGCGGAGCCAGCGTCGACCTTCCAGCGGACCTCAGGAAGGCGCATTGTCTCTTCTGTGGTGCCTCCATCATCGTCGGAGCGGTGGGGGCGCAGAAGACCGAATGCAGAATCTGCGATGGATACGGTAGGCTCGACGTCTGCCGCGCATGTGGTGGGAAAGGAGTGTGCACCTGGGTCAGGTATGCGGACAGGATCCAGGACACCAGCAAGGCAATAATCATCCAGAAAGGTGAATCCCACTGCGTGGAGGGCAAGTGCTCTGCGTGCAAAGGTACTGGGAAGAATGAACTATACCTCTCATGTCCGTTCTGCGAAGGCGTGGGCAATTGTCCGATCTGCTATGGAACCGGGAAATGCCCTGCATGCAATGGAGTCGGCGCCCATCCGAATCCCAGAGGCTCGGAGAAATGTTACGCATGCCATGGAGAGGGTGTGGTAGACATCGAGAGAGCGGCGATTCGGTGGGGAGAGCGATGCGATGTATGCAAGATGTCACTCGTCCCAGATGGTAGCTTCTGCGCATATTGTGGAAAAGCGAGAAAGTGCCCGAAGTGTGGAAAGGAGTGGACCGAACCTTCCGACAGTTGCGAGTCGTGCGGGTACAAGCGAGGGACCAAGCCTTAGTGCATCGCGAGTGATCGCACGTACTCATGTCAGAAAATACCTGATTGCGTTGATTATGAAGAAGTATGCCAGACTAATCATCAGGAACGGTATGGCGATCCACAACAGCCACGCGCCGTATTCGCCCCCTGTTGCGGCCACGAATATGATGATAATAATGCCGATAATCGCCATGGCAATCGCCCAGCGCCCTTTGGAATACCATTTCCGTGTCGCTTCTGACTGGTCCGGTTGCATCCGAGGGAGATTGGCCGTCTTGCATATCTCCCTTTCTGCAGAATGGTGTCACCATCGGCGTTCCATGCGTTCATGTTGAAACTACGATGGACCGAAGGGGATTTGAACCCCTGACCTCCTGCTTGCAAAGCAGGCGATCTTCCGCTGATCTATCGGCCCGATGCTGGTGGATTTGGCTCATTGAGAAGGCCGGATAAATAGCTTTCTGGGTAGCGGTCCGCGCCCCCAGTGCGCTCTATGAGATTGGATAGCCTTGATCGACCTCGAAATACTTCTTTCGGCCCTCGAAGAGAAGAAATCTAGAGATTATCTCCTCCATCTTGTCGGCCTCAAGCAGAAACGCATCGTGGCCATACGAGGATTCGATCCTATGGTACTCCACGGCGAGGCCACTCTGTTGGATCCCCTCCACAAGCTCTTGAGATTGGTATGGAGGATACAGCCAATCTGATGAGAACGAGAGCACAAGAAACCTGGACCTACAGTCCCTGAACGCGGACGAGAGCGACTCGCACCCAGGAGCGAGGTCAAACAGATCGATTGCACGAGTGATGTAGAGATACGAGTTCGCATCGAATCGCCTCGTGAATGCGTTTCCCTTGTGTCTCAGGTAGCTCTCGACCTCGAAATATGGCTGCAAGGAGAGACTGCCGTTAGTGCACGTTCCGTTCTTCGCCCTTCTACCGAATTTCTTCATCAGGGTCTCGTCACTCAGATACGTTACATGACCGACCATCCTGGCTATTGACAGGCCATCGACTGGAGCGTCCCCGTCATAGTAATCTCCACGGTTCCAGCGTGGATCTGCCATTATCGCCTGCCTGCCGATCTCGTTGAAGGCGATGTTCTGGGCTGATTGCCGCCCCGCAGTGGCAATTGGAAGGACGAGTTTGCACCTGTTCGGATACGACACCGCAAACTGAAGTGCCTGGAATCCGCCCATCGACCCGCCCACAGCGGCAAGTAGTTGGCTGACCTCAAGATGGTCCAATAATGCAGCCTGGGCAGTCACCATGTCTTTCACGGTTGTCATTGGGAACTGCAAGCCAAAGGGCTTGCGAGTCTTCGGGTTCACTGAGCTCGGACCCGTGGAGCCCTTGCATCCTCCGATGACGTTGGAGCATATCACGAAGTATCGATCCGTGTCGAATGTCTTTCCAGGACCAATCGCGTTGTCCCACCAACCAGGCTTCTCGTCGCCCTCCCTGTGATAGCCTGCCGCGTGCGAGTCTCCCGAAAGGGCATGGAACACCAGGATGGCGTTCGACCTCTCATCGTTCAGCTCCCCGTACGTCTCGTACTGCTGTGTGATGGGGCCCAGCTTCTGACCGGACTCCAGAGCAAACGGTTCAGAGGGAGACGCGAACGTGAAGCGCTTTGGCTTCACGATACCGACTGTGGCTTCCCTCAAGAGCGCTCACCCCAACAAAGAACATCATGCGCTAGCTCAATCACCCCTTCGTGGATTTCTCGAGCGCCTGGTCGATATCGGCTATTATGTCATCGACAGATTCCAGACCAATGGACAGCCTCACATAGTCATCGGTAACGCCCGACAATAGCTGTTCTTGCGCAGTGAGTTGTGAGTGAGTGGTGGTCGCCGGATGGATCGCCAGGGATTTCGCGTCTCCGACGTTCGCGAGATGCGAGAGCAGCTCCAGCTTCTCGATGAACCTCTTGCCCGAATCCCGGCCGCCCTTGATCCCAAAGCCGAGTATGCCGCCGTACAGTCCGCGGTAGTGGTATTGCTTCGCAAGCTGGTATTGTGGATGGGTCGTCAGTCCCGGATAGCTCACCCAAGTCACCTGCGGCTGGGTTTCGAGATGCTTCGCGACTTTCATCGCGTTCTGGCTGTGCCTTTCCATCCTCAGATGGAGCGTCTCGAGTCCCTGCAGGAACAGGAACGAGTTGAAGGGGCTCAGAGCAGGGCCAAGGTCACGCAACAGTTGAACCCGCGTTTTGATGATGTACGCGAGATTTCCGAAGCTCTTCGAATAGACCACTCCGTGATAGGACGCATCTGGTTCCGTGAAATCAGGGAATTTGCCGTTGGTCCAGTCGAACTTGCCCGAGTCCACAATCACGCCGCCGATGCTTGTCCCGTGTCCGCCGATATACTTGGTGGCGGAATGGACCACCACGTCTACGCCATGGTCGATAGGCCTGACCAGGTACGGTGTAGGCAGCGTGTTGTCCACGACAAGTGGGATGCCACGCTCGTGAGATATGTCGGCCGTGGCCTTGAAATCAAGGGTATCGAGCCGCGGGTTGCCGACGGACTCTGCGTAGATGACCCTCGTCTTGTCCGTGATCGCCTTTCGGAAGTTCTCAGGATCTGTCGAGTCGACGAACCGCACCTTGATCCCCATCTTCGGGAACGTGGTGGTGAATAGGTTGTAGGTCCCACCATACAGGCTCAGTGAAGAGACGATCTCTTCTCCTGGATGCACCAGGTTCAGAAGCGAAAGCGTGATCGCCGCCTGTCCCGAGGACACGCCGAGCGCGCCCACGCCGCCCTCTAGGGCTGCGACGCGCTTCTCGAGGACATCGGTTGTCGGATTCATAATCCTCGTGTAGATGTTTCCAAATTCTCTGAGCGCGAACAGATTCGCGGCGTGCTCAGCG
>MGWC01000016.1:41793-43453 GCA_001800815.1 Euryarchaeota archaeon RBG_19FT_COMBO_56_21
CGTTATCATCAACAGATACTTAACCTGTGCGCCGCAACTTAGACCCATTACGAGGGGGTGGCGTCCGGTGCGAACATGTGCACCCATGGATATGTCCACAATTGTAACAACGATGGCTTATGCTCCGTTCGAACTATACATAATACAGCCAACTGTGCTACACGACTCAGAGTGCGCGTCTAGGACCTGAGGACTATCTCGATGTTGACGCCGTCCGGCACCTGAATACGCATGAGCTGCCTGAGCGCACGTTCGTCCGCGTCGAGGTCGATGAGCCTCTTGTGGACGCGCATCTCCCACCTGTCGACGGTGCTCGAGCCGCCTCCGTCCGGGCCCTTCCTGCACGGAACCATGAGCCTCTTGGTCGGCAGCGGGATCGGGCCTGAAATCGCAACGCCAGTCTTCTCGCTGATCAGCTTGATCTGCCTGCACACCCCGTCGACCTTCTTCGGGTCTGTGCCGCTAAGCGATATCCTGGCCCTTTGCACCATCTTCAAAACCTCATCAAACAAAACATAAAAGGGGTTGTGGAAAGGGGTTTACATCTCCTTCTTTTCGACATCGATGACCATTCCGGCCGCGACCGTCTGGCCCATGTCCCTGATGGCGAACCTTCCCAGCTGCGGGAAGTCCTTGGCCTTCTCGATGACCATCGGCTTCGTCGGCGTGATCTTCACGATTGCCGCGTCGCCAGTCTTCAGGAACTGCGGGTTCTCTTCCTTCACGGTGCCGGAGCGCGGGTCGAGCTTCTTCGAGAGCTCGGTGAACGTGCACGCGACCTGCGCCGTGTGGCAGTGGAACACCGGTGTGTATCCGATCGTGATGACGCTCGGGTGGTTCAGGACCATTATCTGCGCGGTGAAGGCCTTCGCGACTGTCGGTGGGTTCTCTACTGGCCCTGCGACATCGCCCCTCTTCACATCTGTCTTTGCGATGCCTCGGACGTTGAAGCCGACGTTGTCACCAGGGACTGCCTGAGGCAGATTCTCATGGTGCATCTCAATCGACTTCACTTCGCCGACCTTGTTCGCGGGCATGAAGATGATCTTCATGTCGGGCTTCAGCACCCCGGTCTCGACACGGCCGACTGGCACAGTGCCTACTCCGGTGATGGTGTAAACGTCCTGGACCGGAATTCTCAGGGGCTTCTCCGTCATCTTCGGGGGCTCCTTCAGCATGTCGAGCGCCTCGAGCAGCGTCGGTCCCTTGTACCAGGGCATGTTGGTCGACTTCTTTGCGATGTTGTCGCCCTTGTATCCTGATGCCGGGACGAAGTTGATCTCCTCTGCCTTGTAGCCGACTGTCTTCAGGAGCTCGGTAACGGCCTTCTTGGCTTCCTCGTACTTCTTCTGGTCGTAGCTGACCGCATCCATCTTGTTGACTTCGATCACGACTTGGGTGACGCCCAGGGTCCTGGCCAAGAATATGTGCTCCTTGGTCTGGGCCTGTGGTCCCTCGATCGCAGACACGACGATGACCGCCGCATCCGCCTGGCTCGTACCAGTGATCATGTTCTTGACGAAGTCTCTGTGGCCGGGTGCGTCGATGATGGTGAAGTAATACTTCGGGCTGTTGAACCTCTTGTGAGCCACATCGATCGTGAGACCCCTTTCCCTCTCCTCCTTGAGTCCATCCATGACCCACGCGAACTCGAAAGTCG
>MGWC01000017.1:0-1030 GCA_001800815.1 Euryarchaeota archaeon RBG_19FT_COMBO_56_21
CGGACGACTCATCGGCGGTGGGCTCGACCTCAGACTCCTCCCCCTCGACGCGCCTCAGGGGGATTGTCTCCAGCTCCACCTCCGAGCTGATGGCCTTCCTGGCCCTGAGAGCCAGGGAGAGCGCCTTCGTGTAATTGCCCGCGACGAAAGCTCCCTCGGCGTCCGTAAGGAGCCCCTGAGCATCGGAAGTGTCCGATCCTCGGTCAACTGCTTCTTTCAAATCGATCTTCGCGGTGTTGATCTCGAACTTGGCGCTCAGGTAGTTCCCGTCCCTGTCTACCGACAGCTTGGAGCCTGTGTAGAGGTCCGTACTCGAAGGGCCTCTGTCCGACTTGAGGATCGATTCTGCAACCTTCTCCAAATCCGAGGCGCACGCATCCTCCTCCGAGTTGGAGGTTGGAGCCGAGGGATTTGTGAGCGCAATCTTCGCCTGTTCGCATAGTCTCATGCAATGGTCGTACTGTTTCCGCTGGTGGGCCTGTCTTGCGCTCAGGATCAGTCTCTCGGAGGCGCTCGTGTCCATGCCCCTGGTCTGCATCACATTGATCACTGACCGCGTGGTCAGAATCGCATTGTGTGCCTCATCCCCTCTCTGGTCCGATTCGCGGATCTCTCTGCTCTTACCCCTCATATACCGCACTTCGAAGTATACCGCTGCGATGCCGATGACGGAGAAGATCGCAACTAGAATCCACTTTTCTTCGAGGGAGAGAGCCAACGTTGCCAGCTCCTGAGCGTCAAGCTATCTGTATTCTTATAAAGGCTTCGTGGTCAGTACCAGAGGCCATCACGGCGAAAGAGGAAGATAAAGAACCAAATGAAGAGGTGGCTGACAGCTTACCAAGTCCATAACGGTTTCAAGCAGTGCAGTTCACCCTGTACCCGAAGGTACCTGGCTAGTGCACCTAGCCGCTATGGTCAAGAGGCCCCGAAAGGCCTTGGGCTTCCCGAGGGCTCGCGCACCTCAGTACCACGAAGAACGTAGGCGGGCTTAACTTCTGGGTTCGGAAAGGGACCAGGTGTGGCCCCG
>MGWC01000017.1:1096-18338 GCA_001800815.1 Euryarchaeota archaeon RBG_19FT_COMBO_56_21
TAGAGATCCGTCATGCGAGGACGAGGAGAGCGCAAGACTCGAACGAGGTTGTAGAATGGAGCATTTCAATAGACGGGCACGCCTAGCCTCTGGCGCACACATGAGGAAGATAACGGCAGTCACTTTTGACCTCTGGGACACCCTTATCAAGGAACATCCCGGAGGGTCCGACAGAGTCGCGAAGCTGCGCATCGAGGGGATAGGCAAGATCCTGAGCGAGAAGGGCGCGATACATTCGCTTGAGGAGATTCAGTCAGCCTATCAGGAGACGGGGGACTTCCTCGCCATGACATGGAGCAAGAGAAGGGACATGTCCGCCAGGGACCAAGTACTGTTCATGCTGAGCTCGGTGGACGCGAAGCTCGCGAGTAGGCTGTCCGCGCACGACATGGCGGACATAGAACGGATCTACAGCGAGAGCATACTCGACAACCCTCCCGTGCTTCTGGCGGGAGCTGAGAAGGCCCTTGAAGAAGTGCGAGGCGCAGGATACAGGATGGGGCTCATCTCGAACACCGGCAGAACCCCAGGATCCGTTCTGAGGATTCTGATGGACAGGATGGGCATACTCGAACACTTCGATGTGACGACCTTCTCGAACGAAATCCAGGTCAGGAAGCCCGCGGAAATGGCTTTCATGGCTACGCTCGACAGACTCAAGGTCGTCCCGAGGGCAGCGGTGCACATAGGGGACGACCCGGAGAGTGACGTCGAAGGGGCCAAGCGGTGCGGGATGAAGGCCATCCAGATACTGGCTGGCGACGAAAGGCCCTCGGATATGGCAGATGCAAGGCGAAGCAACCTGAGCCACCTCCTCGACGAAATCGCGAGGCTCTAGGGGCATCGTTTTCTATCCGGATTGAGATGCCACGACCATGGAAGACTACGACCTCTTCGGCATGGCCTTCTTAGATTACTACAAGAAGACTCCCCATCCGCTCTACCTCGAACGCGACGACGGCCATGTCGACGAGCAGGGCATGGACATATACTTCGCGAGCTTCGAGGACTTCCAGCCTGCCGAAAAGAAGGCACTCCAGCATGTCAAGGGCAAGGTGCTGGACATCGGTGTGGGCGCGGGACGTGTAGCACTCTATCTACAGGATAGGGGGCACGAGGTTGTCGGCATCGATCTCTCGGAGAAAGCCGTTGAGGTCTCGATGAGAAGGGGCGTTAAGCAAGTCCTCAGGATGTCCGCATGCGACCTGAAGTTCCCCAAGGCTACCTTTGACACCGCGATCGCATTCTGCAACAACTTCGGCCTGTGCGGTAACATGACCGGCGTGGAGCAGATGCTCAGGGACCTCCACCGGATAGTAAGGCCAGGTGGCCGGTTCCTGGCGTCATCGATACAACCAACGAGGACCAAGAACCCAGAGCACATTGCCTACCACAAGAAGAACCGCGCACGTGGTCTCCCGCCTGGACAGGTCAAGCTTAGAGAGAAGTACAGGGACGTGGTAGGTCCGTGGTGGGACCTCTTGATGGTGACCCCGAGCGAGATGAGGGAACTGTGCAAGAGAACCGGATGGCGCATAGACAAGATCTACCGCGGGGTAATGGATGTCTATGTGCTCATGCGGATCTAGAAGAGCGTGAGGGCGAACGCTACGAGCGTTCCTGCCGCAATTGACAAGAAATTATTGCCCAGCTTGCCGACCTTGCCCCTACGCTCCCACGTGGCTCCGATCAAGGAATCGATCTGGCACCCGAGGAATCCGCACAGCATCGGGATGAATACCGTGAACGGATCGGCCAAGAGCGAATCGTCCAAGAAAGCGAACACAACGTACGCGATCACTGACGTGTATGCGGCGGCAACAAACGCTGCCAGCTGACCGGTCAGAGACACGCCTCCATCGGTTCCGCGCTTCACCCGCTCGAAAGTGGTTATCATATACACTCTTGGATCGATGATTCCTATCTCGCTCGCGGCCGTATCGGACGCAGCCACGGCAATGGCGGAAACGAACAGGTAGCTTGCGATGTTCTTCGGGAACAGGGAACCCTCGGGGTCCGCCCAATCGGCAGCGAAGCTGGCCAGAGCGATCAACGCGGGGATAGCGCCGTTAGCGAAAACGTTCCTCCAACCCCGCTCACCCCGGGTGCCTTCCTGGAAACCCTCCGATTTCTTCCACTCGAACCGGTACTTCGTCGCTCCGAAACTCGACAATAGGAACACGAGCAGCAGGAGCAGCCAGAGCACGTTCCCGCAGATTCCTATGAGCATGCCCATGACGAACGCTGAGAGAGAACCCGAGAGGTTGAATATCTTCTTGTAGTACGAGCCACTGGCCATGACGACGCAGAATATCGTGACCCCTACGATGGTCAGTGTATCTGGGAGAGGGACCGTCAGAATATCACCTAAGCGTTCCTAGACCTTCTGCCGGGGAACATGGGCATCTTCGAATAGAACTTCTTGACGACCTCACCCACCCCTCTCATCTTCTCGAGGTCGCCGTCCCAGTCCTTCAGCTGTGGCCCGAACTCGTGCTCGATCTCCTCGACCACCTTCAGCATCTTCGCGGCGATCTTCCTGGAGGTCTGGCCGTGAAGTAGCACGGCCAAATACACATGTTCACCCTTCTCCACAAGTACACTCTTCTCGCCGAACTCGAGCCTCCTGAGTCTGAAGGATGTGATATCTTTGAAGGACTCACGGACGAAGTCCTGGATCGCAACCAGCATCCCGCCCAGCACGTGGTCGTCCATGCCCGGCTTGAGACGCCTGGTGCTGTGCGTTATCATCCGGCCATCTTTGTAGATGACGAAGACCTCGTCCACTGCGATCTTCTGCTCCCGCATGAAGTACCCAGCGGTGCCCATCGCGGTTAGCATGGCGGCGGTCAGGAGGTAAGGCCATGCCCAGTCGACGAAGTGCAATCTCAACGCGAGCGTGTAGGTCGGGGTCTCCTCCGTGTTGCCCGCGAGATCCGTTACGTTGGCATAGAGCTCGATGGACCCCTCGGTCTGGGGGACCCTCAAGACCCTGTAGAATGTGCCGTCGCTGCCCTTCGAGGTCGAATACGGGAGGAACACCTTGTCCCCTGGGAACTTGATGAAGAGGGTGACCCCAGAAGCTTCGACGTTCGGATCGAACACCTTGAGAGTCATGTTGAACCTGTCGCCACCGTACACGGTCTGCTTGGTCGACGACAGGAAGGCCGTCGGGGAGCTGTCATCTATCGTGATCATGAGGTAGCGGAATATCGCCAGGTTGCCCCCATAGTCCCAAGCTATGACCGCTATCCGGTATGATCCCTCGGCCCAGCCGGTTGTGTTGATCACATACTGCGTGGGGAACGGTCTGAACAGAGTGTCATTGACGTCGTAGGCGACCGACTGAATCGATGTGGATCCGGGGGATATGAGGAACAATATCGGGGTTCCGCTCCTGATGACACCGTCATCTACCGGCTCGATGAGGGTTATCTCCGGGGGATCGACGGATATCTTGTTCTTCATGACGAAGGTATAGCCATCGTCGTCAGTGACGGTCACATTGAGGAAGTAGTCGGCTCCGAGAGAATAATTGTGGACGATATCTACCACGGGCACCCCTGATACGAAGAGACTATCGCCGTCTCCGAAATCCCAGTTCATCGACACGATATCGGGATAGCGCGTCCCGAGGACAGATGCATTGAACGTCAACACGTTTGTGTCAGGGACCGACCTGAATATGCGGACGTCTTTTGTGAACGGTGAGAACCCGGCTTCTATCGGGCTATTGATGATGTTGACCGTAACGACCTGGAGCGTGCTGCTGCCGTCCGAGTCAGTCACCCTGACCTTCACGGTGAAGTTGCCCACTTCAACATACGAGTGATAGGAATCCCCGGTATATGTGACAAGGTCCGGAATGAATTCCGCGCCAATCGCACTGAAGTCCCATTCGAACTGGACCGCCGGATCCAGGCTAGTCACATTCGCTGCGAACTCCACGAGCGTGAACTCCATGAATGTTCCATCGTCCTCGCTCTCCGAGGTGGTTTCGAGATTTACCTCCGGAGCAATCTCCTCGATATGGAAATCGAGTAATGCTGTGTCCTCGTCGCCATCCGATTCGGACACGGTCAACGACATCGTGTAGTTGCCGTCCTGAAGTTCGGAGAACTCCCGATTCTCCATTGCGCGCCCGTCGATTGTGAATTCCTCGACAGTCCCGTTCGGGTGATCGAGAGTCCAGAACCAAGAATCGATGCCGTCGAAAGACGCGGATGTGCTTACGAAAGTGAAGGGCACACTCTCCTTGGGACTCGGGTCGGACAGCTGTATGCCAGCAACTGGACCGCTGTCGCTCACAAGGATGTCGATAGACGCGTTGCTCTCTTCGCCGTCGGAGTCGTAGACGCGCACGACAACCCGGAAGACCTTGGCATCGGTCGAGGCAGAGAATGTGTGCGTGACGTTAGCTGAGTTGGGCGTCTCGGGGTCCGGCACGAACGTGCCGGGAACATTCGAGAAGTCCCATTCGTAGGACACTATTTGGTCGACGGGCTCCTGCGTCCATGTGCTTCCGTTCAGGACGAAATGCCACTTATCGACCTCGACGGAGAATGTCACCGAGAACCCCTCGCCGAAGGGCTGTGGGCCAAAGGCCACGAGCTCGAGGTCCGGAGGTCTCGACTCCACATCGATTGAGCTGTTTGCGATGCCGACCGAACCATCCGCATCCTCGACCGTCAGTACGACTGTGTGCGTCCCGTTCTGGAAAGCAATCACGATGCTGCTCAGGTCGCCCTGAGATACTCCGTCGACGCTCCAGCTCCTGGACACCACTGGGTCGAAAGACCATGTCCCATCGGTGAATGTGACGTTCCTACCCTCTTCGACCGAACTCGGGGACCATGAGAATGACGTGTGCGGAACGCTGTCGAGCACATCCACGGTCGACGCGCTCATGTCGAAAAGCCCTGCAGGGTCGCGAGCAATCATCTGGATGCTGTAGGAGCCGACCTCAGTATAGTTATGGACCGGTCTTACCTGGCTGGTCCAGCCGCTCGTGTTGCCGTCCCCGAAGTCCCAGAAGTATTCCATGTACGGGATCTCGGATGTGCCCGTTTCGACCGTCCCGTTGATCTGGAGCAGATCGCCTTGCCTTGTGAAATACGGCCCGCCGGCATTTGCGACTGGGGCGAAGTTCAACTGCTCCCAGGCAGAGACGGAGTGCGAGCCGAGGTCGTTCACGAGCAGGTCTCCTCTGTTGTCCCCGGTGCCATCCCCAATGACAGCATACGTTGGATCGGCACCTGTCACGAACACCATCGAAGGAGTAGCGTTGAGGGCACCCGACTCCTGTCTATAGAGGTAGAGCAAGTCGGATTCAGTGAATATGGCAACGACGTCCGCGTGGCCATCATCTGTCGCATCGATGACGGACACGAACTTCGGGACCATTGGTAGCTCGAGCGTCCCGTATGGATGCTGAGCGACCTCGAAGTCGTTCTGGTCGAACAGATACAAGGACGGATCTGCTGGTCGAGTCGCAACGATATCGGTCTTGCCATCACCGTTCACATCGCCACTCCAAAGCTTTGTGAAGTCTGGACCCTCCGTGTGCGTAAGGTTCCGTGTAGGCGACAAGGGGCCGAGCGGAACCGTTGTGCTTTGAAGCATGACAACTATCTTCCGAATCGGCCTGGTGTAGGCCAAGTCGGTCATGCCGTCTGAGTTGTAGTCGCCGACGACAATGGACCAAATTCCAGGAGGAGTCGATTCAATATTGGAGTATGCGGAGAATGGTATTGGCCCCTGCGTGTTGTTGAACAGTGCGAGCGGCGTCTCCGCCGTTGCGGCCACTAAGTCAAGGAACCCGTCATTGTTGAAGTCCCCGAGGGCTGCGTCAGTAATCGAACCTCCGCATGAAATGTCGAATATGGTCCCGGGGAACGTCGGACTTCCCATCACGACCTTCGCGTTTGGCCCGTCGTTCTCGACCGCCACGATATCGTACAGTCCGTCAAGATTCAGATCAGCCACCATCAGGTCTCCTGGGACGAATCCGAGGGGGATGTCGTTGACGGAGCCCTGGAAAAAGTAGGCGTAGCGAATCATTGAGCCGGCAGGGTCGATGGTGACCAGGTCCTGGACGTGATCTCCGTTCAAGTCGCCGGTGGCCATCATGGAAATCGCTGAGCTGCCTCCCAACCAGGCTGTGGCATTGCTGTTGGAGAATGTGGGCGCTCGGTTCGGATAGATGGAAAGTGACGGTCCTGACCAATCCGCGCGAGCTCCCGCAACGGCGATGTCGGTTATGCCGTCGCCATCCATATCACCCACAGATGCCGCCCTCGGCATTCCCCCAGCAGGGAGTATGAAGTCGGGGGCAGATTCCCAGATTGGCAGAGTGGATCTCTGATAATGTCCAAATGTGGCATTGCCAGACGAAGACAGAATCAGGAGATCTTGGAGAAGGTCGCCGTTAATATCTTCAGCGCTAATCCAACTCGGTTCTTCAATGAGAGAAATGTTGTAGTCGGGAATTGAAGGCAAGACGCCAAGAGACTGGAGGAAGTAGTGCACTGCAGAGGGAGACGAAGTTGCGACGGCGAGATCGTCATAAGCGTCTCCATCTAATCTACCCGAGACTATGTCCGTTGGTGCTCCGTCGATATCAAGGATAGCAACAGGTGGGTCACCCGTGGAGAAAGGCTGGCCAAATATCATTATGGCCTGATCATTGTTAGTTGCGTTCGATACGGCTATCTCCAGGAGGCCATCTCCGTTGAAATCACCGGAAGCGATTGAGACAGTCCACAATCCTGCAACTAGAGTCTCTCGCATTCCGAAATCTGGTCCGAAGTATACCTCAACTTTGCCCTTGACAGAGGGGTTCGTTCCTCTGCAAACTACAGCAACATCCGGATAGGTGTCTCCCGAGAACTCACCAACTGCCATATCCGTAGCATTCGAGTAGGTTGAGTGGTCTGGCCAAATCTCAAATGAGAACTCGGATGTCAGATTATAGATCACGAAACGCGTATCCGAATAACTAATCCCACGCTCAAGAGCAATCACTTGGTGACCACTTGAGCCGAATACGTCAATCGGCAAGACCCTGAAAGGACTGTTGGCAGTGGAGATGTTGAATGAAGGATAGGTCTCGAAGGTCCCGTCGCTCTCCTTGTAGAATATTGAAATCGTCTTCGACGCGTAGATCGAAGCGACCAAATCGTCCAGGCCGTCCCCGTTCATGTCCCACAGGAACATATCGGAGACTCCATTTGGCAAAATGAGCGCCCGTGAGACGAGCGGATATTCAGAGACGTTCCTAGAGGTGTTCAGGATCTGATCGAATGTCAGCGAGAGTGATCCGGCGGGTACCGGCGACGGATATGCCTCCGTACCCTCCATTGCGTCATCGGAATGCAGTCCCGACCCGATGGATAAGCCTATAGGGACTACAAGAGAGAGACAGACGAGAACAGCCAACGTGGCAGACTTCATGGTCTTCAATCTGGCCCCATCCGATAGACTCAGAGTAGTCTTACTCTTATAAGATGTCTTCGGAATAAATTCCGACGCCAGTTCCACTCCTCGTGCTGTCCAAGAGTTATATATGATGTCAGTTCTAACGAGAGATGATGGCCACGGAAATCAGGATCGGAAGGATACTCGGAATTCCCGTATATCTCCACCTGACATTTCTCATCATCCTGCCTCTCTTTGTCTACCTCTTCTCGGCACCACAGACCCAAGTGAGGATCTTCGGGATGCCAATGACCTTCACCGACCTGGACGCCGACCTATGGGTCAAGTACGCCTTCGGGACTGCGGCCACGCTGATATTCTTCCTGACCATATTCACGCACGAGCTCGCGCACTCTTATGTCGCGCGTTCGTACGGGGTCAAGATCAGGAGCATCACGCTCATGATCTTCGGCGGGGTCTCCTCTATGGAAGACCTACCCCGCAATCCTGGCCAGGAATGGCGTATGGCCTTCGCTGGGCCTTTATCCAGTCTCGCCATAGGTGTCACCTCGCTGCTGACAATGTATGCAATTGATCCAATCATAAGCGAGTCGATGATCGGCGAGGGGATTGTGATCCTACTGGGCCTCATGGGGATCTACAACCTCCTGCTGGCAGGATTCAACATGATCCCCGCATTCCCCATGGACGGCGGACGAGTACTGCGCGCTTACCTAGCGTCGAAAATGCCCTACATGGAGGCGACCAAGAAGGCCGCTAGGGTGGGGAGGTACTTCGCCATCGGCATGGGCATCTTTGGGATATTCACATTCAATTTCTTCCTGATCCTGATAGCCATGTTCGTCTACATCGGCGCTAGCGAAGAGGAACAGGCTGTGACCGTCACAGAGAGCCTGCACGGTGTGCCCGTCAAGCAGCTCATGATTGGGGCCGTCCAAGTCGCGCACCCGGACATGACCGTCCAGCAACTCCACGAGCTCATGTTGGCCACTGGCCACATGGGATTCCCCGTTGTGGATAGCGCGCTCTTGGGGATTGTGACGCACGCCGAAAGCGTGAAGGTGCCCCGCGAGTCACTCGGCATTGTCAGAGTACGCGACATAATGACGCGGAACGTCGTCTCCGTTGACCCTGACATGGATTCATCGAAGGCACTTAGGGCAATGTACGACAGCAAGGTCGGTATGCTGGTCGTGCTAGACCACGGAGCGCTCGTGGGGATCGTCACTCACAAGGACTTCATAAGGGCCGTCAACTCTGCCCTTGCTCAAAGGCATGTCATGAGATGGGGAGAGCAGTTCCCGCCCCAACCTCCGCCTTCCTCGCCAGTCTGACCTCAGCCTGTGAGTTGCTTCCGCTTGAACATTATCAAGCTGAGGGCCATTGCTACCACGGTATAGACCATCATGACGATCGCGGCCGATGACACGGACGGGTAGTAACTGTATATCGTGAACCCGAACGCCTCCACGGACGTGTCGACCGGGTAAGGGTCGAGCACGATGTATGTGATCACGTTGGCAGCGAACGTCACAGAGGACTCGATCTTCACCCCGGCGAAACTGGAGACGCCGTCCACTATTGGCAGGATTATCACGAACAGGAAGAACGTCAACACTATCGCTCCCGTCGAGCCCTTCAGGATCGAGCTGATGAAGTATCCGACAGCGGTCGTCGCCAGGAGGAACTCCACCGCGAAGAGCATCGAGGCAAGGAAATCATCGTCGATTCCATGTACGGTGAGGAAGGACAGCAAGGCCAGTCCGACATAGAAGAGTACAACGACGAGCGTGCCTGCCGTCATGCTCGCGCAGAACTTCCCGAGGAACAGCACCTCCCTCTTCAGAGGGTTGGGGAAGATCAGATAGCCGGTCCTGTTCTGGAACTCGCCGACGAGCGCGTCGCCCGCGAACAGGGTGGCGCAGATGATGACGAGGATGGTGACGAATCCTAGGAAGAGGCTGTTGAAGTCCTCCTTCGAGGTCGTCCAATCGTAAGATGCTGTTACCGCACTTCCCGTGAGGTTCTCCATGAATACGACAGCGTTCAGCTTCGGGGAGCCACCCATGAAGGAAGGTAGCTCATCCGCAAAATCGAGCTGAAGGAAGACCCAGCTGGCTCCGTTGTTGGACGGATAGGTCGTTCCATTGACGTACAGCTGGAGCGAGTCGAGATCAATCATGCTCCTGTTGATTGTGCCGAAACTCTGCGGTGGTATCAGCCCGGGCATCGACATGTTGAGCGCGGAGAAATCCTCGACCCATATCGCAACGTTCTCGTCAGTGCCGTTGTAAGGCCTCCCGAGCGCGGGAGGGAGTATGTAGATGAGCGCGAGTATGGCGACGACTATTGCGATGGATGCGAGCAACCTCCAGGACCTTAGATATTTCAGCAACTCGTAGCTCCAAACAATTGGTATCTGCATGAGGTCGCTGGGGGCCTTCCTGTGGCGCGCTTGCTCTTCCGGCATCTTGGTCACCTCGACTCCTTCACGAGATCCATGTACATCAGCTCTAGGGGCAGGCCCACCTGGCTAAAACTGGCAACCTTCGCTCCCATTCCCTGTATCGCGCTCAGCAGCTCGGCCATTTCGTTAGACTGACCTTCCAATGTCACGATGAAGATGCTTCCGTTGATGCGTTCGACCGCTCTAACGTTCTTCAGCTCACGTACGATGTTCAGGAATGCGTCCTGCACCTGGCCAAGGACTGTCACCTCGATCTTACCGAGCTTGGTCAACTTCTTGAGGTTGTCCATCGAGTCGTACACTAACAGCTTACCGTGATCTATGAGGGCAGCCTTGTCGCAGACCTCTTGGACTTCCACTAAAAGGTGAGAACTCATGAATATCGTGTAGTTCTGCCTCTTGAGGTTCCTGATGATCTCCCTCACCTCGACCATGCCTCTGGGATCGAGGCCCGTGGTCGGTTCGTCAAGTATCAGTATGTCCGGTTCGTGGAGGAGCGCCTGAGCGATTGCCAGTCGCTGCTTCATGCCCTTGGAGAACTTGCCAATTCGGGTCGTCCGCCATTGCTCAAGCTTGACCTCCCCGAGCACTTCATTTGACCTGGATTTGATTTCGTCATGATGCATGCCCCTGATTCGGCCAAGGTATGCCAAGGTTTCGACAGGGGTGAGGTAAGGGTAGAACTCGGGCGTTTCTACGACCGCGCCTACGTGGCTCAGGGCCTCTTTAGGATGGGCTATGGCATCGACGCCGTGTAGGAACGCCTTGCCGCCCGTCGCCGAGATCAGGTTGGTCAGTATCTTGATGGTGGTGGTCTTGCCCGCGCCGTTCGGGCCCAGGAATCCGCATGTGATGCCCTCAGGCACTATCAGTGAGAGGTCATCGACAGCTTTGATGGCTCCGAAATCCTTGGTCAGGTTCTGTATCTCTATCATCAGTCGCTTCCCCCGGATGATATTGTCCGAATGAATCCTACGGATGTATATAACTAAGACTGCGGAACGTCAAACAAACGCACCTAAGAGCGATCATCGGCCGAGCGCGGAATACAGCTCCTGGGCGATCCTCTCCGCAGTCCCGCGATCCTTGACTGGGTGCATCAACAGCCTTCCGTGCGGGTACACCGTTATCTCATGCCCTTTCTTCACAACGAGCATGACCCTCGGATTCGCCAGTATCTCATAGCCCATCGCCCGCAGTACCTTCTCCGCCTCGTCAAGGTCGAGCGAGACCTTCTTCTTCGGGATGGCCTCATAGGCATCGTGCCTGCACGGCTTGACTGCAAGGAACTCCATCGACTCACTTCTTCATGACGAGGATGTCCAGAAGACGGCCAACTTCCGATCGGAGGTCTGCGATGGACGATTCATTGACGACCATGTAGTCGGCAAGCGCGATAGCTTCCCCAACGCCCCACTCGAGCTCCCGCCTATCCCTCTGGTCGAAGTCCGCCCGAGTCATTGGCGAGTCCGAGCGACCTCTGCCCTTGAGCCTCTCGAAACGGGTGGCAGCTGACGAGTGGATCGCGATGACCTTGAGGTTTTCGCCGAAGGCGTGCTTGAAAGCCCGGATTTCGTCTGGGCCACGGGTGCCATCGATTATTACTAGCTCGCCGCCGACGTACGGAATCGTCCGCTTCGCCCAAACATCCTTCCCGTACCTCTTGCGCTCCTCGTTCGCAAGCGTGCCCACGCTCGAGTCGGAAGGGTCCAATCCAAACTCCTTCGCCTTCTCACGGACAATGTCCCCCATCCTAATCGGCTTCGCCCCTCTCGCGATGCAGCATTGGAGGAACTCCTCCTTGCCTGAGCCGGGCATGCCTGTCGTGACGAGTATCTTCATGGTACCGATGACCTACCAGTTGTCTTCTACTAAAAGCTTTTTGACGAGTCGAATAGCTAATCGACTCACATGAGCTTGTGACCAAGCGCCGACTCCGCGCACGAAGAAATGGCCCCGATGTCGAACCCCACCTTCGCCCAATACCGGGGGCATAGTCCTAGTCCGAGGCATGTCTCGTAGTCTTTCAGCGCCGGAAAACTCAGCTCGAAATTGCCCTTGCTGGCTGGACGAATATCGTCATGTCGTGCCAGGAGAGCATCGATCGAGACAACATCTGGATGAGCGGAGCTGGCCAGAGCAGCTGCCATGACGGCTACCGGTTCCGCACCCGCCCGAGCGCAGCGTACCAACACTCTAGTCGCATCACGCGGACTGAGGCCGACCTTAGTCGCCATCTCGAGGGCTGGAATGTCATAGTGGAGATAGCCCGGCTCCTTGTGCATCAAGCGCATCTCCTTCGGGTCCTCCTCCGTCTTGAGGTAGGATCTGCAGGGGTACGGGCAGCCGTAACATCCGATGTATCTGTGTGCTAGGCTGACAAAATCGTCCACAGCAGCACCTTCGTAGTATGACTGCAGACCTTTGTTGAGCGCGAGCCTGGACAGATGACCTCTCATGAGCGCAACTGATTTCTCGAAATGGGCTTCAGGATCTGCGACTTCCAGCTCCCCCATGCCCCTGAACGCCACAGCAGCAAGGTTCCTCTTGCCGAACTCGGCGCCCATTCCGACCTTGTCCTCCCCGCCCCAGTGGTCAACGACCAGCTGGGCCGCAGGACTGCCAGCGTCGCACCAAGGTCCCCCGGACAGTACCTGTATCTTGGAGTCACCTTGGTCGGATCTTATCTTTTCGGTCCTCTGCCAAGAGTTGAGCTGTGGGCTCTCCGGCATTTCCACGAACTCCATGATCCCGTCCCGAATCCAGATATAGCCCCAGTTGGAAGCCTTGCCTTTCAGAACCAAGAAATCGAATCCGGTAAGCTTCAGCTCGATCCCGGCGTGGCCGAGTATCGGCATGGTATGCCGGCCCGTTGTCAATGTTCCAACGCACGAGGCCGGGATCAAGCTGCCAGTCAGGAGTCCGGTTCCGAGGACGATCGAATCAGGTCCGTGCTTCTCAAGAAGCTCTCTTGGGACGCCCTCCGTGAGAACGTCACCTGCGAAATCCTCCTCGCTTGACTCTCCCGTCGAGAGGTCAATTATCCCGATCTTTCCATTCCGCAGGTTCATCTAATCGACCACCGTGATGCATTTGGTTGGACAGATTTTCGCGCATTTCGGATGGCCGTCGCAGAGGTCGCATGCTTCCCTCAAGAGGATTGGTTTCGCTCCAGGACCGCCCGATCCCGAAGCTTGCTGGCCTGAGGAGGCGCCCTCAGGTCTGCCCAGCACCAGCCCCTCTGACTTGGTTTTCAGAACTAGTCCAAAGTAGTTGGCCTTGTCCTCGATGTGTAGGATGATGCTCGAGGTCATCGGAGTGAGAACCGAATCCCTGTGCATGCTGCAGACCATCTCGCAGACGCCGCATGCGATGCACTTGACTGGTTCGAGTTTCAGCCTCAGATCCAAGTCCTCCTTCTGAGAATTCACCTGATGTTCTCTGCGACGTCGGTTGTGACCCGGTCGCAGTAGACACACCTGAGAGTGATCGGCTTCTTGGACTCGACAACGAACTCTGGTTCCACAGGTTCGTCCTTGTTGGTAATGCATCCGGGGTTCGAGCATTTCATGATGCCTTTGATCACGTTGGGGACTTCGACGATGAACTTCTCGGCGACATTGTAGTCCCTGATGATGTTGATCGTGGCGTTGGGAGAGATGAGCGCGATCCTGTCCAGCTCCTTCGGGTCGAGCTCGCGGTCCTCGATCTTCACGATGTCCTTCCAGCCAGCCTTCTTGCTCGGCACATGAATGAGGACGCTCACGGTCGAGTTCACATCGTCCTTGACCCCGATGATCTTCAGGACCTTCAGGGCCATCCCGACGGTGATGTGATCGATGACCGTGCCATTGCGTATTGGCGTGACCTTGAACTCCTTCATTTCGACGCCCCCAGCACAAGCCCGAGGAGGGCCATCCTGACGGGGACCCCGTTGAACGCCTGCTCGAAGTACCTGGCGTGTTCAGTCGCATCCACCTCTGGTGCGATCTCTCCGACTCTCGGCAACGGGTGCATGATGATCATGTCGCGCTTGACATCCTTGAGCGCGTTGAGATCTATCCGGAAAGTGCCCGCGACCTTCTGGTATTCCGCAGGGTCGGGGAACCGTTCCTTCTGTATCCTTGTGACGTAGAGCACATCCGCCTCCTTGATGGAATCCTCCAGTGAGCTGCTGATCTTCGGCTTGTGGCCCATGGTCTCGATTTGCTTCAGATGTTCCTTCGGAATCTGGAGGCTCGGAGGAGCCACGAAGGTGAGCTGTGCCCCGAACATCGCAAGCGCTTCCGAGAGCGAGTGAACTGTCCTGCCGTATTTGAGATCCCCGAGGACGACAACGTTGATTCCCTCGAGGTTCTTCTTCTCCTTTCTTATCGTGAAAAGGTCGAGCATGGTCTGCGTCGGATGCTGACCTGCCCCGTCTCCTGCATTGATCACAGGTTTGTTGGCGAAGTGTGCAGCCAATCTCGCAGCGCCCTCCTGCGGGTGCCTTAGAACTATCACGTCGCAGTACGAGTCGACCATCCTGATCGTGTCCGCGAGAGTTTCTCCCTTCGCGACGGACGAACCTTTCGGTTCGTCGAACCCCAAGGTCCTCCCGCCCAAGCGCGTCATCGCGCACTCGAATGACAGTCGGGTCCTAGTGGACGGCTCGTAGAACAGCGACCCCAGAACGTGCCCCTCAAGGAGCACACTCCGCTCCTCCCCCTTAGCGACCGGCACCATCTTATCGGCCAGCTTCAAGACATGCTCGATCTGCTCCCTTGAAAAATCACGGATGGAGACGATGTCCATCCCCTTCCATCCTGCTGACATCGAGCACCTAATCTTTTGTCGGCATATAAGTCTTCTCGATTCTGAAGATACGAATGCCTTGGCTAGTGTTCAAGGGAATCGCCCCAAGAGCCAATCCAAAAGGAAAAGGGAAGAAAGAGGTTTTCGCGTGGGTCCCTGCATCCCATCTCACAGAGGACCCACGACTGTAGGCAATATGAAGCCCACGAAGAAGGCGACGACCCACACGACGATTGCCACGCCGAGGGCTTTCCACCAGCCCATGCTGTAGAGACTCCCAAGGGCCAACAGCCAGACGAAACCGGCTATCAATGCCGCCAGGAGCCCTTCGCCTAGGAAGTAGTATGCCAGGGCGTAGATCGCAGCCCCAACTAGAGCTGCCAATATGGCCGTCCCTACACCTTCTTTCTCTCCAAACATCTTCGTGATCACGTAGATGATGATAGTCGAAATGATCAGCCCGACGAAGAAGAAGATCAAGGCCTCCTCAATTGATACGGACATGTCTCAATCACCTCTCAGGTCCCCATGATTCTCTTGCCGGTCTTACGTCCCTTTACAGGGCCGCATCCACCGGGGGACTTCGCTGCGCGACTCTTTGCCGCTGTCATTCTTCCGCCTCTGCTTTTCTTTGCCATTTCATGTCACCTCCGATTTCTGTTCGATTCTATTTGATCTTGATGACTCCCATTAGCACCAAGACTACGATGGCTATCACTATCGCACCAAGAAGGCCGAATATCCACCAGCCTACCAAGAATGCGATTATTGAGCCCAAGCCAATGTGGGACCATTGCACAGTTATTGGCATCCCACGTCACTCCTACTTCCTAACCGTGCTAGCGTCCAATGTAACCGCTGACTGCGCCAACGCACTGCCGTCCAGAGTTGCGCCAGTATTCAGGACAATCGTCGTTTGACTCAACACGATTCCCTTCATGACAGCTGTCGTTCCAAGGGTCGCTTGGCCGGCGACCTGCCAGAAGATGTTGGAGGCCTGTGCGCCGCCACTTAGAGTGACTTGGGCACCGTCTGCCAAGTTCAGGTTCTGCGCAATCTGGAAGATCCAGACATCGCTTGCGCCACCCGAAAGAGTGACACCAGCAGCAGATATTAGGACCCCAGTACTCCACTTGTAAAGACCAGGAGCGAGTGTCATCGAGGTTATATCTCCCGCACCCAGTTCAGTATGATCAGGGTTAGTCCGTCCAGCTGCGTCCGTGTACGCGGTCTCCATGTCGCTTATAGCTGTAGTCATTTCAGTTGGAGTTGGAGGAGCGTAGTCGGCTGCATACACACGTCCAGTAACTAGAGATGATGTTGAGAACTCATTCGAGGAATCCATTGTCAATCCAAATCCAGTTATGAAAGATGCAGCTGCCGGACTAATCCCGACATCCCCAACAATCGAGCTGGTTCCCGTGGTTGAGATTCCTGTTTTTGCCAGAATCACAAAATCGCCAGCCGATCCAAGGCTCACCTTCGCTGGTCCAGATCCTGATCCGTCTCCAATTCCGTCTGAGTTGTACCATATGTAGCCCCCTACTCCTACCACTACGAGGGCAATCACAATAGCTACAGCAATCAGCACCGTTCCTTTCATTATCGGCTTTGACTTACTAGCTTCCATAGTCTATGGATACGCCAGCAGCCGTTATACCGTTGTTTCAACATCACTGACATTTGCTGCAGGATTTGATGCAAATCCAATTGACGGTTGGCAGCGGAAACTGGTCGAGATACTAGTCCATATCACTCAGAGGAGGCGTCACCCAAGCGATTCAAGAAGAAGATACGAAAACACTAAGATGGAAGAGGTTTAGGATCAGCGGATTTACTTCTTCCTCTGATTCCTGACTTTGCTGACTATCGCCACGACAAACATCATTCCGACCAAGGGGATCAGAGCTTGCGAGAATTCGGGTATCACAGTGCCCGGCGTATAGACAACATTGGCGTCCATTGTAACCGCTGTCTGTGCCAACGCCATGCCCTCAAGCGATGCGCCAGTATTCATCACAATCGCCGTTTGACACAATATGACTCCCTTCATGACAGATGTCGTTCCAAGGGTCGCTTGGCCTGCGACCTGCCAGAAAATGTTCGAAGCCTGTGCTCCGCCACTTAGAGTGACTTGGGCACCGTCTGCCAAGACCAGGTTCTGCGCAATCTGGAAGATCCAGACATCGGCTGCTGCGCCCGAGATGGTAACACCAGCAGCGGATACTAGGACCGCGGTACTCCATACGTAACAGCCAGGCGTGAGAGTCTGCCCAGTAAGATCTCCAGCGTACAAGTTAGTATAGTCCGGTGCCACTCCAGCTGCGTTGGTGTACGCAGTCTCCATGTCGCTCACAGCCGTGGTTAGCATAGTCGGAGTTGGGTCAGTATAGTCAGCGGCATATACATTTCCAGTGACTAATGAGGATGTCGAGAATGTTCCTGAGGCATCCATTACTAATCCGAATCCAGTTATTGCTGTCGAATCGATTGGACTGACTCCCATGTCACCCCAAATTTGGGTGGATCCCGTGGTTGAGATTC
>MGWC01000018.1 GCA_001800815.1 Euryarchaeota archaeon RBG_19FT_COMBO_56_21
CTATGGCGGTCTCCGACCTATTGAAGCCCGAGCTTCCTCTCGCTGCTGGTGTGTGTGGTCGCCGGCGAGATCCTGGCGCTGGGGGAACCGCTCGCAATGATCGCGGACTCTGCTGTCGCGTACTTCTATCTCAGCTTGTACAGGAGCAGAGAGATTGGGGAAGGTCGGAGAAACATACGATTCCTGTACCTGACGATGGTTTCATTCGTCATCGCATTCATCGTCAGTACGGCGGTCTGGTAGTCGGCTGCACTGCCTTGCATGGCCAGGTGATACATACCTCCGGTTCATAGAGCCGCCAGGTACCGTTATCAACTACGAGAACTCAGACTGAGAACATAAATAGCCCCGTCCAGGATAACACACACACCCAGGTGGGCACATGGGATTCCTAGATAAGATGAAGTCAGTCGGGACCGCCATGACAGGCGGAGCCGCGAAAGTGAGCCTCGAATACCCGCACCAGATGTTGAAACCGGGCGACTCTATCAATGTGAAAGTGACCGTCGTATCGATGGGCAAGGAGGTCAAGTCAGGCGGTGTCTTCGTGGATATTCATGCAACCGAGGTCGGTGAAGTGAAGTGCAAGACATGCCAGAAGATGGTGGGTATCCGCAGCGAGACCGTGAAGCAGGCGATCAACATCGCCCCAGCGTTCGTGCTCCAGCCGAACGAATCCAAGACCGTCGAGTCAACTATCCAGATACCGATGGGGCAGCCGACGTACCACGGCACGGTGAGGAATGAGTGGAGCATCAGGGGAAGACTCGACGCATTCGGGAACGATCCTGACTCGGGCTTCCAGGTAATCGAAGTGAGATAGAACCGATCTCCGACTGATACACTTCTGAAGATTCAAGGCCGGGATCTGTGGATCCCGGCGAACAACCCCTTTCTCGACCGGAGCTTTTTTCAAGTAATCGTCAATCTCTCCCTCGACGTCTCAAGAGAAGGGGCCGAGTATGTCGCGAGCTTCCAGAATGAGAAGAGAGAAGCGGACCGTGCGAGCGATGGTTCGAATGTACTGCAGTCATCATCACGCGAGTCCATCCAATCTCTGCTCAGACTGCGATAAGCTGATCAAGTACTCGGAAACACGAGTCGATAGGTGTGTCTACAAACAGTCAAAGCCGACCTGTGCAAAGTGCCCGATACACTGCTACGAGCCATTGTCCAGGGAGAGGATGAAGGCCGTCATGCGCTACACTGGCCCACGGATGCTGTACACTCATCCATATCTGGCCATTGCACATGCCCTCGACTCTGCTAGGAAACCGCGCAAGTGACAGTACATGAACCTAGACCCTCACCGTATTATCTAGAGGGAACGCAATAGAAGTAGCGAAGTGGGGAGGGCTACGAACCCCTCGAAATGCTAGCTCTTGGACAACAACGCAACTTACTGATGAGAGAGTGATCAAGCCGTGCAGGGACTTGCAGGGTGTTATGGCGAGTGCGACCGACAGCTGGTCCAGCGCATGCTGGATAGGATAAGGCACCGGGGACCAGACGCGTTCAAGATCGTCGAGGCCGACGGCGTTGTTTTGGGCTCGAGAGCTCTGGCCAGACATCTCGGAGGCAAAACGCGATGCGCGGCTGAGGAAGACGGAGTGGTGGTAACGGCTGATTCCTACATCTACAACAAGTCGGAGCTTCTTCAGGAATATTTCGGCTCAAAGGCGGAGCCAGCAATCACTGATGTTGAGCTGCTCCTAGAGATGTACCGGTCTGCCGGTCTGGATATGTTTGGCCTGATCGACGGTGCCTACGCGATTGCGATAGTCGACGGCTCGAAGCTCGTTCTTGCAAGAGACCGATTCGGGATAAAACCGCTCTATCATTCAGGCAGTAGCAAGAACGGCTCGTACTCTTCTGAGATGAAGTCTCAGGTCGCAGCTGGATCTGACTTCGCACCATTCCCTGCAGGCAAGATCTTCGTGCAAGGGCAGGGAATGAAGAACATAGGAGACCTACCCGCGAGGCGGACATCGGACAAGGAGAAACCTGAGGATGCCCTCAGGAGGCTGGCACTCTCTAGTACAGATCAATGCGTCGAGAATTCCGATTCCGTAAACATTCTGCTGGACGGAGGAATCAACAGCAGCGCCATTGCTGCCGCAGCCTCCTTTACAACAGTGGACATTGACACGGTTTGCGTGGGACTTGCGGAGAGCGAGGAACTCGAGCTGGCGAGGCAGGTCGCCGCGCATCTCGGGACGAGCCACATGGAGAGAGTGTTCGAACAAGAGGACGTGCTCCAAACACTTGACGAGGCGATATATGCAGTGGAAAGCTTCGATTTCCCCCAGGTCAGGAATTGCATTCCGGACTACATGGCCGCTCATCTCTTCTTACACCCCAACAGAACAACGCTTGTGGGCGAAGGAGGAGATGAGATTTTCGCAGGTTATGACTACCTGAATACAATCAAGTCAGATTCGAAACTCAGGAACGAGAGGGCAAGGATACTAGCATCTGGGTCGTCGACGAGTTACCAACGAGTTGACAGAGTGAACGCTTCCGCCTGCCTTGACGGACGCATGCCATTCATGCAGGCGAGCATTGTGGACCTGGGCCTTGGCCTGGGTCGGAGAGATCTCATCGGAGCAGGCCCTAATCAGAACAAACTCGTCCTAAGGAAGGCGTTCGAGAAGCTTCTACCCAAGGACCTTGTTTGGAGACGTGAGCCGAAGCACAGCGACGGGGTGAGCTCCATGGGCGTGCTTCGAAACTACGCCGAGGAGGTAATCTCTGACAAGGAGTTCGAAAAGGAACGGAAGGTGCTTCCAAAGGGACGCATACGAACCAAAGAAGAGCTGATGTACTTCAGGAGCTTCCAGAAGTTCTTCCACAGCAAGAGTTGCTACGACGCTGTCGGCCTCACCGAAAGCCTATGAACAGAATCATTTCTGATAATCATCTAGAAAACGACTTAAACGGTGGACCTAGATAGTCACGTTCCAGATTCCGATGAAATGCCGGTACTGCGGTCACGTCAATCTAGACAATGCGGAGTTCTGCGTAAACTGCGGGAGCAGAATCGCACAGACCTTCGTGGCGGTTGAACCTGGAGCCAGAATCCCTGGATCAAGGCGGAGGAGCGGAGTCTCCTCATGGTTCAAGGGTTCGGCGATTGGAGGGGTCCTTGGAGTCGTCTTCATCCTGGTCGGCATCCTGTTGATCATAATGTCGATCGGCTCGTTCTTGGATTCCGCCGGAGGCGCTGGAGACGACCCGCTAGGCACTGCCAAGGACATCCTGGGTGGATTTGGGACTATGATAATCGGAGCCGTCTTGATTGCCATCGGTGGCACGCTCATCTTCTTCAGCGTGATTGCATTCATCATCGGAGCAGTTGACAGAAAGTAGCGCCCTTAGGCTTTCAGACACCCGAATCGTTCTTATAGCGCAGACGCGCATCAGCGACGCCAGTAGATCTATCAACTCAAGGGGGAGAGTTAGTTGGAGAACACACATAGTAGAGTAGTGGCAACTGGACTGCTTGTGGTCATTCTCGCGTCGGGCTTCTTCGTGACCATGCCTGCGAGCGGTGTAACGGTTGTAGAGCCAAGTGAATGGACTATCGCTGTATACGGCGATGCTGACAACAATCTCGAAGGCGCGTGGGACAAATACACGGACCCAGCTCTTCTGGGAATCCCGACCAACGACAAGGTCAAGGTTGTCGCAGCCTTGGACAGGTACAGCACTTCTGGAGCCGAGGTGATCGAATACGCCTATGGGACATCGGTAGTCTCGGCGACCTACGATGAGAAGAACTTCGGCGCCTGGGAGACACTAGTTTGGTTCCTGCAGGACGTCGCTGCAACGTACCCATCAGACAAGCTTGCGGTCATCCTGTGGGACCACGGCGGAGGCTGGTGGGGAGTTTGCTGGGACGACACTGATGGCGGGTACATATCCGCGAATGAGCTCCAGAACGCAGTTACCACCGCGGGTGTATACATCGACGTTCTTGGCTTCGACGCGTGCATGATGTCCAGCGTAGAGGTTGTCTATGGAATGTACCAGACGGGCCTCGTGGGCATGATGGTCGCCTCCGAGCAGCTCGTGCCGTACAATGGCTTCCCATACGACCTCATGTTCGCGCCTCTGACGGCGAACCCGGAAGAGACGAGAGAACAGGTCGCGGATGACATGGTCGCGGGCTGGGGAATGTACTACGGCAACAAGGGCTGGGTCGATCTCAGTGCTTTGAACGTGACGATCCTCGGCGAGATCGTGACAGAGGAGTTCACGGCCTGGGTCGGTGCAATGCAGGCTAACCTGATGACGAACAGCGGCGACTACGCGTTTGCGTTCAAGAAGTCCGAGATGGTCAAGAGATGGTACATCTGTGACGTGAACATATTCGCGAACACGATGCTCGCGGACAGAGATGTAGCGGACCCAGCATTGAGGGACGCCACCATGGCGCTCAAGGCGGCGGTCGATCTCGGCGTGAACCTGCAGAGCGGCGGAGGGAAGACCCAGCTGTCTGGAATCACTTTCTGGTTCGGGATCGGCTCCGAGTACACGAACTACGGCCCGATGTACCAGACGCTGTCGTTCGCGGGCGACACGGGATGGTACGACTTCGTGTCTGCGTTCAACGCGCTGTGACGCCCGAAGACGAAAACCCTTTGGGCACGGGTCCACTGAGGACCCGGAGCTCACTTCTTTTTCGGCAAGCTCTCCTTGCCAGACATGCTGAGGACCTGGATCCTGCCTATGCAGACCTTCTCCAGAGAACTCTGTTGGATCAGCTGCTTCTTGGCCTTCTCGGGATGATGCTCGTAGCTCTCAATCATCGCTTCCAGCGCCCTCCTCCTCTCCGAGAGGTCATCTAGGAATGTGACCCTGCCCTCGAACATGACCGACCTGTATCCGTATTCGCACTCGCCCTCGACGTACCCGAGGTCTTCGATAACCTGCCCACAGACGAACGGGTTGGCGCTCAGAGTATCGATCTTCCTCCCTCCCCTGGCGCAATGGAAGTAGAAGCAATTCTGACGCGGATCGAAGGCGTAGTTGAGAGTGACCATGTATGGTTTGTCGTCCTTGCACATGGCAAGCGTCAAGTAGCTCTGGCCCCTAATCACCTCCAGCATCTCGGCCTCTGACTTCATTGCTAGCTCAGAGCGCCTCATGTGATACGCTTCCATTCCAATCATCCATCCTTCTGGGTGTGTTCGTGACGATGTGGTTCCGGCTCGAAGTTCACTGGTTTCAGCGCTCCGAAGGCTGATGCTAAGGCTTCAGTCAAGGTCGGATGTATGATCTGCGCGCGCGCGAGCGGCATGTACGTCTGAGCCTCGGAGTTCATCAGGTTGACCACCTGCTGAACCAAGATAGACGCTTGGGGCCCAGCGACAGTAGCACCTAGTATCTTACGCGATGGAGACTCGACAATCACCTTGACGAACGCCTCCTCGTCAGCGTACGCGTAACCCATCGCGGTATCGTAGAATCTTGAGAACCCGACCATGATCTTCCTGCCTATTCTCGCATCGTTCTCGGTCATGCCGACCTGACCAACCTGGGGGTCGGTGAAGACCGCATGGGGTACTGCGTGCAGGTCGACTGTCACCTTCTTCTCAGCGAACATGTTGTATCTCACTATCGAGGCCTCATAGTTGGCAGTGTGGCGATACATGTTCCTGCCAAGAGCGTCGCCAAGGGCGTAAATGTTGGGCTTAGACGTCTCGAGGAACTGGTTTGTCCGAATCCAGCCCTTGTCGTCCGTATTGACACCCGTTTTCTCTGGCTTCACCCAATCCGAGTTGGATTGAACGCCAGTGGCCACTAGCAGGTGCTGGGAATCGACAGTCTTCACCCCGGACTGCGGATCCCGAATGGTCACAGAGATCATGCCGTCCCGGCCTTCCACACCCAGCGTGTCGGTGGCTGTGTGGACCTCGACATGGCTGGAAAGGCGCTTCTTGACCAGGGCACTCGTCTCAGGTTCCTCATGCGGGAGCAGAACGGGGTTTCTGCCCACGAGCGTCACCTTAGTCCCGATAGCGGAGAAGAAATGTGCGAACTCGCATCCGATGTAACCTCCTCCGAGTATCACGATGCTCTCCGGCCGTTCCTCGATATTGAACACCGTTCTGTAGGTATGGTACTTGACCTTGTCTAGACCTGGAACTGGAGGTATCTGTGCCCTGGCACCAGAGGCGATCACGATTCTCGGTGCCTTGATGGTCTCGCCTCCTACCTGCATCGTGTAGTCCGAAACGAAGCTCCCGATAGAAGTGTACAAATCGATCTCTCGGACGCTCTTCACACCATTCTCCAGTTCGTGCCTCCCTGTGAGCACGATGTCCCACATGCGTTTCTTAATCAGAGCATAGTCTGTCTTCTCGACCCGGAGCGATACCCCTGCCTTCTCGGCAGCCTCCGCTTCGCGAATGCTGTCGGCTGCATGGACCAGTACCTTGGACGGGATGCAGCCCCTGTTGAGACATGTGCCTCCGAGGGGACCTTCTTCGACCAAGGCAACACGCAAACCCCTCTGGAGCGCAACGTCGACGACATTCATTCCGGCTCCCGTGCCGATCACAATGAGCCCGTATTCCTTCACACCGATCCCCGACTCCTAATGGTTTCGGGGGTCAAAAGCGTTCAGACGAAAATCCTCGATGAATCCTGGAAAAAGCTCTAGAGGGTGTACGCAATCTGTCCCATGGATACTGATGGTCGATTCTCAGGCGGAACTAGTCCATAGCTTCAACATTGACACGGAGCTGTCGCATTCACAACTCATGGCCTTTCCCAAGTTCATCCGCGAGCACATGACCTTCGGAGCGCTCCCTGGCGTCAAGATGAGCGATCCAGAGGCGTATGCATCCTCCGGCGGGCACTACATGGAATTCAAGTCGGGGCCACAGAGGAAGGACTACGCATGCACTGTGCGAGTCTATCTGGAGCGACCAATCAAGGTAGAGCTGCGGTCATCCATGGGAAGAGATCAGGAATTCGAGAAGCAGCTCGAGAATGTCCTCTTGATGGTGGTTCAGTTCTTCGAAGAGGAGGCCAGGAAATCCACTCTGTATGTGGCGTTCATGCCCGGGAGCCCGAAAACGGCCCAGCTGAGGCAGAGGACTTCCGGAATCCGCAACATATTCATGGGCAACATGATCAGCCTCCTGTTTATCTCCATACTCATCGGAGTTGCCGTCCTCTTGATAATGACCGCAATTGGCTATGCCAGGTACGCCCCCATCGTCATGATTGTTCTGATGCTGACTTTGGTGCTCTCCGCAGGCAAGATATCGTCGCTCGGGACCCCATGGAGAATCACAAGGAACTCCCGCGAGGTCGTTATCGTTCAACACCAAGTGCCTGAGGGCGCCCTACAGTTCTATGTAGGCGAGTACAGGGATAAGATCAGGGCCGCGAAGCAGAGCCTGTACGCGATGTTCGCAGGGAATCCAGGAGAAATCAAGCAAGAGACTGTCGCGAAAGAGTTTGTAAGAGCTGGGATTCCTGTGGACAAGAACGACTTCCTCGTCCGAAGGGTAGACGTCTACGGCATGGTTGAACGGGTGGCGCAGAAATTCGACCTGTCGATACCCACGATAGTCGTAAGCCACGACCCGAGACCAAACGCAGCGGCCACGGGGTTCACGAAGCAACTCGCGACCATGATAGTCACAATGGGACTGCTGGTCCAACTTGACGACGAAGAGATAGAGCTTGTCATCGGCCACGAATTGAGCCACCTGCGCTCAGGCGACCCTATCGTGTTGTTCTCGCTGGTGGTCGCCGAGTACTTCGCACGCGTGTACGTCCTGTTCCCCAAATGGACGGCGCTATCGACGATACCCGGACTATGGATAGTGTATCTAATCGGCGTGTTCTGGGCGATTTTCTTCTTCGGCAAGTTCCTCGAGAGCAGGGCGGACCTCGAGGCGGCGCTCATACTCCAGAAACCAAAGGTGATGGCCGAATCATTGAAGAAGATAGGCTTCAGAAGACTCGTGCTCGAGGAGCGCTTCCTCGAGCCAGGTGGGAGCAGGTTGGACGAATGGCTCAGGATGGACCCTCATCCGCCGCTTTACTTCAGGATCCAGAGACTCGAATCACTGGACCTGGCCAACCCGCCGAAGCACCCGTTCCTGAGCTCGGTCCGTGCGGTCATGTCGGGGTTTGTGAACTCACGCAGAGTCCCTTGAAAGCGCCCACCCACAACAGTTCGTGGAATCCTTGATTACTGGACAAGGTCTTGCTCTCTCGGTGATCGAATGGGGAAGCTAGAGCTGCCTATGCCGGATATGGGCAAGGGCTTGAAGGCTGCCGCGAAGGATCTGGAGACAAAAATCAGAGCGCATGTGCCCGTTGAGTTCAAGAAGTCCGTCGCTGTGACCGCATTCAAGAGGGGCAAAGCGACAGGCCTAGCCATAGAGTACGACGACCGGGCTGAGAACCACGTCTACGCCGCGATCGAGTACCCTGTCGGAGGCGGCAAGGGAGAATCCGTCGATCCGAGCCGCTGAATTACCTCTTCTTGTGCACAGGGCAGGGCCTCCCGAGCCTGCAATACCTGCATTTGTCCTCGGGCACAGGGGGGATGGGCCTGACCATGTGGCCGTACTTGCGTCTGGGAATAATCTCTCCCCCATAGGAGCAAGGTGAAGGTCTTAGATAAATGCACTCCTGGCATCACTGCAATCGTGGGATCATGATGTTGAAGACGCAGCCCTTAGTATAATCTCCGGGAGCTATGTCCGAGACCCACATGCTCCCTCCGTAGCGCGCCACGATGTTTCTGGCAGCTGCCAGCCCTATCCCGAATCCGCCCGCGAGCTCTGACTTGGAGCTCTTGGACATGCGCAGGACCTCACCCTTTATGTGGTGTGGGATCGAACGGCCTGGCTGGGCCACCTTGACCCACCAATAGTCCACCTTCCTCTCCCTCCTGACCTCCGCACTTATCGAGAGGAGATTCTTCTGCTTGGTCTCGTTGAGGCCGGTGCTATAGAACAGGTTCACGAATATCTCCTTGAGCAACTCGTCCGCCTTCACGAGCATGACCTGCTCGGGCTGGAGGTTGACCTCGAAGTTCATTCCTCTGACATGCGACCTATCTGTGACCTCAAGTATGGCGGAGTCGATGGCTTTCCGCAAGTCCATGCTCCTGAACGACTTGGGCGGGCCCTCCCTCAGCCTGGACAGGACCCTGACCATCTCGATCAGGCGCATCATGTTCTCGACCTGGCGAGCGGTCTTGTCGGCCATCGACGCCACGACTGGGTCGAGGTCCTTCTTCGATCGTATCGACTCGAAATAGGCGGTTATGGGGGTGGCGTAGTTCGCGATGTCGTGCGTGAGGAGATCCATGTGCATCTCGACCTGGTCCCTCTCATCTGTGATCTCTTTCACCAGTCTGGCGTTCTCAAGCGCGACAGCAGCGTGGTTCGCAAACAAGGTCGCGATCTCCAAATCCTCCTGCGAGAAGCTCACCGGCGGATACCTCATGAGCTCGATCACGCCGATCGTCTCTTTCTTTCCGACGATCGGCACGGCCAGCATCCGTGTGTGAGTCTGAGGGGTGCCTGGTATGTACTCCGCTCTCGGGTCGGCTTCGGAATCCATGATTATCTCGGGTTTCCTCGTCCTACCTATGTATCCAACTATGCCGGTGTCCGCGGGGAAATCCCTGTCAGACATTATCTCGCTCGCGTAGTGACCTGATGCGAATACAGGACTGCATGTCCGCTTCGGCCAATCGAAGACGTACAGCGCGAGCTCGTCACACGGGACGAGTTCCGCAACCCTGGTGGCAATTATCCTGTATATCTCCTCGGACTCGATCTCCTGTTGAACAGCGGCGGCTGTCTCGATGAGCACCTTCTGTGCCCTCGACCTCACCTGCATCTGTTGGAACATCCTGGAGCTCTCGAGCACCCAGGCGACATGGACAGCCAGTCCCTCGACGACGTCTATCTCGACAGGTGTGAGCGGCACTATTCTTGAGCTGTCCCCCACCACGAACAGCCCGTCGATCACGTTGTCGTAGATAATGGGCCCAACGACGGTGTGAGTGAATGACAGCTTCGTCTGCCCCTTTCTCTTGAGCTGAGCGGGCTCTTCGGATGCGAACGATGTCCTCATCGACGAAATCGTCTCCGCCGCAAGAGGAACAGCGTCCAGCTGGAATGTAGAATCCTTGGCAAGCGTGATGCTCTTCGAGGAGCTTGACAAGCACGTAAGCTCCTTCGAATCCGATGAATACTTGAAGATGGCAACGAAATCCGCATCGAAGTAGTCGAGGACGCTCTTGCAGAACCTCGCGAGTGCCTGATCAAAAGAGTACTTCGAGTCCGGCGCGCCAGGCATGCACAGGGAAAGAGATGAACGCATGTCCACGTACTGCTCCATGAGAACGAGGGTCCCCTCGATGCTCCGATCGATCATAGAATCAAGGGCGAGCTTCGCTGTGGTCTTGTTCATCTGCGGAAGGTCGTGCTCCACGACGCTTAGCATAGCTTCCCTGAGGAGTGTCTGTCGCTTGATGATCGCCGCGAAGTTGAGCTGTCCCCCGTGCTCCGCCCTGATTGCGCTCTTGAGGACTTCCTGTGAGCGCCTCTCAGTCGGGTTCTCCGAGCGCATGATCAAGGCACCGATGAACGCCATCATCCGGTCAGTGCGGACCTGCTCCGATGTGCTGAGATCCGAACCTCTCAGATAGGATGATTTTGCAGTGCTGAGTGCCCACAGGTCGACAATCTTGCCGATATTGGCCTTGAGCACATCGAAGACTGCCTTCATGTCGCTCTGGGAGCTGGCTGCGAGTGTCCGTTCTAAAGGTATGTGTATTCCTCCAACTCCGTGGGGGGATGTTCGCTGACTTATGTCTCTTTGAGCTTAAATCGCTTTACCCTCGCGAGATCGCGCGCAGTAAGATTGGCCAGTGCTCCAAACGCTCACCCCCACCGCCTGTCCCACAAACCCTTTGCTCTCGCTCGAAACCACTCTGCGCGACGACGCGTTCCTGTTGAATTGTAGCGGGAGTTCGGACGCCCTAGGCTGATTGTCCCAATTATGGTTTCATGTCCGCGCACGCGTCGCGTGTAATAACGGCATGGCGCAAGTGCGAGCCCAAACACGTCGCATCCAACACATTTGGGTAGAGCCACTCCGATGAATCCCCGTTTCGAAGACCGAATGATCTTGAGAAGGAATAACTAGTCCATCCCACGACCAACCGAGATTCACATAGCATGGTTGAGGCGCTAGCGTTGAGTATCGTCATCCAGATTTGAGAATCTTCCTTAATGCCTTGTTCTTCGCGGCCTCCTCACAGCTTTGCGAGTATTCTTCGTGACTGAGACCTAACATCTTCCTCTGCACATCGCCAAACTCCTCACCGGTCTCCAAGAGAATCGGGCGAAGGAAGGACCGCAGCCTCTGGTACTTGACCGCAGCCTCTTTGAAGTCCCTAGGCAGAGGGGAATCATCAACCTGAAGTAGCACGCCGCCCCCTTCAAGTTCCTCTATCACGGAACAAGGTTCTGCCTTCTTGATAGCATCGACTCCTCCCAGCCTTTCGACGTGGACTGGATTGAGGAAGTTGGTCCAGAAGACTCCTTTTGCATATTCCTTGAAGAAATCGATGATGTAGACTTTGATATCATAGTCAAAGGAAGTGAAGGGGAAGGCATCCTTGGATTGCTCGAATACGTGGTCACTTCCGACGCTGAAGGGCATGACAGGCTGTGCCCCAAGATGGACGAACGACCAGCTCAGTCTCAGGTTGACAAACTGCCTCTTCACGAGGTCTATGAGACGTTCCTGAAATCCACTTTTCTCCCCTATCCTGAATCTACTTACTGGATATGTCACTGTGATACAACCCCCGCGCCCAAAATGATCGGCAATGATGGGGTTCCCCTTCGTGCGCACAGCAGGTGCGGTGAACAAGAGTATGTTGGTCCCTTCGGCCAGCCATCGCTTCCAATCAGGTTTCTCACTGATTGAGTACAAATGAATATCGCCAAGTTTGCCCTCTTCGAACTCTCTCATCCATTTGGACAGAGTTGCGCCGTCGAACCGGGTGATTCTCTTCCAGCGATCTGTCTCCTTAAGGTGTACCTTCCCTTCGACGAACGAATCGGTTCCCTCTAAATCGATAAAGCCCTGGAGCAACTTCGCCCATTTCTCGAAGTCATCATTGAATTGAAATGCGCTATAACTGCCCACGAAGTAGATGTTTTTGGAATTCATCTCAGATACATTCATGTTCAAACCCATACATAGCCGATAAACGAGATTCTGTCAGCGAAACGATGGAATTCTGAATAGTGGGCCAACTGGTATTTGCTGATCTGGCCGAAGCAATGCGTGACAGGGTTCACCCCCTCATGGTAAGGCTTTATCTCGATGATATGTCCTTGCTTGAGCATATCAAGCCTTGACCCTTTGCCGAGATACTTCTCGATTTGATATCCCTCAGGGGCTAGACCATATATCAGATCGTGTGCGTACTTGCCCCCGGCAAGGGATTTTGGCGTATTGCCCCATCTCCCAGCCATGTATAGATCCTCGAAGTCGGCTCGGCTGATGGATATGACGCCATCCCATTGGCCAGTTCTACCCGAGAACTTAGAGAAGTCCGCGAAGTCCGCTGTCCGCTCGATCGCCCTCCCACCCTCGAAGGCCTTGTCTGCCGGCCTCCAGATGTCCGCGACCTTGTCAGCGCCCTTGACGAGCCTGGCCACCCCGCCGACAGCCGGCACGAATGGCAGTATGGCGCAACCGATATCTGCTGCGAGCCAGCCCGCGTTCGCCCAGGTCGGGTGGTCCCACAGCTCCTTGATGTCCCAGATGATGCAGCCGATACAAAAGCGGTCTCTAGATACGAACCAGCCGAATCCCGTCAAAGACTGGTTCCTTGCTATTCCTATGGGATTCGCTCACAACTCAGCAGAAGATAAGGGAATCTACAATGCCCGTCGCGACCCGGCTAGAGCTACTCTACAAGCCGAATTCGAAGTCCTCCGAGGGCTCGAACTTGCAGTTCATGACTTTCGCTTCCCTGAACGCAGCCCTCACTCGTTCGGTCGTCAGAGCGATTCTTGGCGCATCATCTAGCGTGAATAGATCGCTGCCGTCCCAATCCGTAGGCAAGAGACCCCGCGTATTCAGGATTCTGGTTCCTTTGATGACTCCTGAGGCGTACGCCTTTGGATCGTTCAATCCGCCTCGCCCTGTGATAGCCAAACCATGATACCCGGCAATCTCCTTCCCCGCCAACACTACCTTTACATGGTACGTTGACCAGCCAGTGAGACGCTTGCTCCCGAGAATCTCGACGACTTTCTTCGAAACAACTGGATAGAGGTATCCGTTCCAAATGAAATCCGCGGCGACAGTTCCGGTGTCAACGTCCATGACCATCGGAGCCCTTAGCTCATCCAAACGCCGCAATCCCAAATCGACCAGCCCCTCCGGCGAAAGGAGACCGTTCACCTGTCCCCAGTAGTATCTCGTGGCATATGATGGATGAAGCGAGTAGTATCGCCGACCTTGCCTTCCGGGATCAGAAAAGGACTTTGAAACCATATTCAGGCATGCCTCCTAGCTTCCTTGCGAAATCGAATACGTCATCTATGGATTTCACTCCTGGGCTATGAATGAATCTCTCCCATTTCAAGTTGTAGCTGTAGCTCCAGTGTCCGTGTGCAACTGCGTCAACCCACGAACCGTATCTCGGATTCCAGACATCAATGCCCCACTTATCCCAGAGTAGATCTCTGAACGTCACAGGGAACGCATGATGTGCCTGCATCGACTTGTCGAAGCTCAGACCTGTGATCTTCGCAAGGTTCGCTCTGAAGATTCGATAGTCGTCAGGATATCGACAGGCCTCATCCATCTGCCTGAAGAATCCGGAGATATCGTCTGTCCGCTCAATCGCTCTCCCACCCTCGAAGGCCTTGTCTGCCGGCCTCCAGATGTCCGCGACCTTGTCGGCGCCCTTGACGAGCCTGGCCACCCCGCCGATAGCGGGGAGGAAAGGCACTGCAGCGCAGCCGATGTCGACAAGAAGCCAGCCCGCGTTCTCCCAGGTCGGGTGGTCCCAGAGCTCCTTGATGTCCCATAGTATGCACCCGGCGTCGAAGAGAGTCTCGAGGATCGTCCCGGTCGGGTCGACATAGCTCAGCGGATTGTTGATGCAGTACGGGTACCTGTTCTGGGTCTGCGGGGCGCTCAGGGAGCCGAGCTCGGGATCCATGTGCCGGACGAAGACGTAGTAAAGGCCAGGAGACGAGCTGGCCGCGCCAACGAGCATCTCGCCCGCATGCTCGAACATCTCCGTGCCAGAGGCGGCTACGGGCGTCCCGTCCCGAACTGCTTGTACTTGGCCACGGAGAATGCTGACTTCGTCGCCCCGTGCTTCTAGACCTGGCGTCGCCAGTGCGACGCACCGCAACCATCACCAGTCTGTAAGCCTTTTGGTCATGTTCGCAAGGTCCGGGTGTCTGTTCTTTGTTTGAGGTATGCTCGGGGGTCAGGACACAATCAATGTCATGGCTGTGGCGTGGAGTGGCGAAGGCATGCACAGGAATTGCTGACAAGGATCCATCATCAATCTTCCACAATCACCGGCTCGAATGTGACCCGCTTGATGCTGTGCGCCGAGAACAGCTGATACACTCTGTGACTCACGATTCTTTTCGGACGAGCATCATACAGACCGAGCCATTCTGAGGTCAGGTTGAAATCCTTCGCATCCTTCAGAGATCCTCTCTTATACCTAATCGGAACAGCGACACCATAGACGGAATCCAAAGCCCGGTTTCGGCCGAATCTTCCGCAGGAGCACCGCTTCGGACCCGCCTCTGGCAGCTTAAGGTCCACAATCTCCGTGTTTGGAGACATCGGAGGGAGTCGGTTGGTCACAAAGAGCTGGTAGTACCCTTGAATTAGTTCCTTCCTCTTGTACCGAAGTAAGGGCCAGAACTCCACACCGGTTAGGCTAGCATCCTCAATGAGCCTCCTCAGACGCTCAGTCACGAGGAACTCATAGGTCCAGTTCAGGGCTAGGATGTCGTTCCTGCCGAATTTTGGCTCTCTCTTCACGAGATAGGGTATGTTCTGGACTGCACCGAATCCGCAGAGTGGACAAGCAGTGCTCAGGTCATAGGATGCTCTCTGCCAGTCTTCCATCCTCTCTTCTGGTTGCGGATATCCCCAGTAACCCGCCGGCCCCATGTAGAGGAATTCGGCGCTATTGAGCTCCTTCTCCGAGAACACCTTTTCTCTCAATTCGAAAGGTTTGATTCCCATTCTTGATAGCTCATCCTTCAGGCGAGCGTATCTCTCGTCATCAATGAACAGAAAAGCAATTCCATCAATCTTCTCCTCAATCTCAATCCCCAGATTGTCGAAAACCGTCCGAAGCCTATCGAGGGTTTCGGGACGGAACACGAGCTTCGCTTTGATTCTCATAGATGACCCCCTACGGAAGATAACGAGCTATGGTTCTGAACCACTCAGAACCTCCGCCGTAGACATCCATATAGATGCCCCTAAGCTGGGATTGAATGACTTCATCCGTGTAATCAGATCCATATGCCAACCGGCTCCTCAGCATCTGAGTGATCGTGTTATGGTCCCCATGCAGCAGAGCGACTGCGGGTACGTCGTTCATGTTCTTGAATCCTAGGTGCTGTGCGACTCGCCATTCCAACAGCTTGTGTCTTTCCATTCCTCGCGGAAGCGAGACCTTCTTGAGCTCTCCGTATGGCATTATCTCGCTCCTCCCAAGATGACCCACATTGTCAGCATCGCGAACAGCCTGCCCAGTCGGCGCGCGCTTCCCGATGGTCGTCAGGTCGTCGACCCACTTCAGCCCGAAGGTCTTCCCGACCGCCTTCGCCCCGGTCTTCACATATGAGCTGCCAACAAAGGGCAACAGCGCGCAGCCGCCGTAGAAAGCGGCCGTCTCCCAGTCGCCGTAATAGGCGGCCTTGCCGAAGAAATAGAGGTCGGAGATGACGTCTAGTACCGGAATGAAGCCCAAGTAGTACATGAACTCGTCGAAATCCAGGTAATCATAGGGAGCCGAAATCATCGGACCGGAAGCGGCGAGGCCGGTCGGGTCGACATACTTCAGAGGGTTGTTGATGCAATACGGATACCTGTTCTGAGTCTGCGGGGCGCTCAAGGACCCGAGCTCGGGATCCATCGACACGAACCGACCGAGCTCCGGGTCCATCTGCCTCGCAAACACGTGGTACAAGCCAGTGGAGCCGTAGTCCTGCATCTCCTGGGCGAATCTGACGCTCTCAGTGCCCGCGAAGCCGATGACGGGAGCGCCGAAGGGCTTGTACATCTTGACGCTGAAGGTGAGGGCGGTGCCGTTGTACACTGCCCTGGTGCCTCCGAGGCGGTCACCGTAGTAGTAATGGACATTAGCTCCGGTGCTCCCAACGAGCTTGAGCTTCAGCTCGCCGTTCACATAGACATAGTCGGTGTACTGGCTGCCCTTCCTTTCGCAGATCGGGTCGTGGCCTAAGTACACGTAGTCGGTCGTGGCGGACCCCTCTACCATTCGCGCCCTGGCGCCGTTCGCATCGTAGTAGTACTGGCCAAGCGTAGACCAGCCACCCTTGTTCGTCCACTTGAACGCCGTGGTGAGCTGGTTCTGGGAGTCGAACTCGTACTTGTACTTCGTGTTCGACTGAGTCTTCCACCATTGGTTCCCTATCTTGTCGTATGAGTAGCTCCAGCTCGAGTCGCTCGTCAGCCTGTTGTACTGACCACTACCGTATGCGTAGGTAGTCGTGACAGTGTTTTCTTTCTTCGTGAGCCTGTTGCCGACCTGATCGTATGTGAACGAGATTGGTACGAAAGCATCTCTATTGCCCCACGGACCTCTTGCATAAGTCATGCGGTCAAGGGCGTCGTAGCTGTAGTTCTCTTTGTAGAGTTTCAACGAGCCTCCAATGTCGACCGTGTGATTGTAATATTTCAGGTTGCCAACTTTGTCGTAGACATGAGAGAGATTCAGTTTGATCACGGAATCATGTGTCGTCTCCTTAGCCCAGAGCCAATCGCGGTTCTTGTAGGCATATTTGGTCACAAAACCGTTCCCGCTCGTCTCCTGCTTGATGGTATCATCGAGATTGTACTCGTCATAAGTGAGCAGAGTAATGACGGTGGGGTATGTCCTTGTCACTGAGGTGACCCTGTCCAGGGAGTCATAGTAGTAGGAGATGTTCGCACCATTTGCATAACGTATCCAAGTCGACTTCCCGTCAGGATCGTAGCCGAACTGCGATACATAGCTCGTCCCTGAGATCACCTCAGTCAGTCGCACGACTCGACCGCAGACATCGTAGCAATAGGCTATGTTGCCGAGTAAGTTCTGAGAAACGAGGAGTTGCCCCTCGTCATCGTATGCAAGCGCAATAGACTCCGACGGGGAAACGATCTTCACCATGTTTCCCACAGCATCATATGCTGACCTGGTGACATTTCCAGCTCTGTCCGTCTTCGTAATGGTCCTCCCAGCGTCATCATAGAGGGCGGACTCGAACAGGGAGTCAGGATATACGGTTTTGTTCAGTCGATTCAGTCTGTCATAGGTCATTCCTGTGACCTGTCCCTTTGCGTCTCTGACCGTAATCAGGTTGCCAGTGCTATCGTATGTCACCAACGTCTCGTAGTACTCCGTGGGTCCAGGCCCGTAGAATTCCCGTGTCGCATTCAACTGGCCTATTGCATCGAACATCTCAACAGACTTGTGACCGAGTTCATCAACACGGGTGACTGTAATGTTCAAGTCGTCATAGTAGATCGTGGCGAAACTGGCGTCAGGGTTGATGACCTTTGTTGGGCGGCCAAGCAAATCATATTCGAACGAAGTGACGTGGCCTCGCTCGTCGCGCACGTACAAGATCTGGTCCTGCCAGCTGTTTCCATACATGACATACGAGTAATTGCTTCCAAGTCCTCCCCAGCGTTCTACCTTCACTAGACGGCCAATGGAATCGTACTTCCTGACAGTCTTGTGAGACATCTGATCGAATAGCGTTACGGTGTTCATCGCGTCATCATAGCATACGATCTGAGAGCTGCCGTCTGGTGCTGTCAGTTTCGAGATCCTGCCCAACGGGTCGTATCCGTAGAGACTTACTCTCCCCAGAGAGTCGGTCACCGACCGGAGCGTTCCATTGCTCTCCCAGAAATCATTCAGAGTCTTGGGGTTTGTCGAAACGTCATTGACACAGAAATCGTCGAAGAACATCTCAAAAGTGTCCCAGTATGCACCTTGAACCTTCACATAGATCTCGAAAGTAATGTTCCTGCATGAGGTCCACTGAATACCGCCGAAGTCAGCATCGGGGTACATTGTGTAAGGTTTCCACACACCGAATTCGGGAGGTGGTACCCACAAGTTCTTCGTCGTCTGATTCATGTCAGTCCTGTTGTCCGTGTTGCCTGACCAACAGGCTAGCCAATATGTGTAGGTCGCGTAGTTGGAACCGCTGAGGTCAAACAACCTCATCCTTAGTCCGGCTTCCATCTTGTCTCTGACGCCCCCGTTGTGCCAATAGTCAGCGAGGTTTGTCAGAACCGAAATGGCCTTTACGGGGCGAGTCATCTGGTAGTCCTTCCACAGTCGCGCTTCACCCCAGTCGTCGAACCCCCCAGAGCTTCCATGGAATGATAACCGTGCTGAAATGTCCGGCGTGGTGAATACGGACGAAGAGAACCCCGATTCAATCGTTATCTGTGGATTGCCTTTGACGACAACGGAGTTCCATGGATCTGAGGATTTGAGTACGTCAACCAATCCCGTGGGATACGAAGCGATTGGGTATGTGTACCCATCAACGGGCGAATAGTCAATCGCTGTTCTCCTGCCACTGGCGTCGATCTGCCATATCTGATTTCCGAAAGCATCATGCCCGAAGTACGAGCTCACCCATCTCGAATCGAGCCTTGATTTGGAGGCTGCCAGATCTCCATCTTCGTCGAGCAGATAGTAGGTCTCGCTAGCCACCTTCTTCGATGCGTTCTGATATGCAAACGACCCTATCAGGACGCCGTGAGCATCTGAGTTCAGCGAATTCGCATAGAATCTCGGAGTGTAGAATGTGAACTGGTCCATGTTGAATATCTCTTCAATCCACGGGCTCTCGTATATCATTCTGCCAGATTCGAACACACGGAATCTCCCTGTACCCGGGTAGCACAGGATACCGAAATCCCGCGGGCGAAGTGGCTGAAGCGATCCCGTGACAACAGTGCCATCTTCCAACTCCAGTTGGACCGTCTGAGCGGGGGATAACCCATTGACATAGACACCTTGAGGGCCGGATGAAGTGAAATCCCATTTGGCTTCTCCGCCCCATAGTCCCCATATTATTCCGCCAACGTTGACGTACGAGGTATCAGGACTAATCCCTAGATCCGTCGCTCTCACTGTCAGTTGGAGCCATCTGCCTGTGATCTTCGGAACATCGCCTATACTCACATTTGTGACTGGATAGGCGATTTCGGGGAAGGTGTTCCTGGGTTCGATGACGTTGTGGTAGTTGCCGTTTGACAGGAACCCGCCCCAATAAACGCGATGCCAGTTTGAATTGAAGAACATCTGGACCATGATCTCAGAGGGAAGTCTTCCCTCTGTCAGCTCGACGTATTGGATGAAGGACTCGTTGCCATCAATGCGCATAGTGCTGCTCGGCGGGCCGTAACCGTGGAAGTGCACTGCGTCACAATACGGGCTAATGTGGTACTTGGAACCCGATGCGGAACCGGGTGCGTCATCAACCCATACGCCTTCGCCAGTATAGCCAGCTACATAGTCAATAGGATTCTTTGCATATTCGTCATCAGGCAAATGGTCCCATTGATCGCAGAACCCGAACTGAGTCTTCGGTAGGGCCGATTCGCGAACGCCCACTCTGAGAGCATAAGTATCTCCCCCCCAAATATCCATCACCGGGATCCGGAACGAGTAGTTGCCCACTTGATACACCTCGATGAACCCCGGAGGGAACCTCTCATCAATCGAAGGAACGATGAGAACTCCTTCCTTCGCCTGGCTAAGAATGGCCCCATCTTCGCCATGGAGCTCGAGCAGGAACCCGGAACTGTCTGAAACCGATACGGTCATGCTTGTGTATATCCTGATGTTGTCAAAGGAACTGCTGCCAAGTCCCCGGCCGTCGTCGTGTAGCGTCAGTTGGTTGATGCTGCCTTCCCCAGCCATCAGTTTGGCATCTACACACTCCCCGTCAATGTGGTAGGAAACCCAATCCCATTCCCCGAAGACAATTGAGAGGCCAAGATCGTACCATCTATCAGGAGAAGGGGTCAAATCACCCAAGCGCTGCCATCCAGACTGACCATCGTAGCGATAGAATCCCGGCTGGTATCCGTCCAGAGGCTGTGCAAGCAGTCTAACCAGAACTCGGGACCCTGTAGGACCGGACAACTCGACCATACCATTGAGAGTACAGTGAACGGACACTTGCACCACGAAATCATCGCTCTGACTCGGGAATTCGTGGGAAGCCCCTGCCTCGGAGCTCGAGTAAGCGAGGATGCCCAATGCCGGCGCATCAGACCTGTCTTCAGTGTAGCTGTCGAAGAAGAACAAGCCTTGCGGGATTTCGCTGACCCAACCAGAAAGGTTCCATTCATCGAAGGTACCGTAGAATATCTTCCCGGAGCTGGTTCGCTCCAGCACGCCTCCTCCTTGGAAGGAGTTGCTGGAATCAGTGTTGGAGTAGGAGAAGTATGATTCAGAGCCCAGGCCATCCCTCGTGAAGATGACGTTTCCCCAGTCATCATAGCCAACGAACTCGGAGCTCGATATCTCTTCGGCGGCACCCCTGTAGATGTCGCGGCGTATAGGCTGACCGTAGGAATCATACCAACTGTCGACTCTTGAGAGCTGGGTGCCATTGGCCGCCTTCTTGGTCTCTCGAGTACACTGCAACTCAGATCTGAAGGTGATTTCATCTATGGTTCGAATTGCGCCACTCTCGTCCCGTTGGGCTAGACTAGCAAAGGCCACCGCCCCGTCCACTGTGATATAATCATAATCGACCTGTCGTATCAGCTCGTTCGTCAGAACGTGTCGTAACGACTCTGATGTCACAAACCATTGGGAGAAGTCCTCGAACTCCAAAACGGAATAAGTAAGAGTTGTTTTCGACCATGACGGGAAACCCACTCTCATGAGCAAGGGAAATCCGAAATCGCCATTTGTAAACCTGTAGTCAAACCAGGTGACGCGGTTCATAGGATCCATAATTGACTTCAGCACATAGCTTGCACCCGAGAGCACATAGAACAACGAATGAACCTTACCATCTGGCTGGACGACCGCGGACAGCCGGGAGTTCTCGTATATCAACTGCAGAGATCTGTCCAATCCCACAACAGTCTGTCTTACATACTCAAGAAGCCCCGTCCCGGGATTGTACTCAAATGTCAGGTTGGTACGTCCAACAGTACCGTCTGCATTCACGTGCATATCGGCTTGTCGAACTAGTCTGAACTCTCCGGTGAATTCATAGACTACTCCAGAAGATGTGGTAAGGAGGTACATTGTAGTGGGGCCACTCACATTCCTTCGGAGGATGAAGTGAATCAGGTCGTGATTCTCGAACTCATTGGGATGGCCGTTGTTTCCCCACTGGATCACGAACCTAAGACCGCCAGGCAAGGAAACATAGTCCAGATTGAGCCACGGAAGATCGAGCCCCCAGGCTCCCCATCCTAGTGGGCACGCAGGGAACTTCTTTAGATCGAACGGCAATCCGTTCGGACGCATATACTTCGGCTGAATGTAGATCAATGACAAGCTGAGATCAACTCCTGCACGCCCTGGAACCGACACGAGTTCCAGCCTCTGGGTCAGTAGGCCCGACCCAGGTGAGATGAAGTTGTCAATCGATGAAAAGTAAGTCCCGTACGGAGATATGCCTTCGCGATCCCATGAACTCCTGCCAGTTCCACCGGACCCATATGGAACCGGCTCAATGGAGTACATCACCTTCACCGTTGGTCCGATGTCCTCCTCTTCCCACAGTACCAACTGATACCCAACCGGATGAGACCATGTCACCAAATTCGTGATATCGTTGAAAGATCCGTACCAGCTGGTGGGCTCCGACCATTCGGTGAAAGCAATCGAGGCTGGCTTTCGAGTATTGAAGATATTCCACCCGCTATCGTAGCAGACAAAGTAGATGTTTAGCTGGGAATTCGCATCCAAAGATATCGAGGGATAGGTACAGGCCATGTCGATCTCACACGCGGTCCAAGGGGTATCCAGCGTGCGATATGCATAAGCAAGAGAGTTGTACCAGTTCCTGAACGCAATGTGAATCGTGCCGTTTGAGTCCGCAACCGCCGAGAAGGCGTCTGACTTATCTCCGGGCTCTAGTCCGCTGGCTCCTGGGGAAGCAGTCCCTTTGTCATACCAGAAGCCCCCAATTCTGCATCTTGTTCTGACCGTTGAGTCGTAGGAAGGGTTGCCCGACCACGTTGTCTCGAGAATCGCGATGTTCGCATCCGGCAGTGGAAGGAGGATGAACCAATTCCTAGTTGCGTCGACCACGATTGGCTGTGACCAATTCTCCCACTGGAAGCTCAGCTGTTCCCCGATGATTGTCTCTTTGTAGACTGATATTATTGGATAGTCGTGGCTCGGCGAATCCAGAGTATCGCTACATGCCACCCAGCACGTCCCGTCTGTTCCGATCGTGACTGAAACCGCTGAAACGAATGCGCTAGATGTGACCAAGATCGGGCCAGTCCATGTGATGGAGTCGCCATCGATGTGGCCTATCTCAGCAAACGTGATTGGGTGAACGTAGTACCCCATAGGCGGACTGACCCAGGCGACGACAACTTTGCTCCCTAGTTGAGCGACATCAAATCCAATACCAGGATAAATCGGAGTACAGTCGAGAATCATCTCCGCATCAGAAAGACCTCCTTCGAGAGTAGCTGACCGATAATGGATTTCCGCGCCATTGCTGTAGAACATCCAGGAATATCCATTATATCTGAAGGCCTTTCTCTGGTAACTCATCGCGGTCATTCCCTGCACCATGGAGGAATCCACTATGGTGGGGTCAATTTCCCTCCTCCCCGCTCCGAAATCTATCTTCACCGAGTAAGCAGCATTCGCATAAACAGCGGCATCCGAGACCAAGGAGAACCGCCCCTCACCAGCGTCGGACCAGTCAATATTGACCGGTGTTGATCCAGGACCACACGTCAGGTTGATCTCCAAATCGGTCACCCGAGCGATTCTCCCCGTAGAGTATTGTAGGGCGCTCACACTTTTGGAACTCTCGGAGTCGATCAGGTTGAATCCTGCTGTCGGCGCAATGTGCCAGAATACATTCCAGTCATCAGTCGTGCCGTTGACATCGGACACTTCTGCAGTCAACTTAGGAGGCCGCGACGGAGAGAAGTCTATCAACAGTCGCATTTGGCCTTTGAGATCCAACACATTCCCATCTCGCTCTAGAGCGTAACTGACCACAAGCCCGCCATCAAACGCATTTTCAATGGATGCGAAGACTGGCCTAGTCGCTGCGCCAGAAACGTTTAGTGCGAAGTACGATTCAGCAATGAGCAATTCTCCTTTTGCGGAAAGCAGCGAGAACTTCGCGGGGTTTGAGACGTTGACCACATATGTTCCGAAAGAAGTCACCCAGCTGATGCTGGACTGACCCCTGATCATCCTGCATGCCAGATTCGAGTCGACTCCGGAGGGAGTTGCGAGTGGAACGCCAGTAAGGTGATTCTCAACGGATCCCCCACCCACCTCTTCAGTGATTGGAGTAAGTACAGGGGCTAGATTCACATTGGGCTCGTCCTCGGTAGGCCAATTGCCTAGCGACTCGGAACCAGATCCTTCCTTAGCCCCCTCGGTCGTACCTACACAGACCTGGAAGATCGTAATAACCATTAAGCTAGCTGCCAGCATCGAGAAGGCGACCTTGCGCGTTCGCCCCCTCCTCACTCCTGAGAACATCTGTTCATGCATCACAACCACCCTTCGAATCCAATTCCTCCTCACTCACCTCATCTGAATGCATCTCTGAAGACCCCTTCAAAGAGTATTCGACGGGGGAATTCTACCCGGAGTCGGTAGTGCTGTCTCTCGATATGAAGATTCCATTTGGGCTCGACTTGGACCCCTCAGACAGTCTCACTCTTCATGAGACTGAGAACGCAATCTGGCCGCGGTTTGTTCATCCGAGTTCCGGTCTTTCATTGCACACAGGGACCCTATTTGTGTCCATTCTGTGCGGACACTGAGTTGCGCGACGTGCACCTTGGAGGCCTCGTTTGAACACCGTCTGGCCTCTAGGTCGACTTGGCCAATAGCACCTTCAGTCAGCCAAAGGTTGAGATAACCGGCGACGTTCCTAACGAAGTCATAGTAGCCCTAATCGAGTACCGCGATGATCGACTGGGGATCATGGAAGTCATGAACAGGCTGGACAAATGGCGCATGAGTTCCAAGCAAGTGGCCTCCAAGATCGTCGAGTAGGGCGTTTTATGCGTGGGATCTCCGAGTCTGAAATCGCTTTTCCAGAGGAACTGCTGCTATCTGTCCAACCAACCGTGACGCTTTTGGTCCTCTCTGGCTTGGCAATTCAGAGAAATCAAGTTATCAATTAGGTCGAATACGCTTATATTGCGATAGCAGATAGCGACTTACCGGAGTTGTATTACCGATGTCGACACAACACGCTTCGGTGAAGACCTTGCTCCTGACGGGGAAGCAGGTCAAGAAGCTCCTGGATATGAAGGACGTGCTCGGCGCGGTCGAGAACGCCTTTAGGCATAAGGGGCTCGGAAAGGTGCAGATGCCTGCGAAGGTGTACCTTTTCTATGAGAAGTTCAACGGCGACCTCAGAACGATGCCCTCCTACGTCGAGGACATGGACGTTTCCGCGGTGAAGATCGTGAACGTGCACCCGGATAACGCGAAAAACTTCGGGATGAGGACAGTCATGGCGGTCCTCGTCCTCGTGAACCCGCACACGGGCGCTCCCCTAGCGTTCATGGATGCGACCCACATAACAGACATGAGGACCGGTGCTGCGAGCGGAATTGCATCGAAGTATCTCGCGAGACCGGATCCGAAGATTCTGGGCATCATAGGAGCTGGGAACCAGGCCAGGACCCAGATGCTAGCCCTGATCACTCAGTACGGCCACTTTGATGAGGTCAGAGTGAATGACCTTTACCCCGAGAAGAGCAAGGCGCTCGTAAGGGAGTTCAGGAGGAAGTACAAGGAGCAGGTCGGCAAGTTCAAAGCGGTCAGCGACCCGAAGGACTGCGTCGTGGATGCCGACATTGTCGTCACGGCGACAGCGTCCAGAGCACCAATCGTGAAGGACGAGTGGGTGAAAGCCGGCACGCACATCAACTGCATAGGCGCGGACGCCCCTGGCAAGCAAGAGATGGACCCGATGATCCTGAAGCGGGCGCGACTAATTATCGACGACTGGGAACAGGCCTCGCACTCCGGCGAGATCAATGTTCCGCTCGCGAAGGGCGAGCTTACGAGGGACGATGTCAACGCGGAGATTGGGCAGATCGTCGCCGGACTGAAGCCTGGCAGGGAGAACGACGAGCAGACAACAGTATTCTGTTCGACAGGCCTGGCCATCCAAGATGCCCTAACTGCGAAGATCGCGTACGATACCGCGATAGCTCAGAAAGTCGGCAGGTACATGCAGATCGTCCTGTGATCGCGCACCCGAAACCCCTTCCGTCATGTGTCTTTCCATAGCTAAGAACCCTAGCTCGGCGCATGCCGATGTTCCGGCGGAAAAGTACCTTATAGAACATCGGGCGCTAGTAATGCAGCCTCGGATGTGGGTCCGAGGTTGATGGAGGAAGACAGATGTTATACATCTGGACAGCGAAACTAAAGGAGGGAAAAGAGAAGGAGTACAAAGCTTGGTCAATGAAGAACATGGCAGAATATAGAAAAAGAGCCCCGGCAGGGTGGAAACTAGTGGGCGCTTACGGCACGACGATGGCCTTAGCCAAGTTCGATGTCGCATGGATCTGGCAGTTCCGGAGATGGAAGGATGTCGATACATTCTTCGACTTAGAGGACAAGATCTTGGACAGGCTAATGGATGAGGAGAGCAAGTTCCTGTTGCCGGGAACTACGAGAGGCGTCGTGATACGCGAGATGGAAGACTGGCTCATGCCGATCACGAAACCAAAGAAGTAACCAGGACGCACAGGCAATTCCAGTGAATAACGAAACCCCTTACGGTTTTTCTCATAAGCCGATCCTTCAGGCTGTAACACCCTTTTTGTATCACCCTCGGGATTCGGAAGTGATGATCTGCCTCGGCATCGAAGGGACCGCGCACACAATAGGCGTGGGGATAGTCGACCAGGACTGCAGAGTCCTGGTCAACCTGTCGAAGATGATTGACGGCTCCAAGGGAGGGATACATCCAAGGGAGGCTGCCAATCACCATGCGGAGAACGTCGTACCGCTCATGCACGAGGCGATCGCGAAGGCGGGGATCTCGTACGACGATATCGGGCTAGTTGCTTTCTCACAGGGTCCTGGTCTCGGGCCTTGCCTAAGGACTGCCGCCACAGCCGCTCGCTCGCTGGCACTCACGCTCGGGGTCGAACTGATCGGAGTCAACCACTGCGTCGCCCACCTGGAGATTGGCCGGAAGATCACGGGCTGCAAGGATCCGACGCTCCTGTACGCCTCTGGAGGGAACACACAGGTCATCGCGCATTCCGGTGGAAGGTACAGGGTCTTCGGTGAGACGCTCGACATCGGCATAGGCAACATGATCGACAAGTTCGGCAGAGAAGTTGGCCTGCCGTTTCCTTCGGGCCCTCACCTGGAGAGACTGGCGAGGGAGGGGAAGGAGCTGATAGATCTACCCTACAGCGTCAAGGGAATGGATGTGGCATTCTCTGGAATCCTGACGGCCGCAGTTCAGCTGCGGAGGCAAGGCAGGAGACTACAGGATTTGTGCTTCTCGCTCCAGGAGACTTGTTTCGCCATGCTCGTCGAGGTTACTGAGAGGGCGATGGCACATGTCGAGAAGGACGAGGTGCTCCTGGGCGGAGGCGTCGTGCAGAACAAGCGGTTGCAGGAAATGGTCCGGATCATGGCCGAGGAGCGAGGAGCCAAGATGTTCGTTCCTCCGGGTTCATTGTGTGTGGACAACGGGGCGATGATAGCGTGGACCGGAGTCGTGATGCATGGTGCTGGTCTCAGGACCAAGCTCGAGGACAGCGCTGTGCGCCAGAGGTTCAGGACCGATGAGGTAGACCTGCCCTGGATGAAGGACTCATTCTAAGGCATGATATCCGATGGCTCGATGAAGTACAGGGAGAACTGTCTGTCGCCAGCTATCTCCTTGGCCTGCTTCTCAACCTGCCTCTTCGAGTTGCCAGTGGAGACAACCTTCTGATCAAGAACTGCGATCCACTGGTTGGGGTAATCCGAGATGAGATCGATGTAGTTCTCCTTCAGCCACAGGTCGTTCCTGATATCTTCCTGGCTCTCTTCCTCGTCTTTGTTGTCCGTCGACACCTGTTCCACCACGTGACCCCGAACACGCGCCAGGGATTCAATAACATTCCCCCTAATCGGCCACAGCCTATCTGAGCTGGAGCCCAACCGTCTCGTCGACCGCCGTCAGGAACTCCTTCTCTTTGCCTTCGTCGATGGTAGCTCCCGCAGCGACCGCGTGGCCTCCGCCAATTCCTCCGAACTTCTCGGCTGCCTTCTTCAGCGCGGCCGAGAGGTCGAGGCCCTTTGAGACAAGGTACTTCGTCCCGCGGCTCGAAACCTTGACGCTCCCCTTGACCCTGGATAGTGCAAGCGTAGGCTTCGACTGATCAAGTATGTACTGCATCGCGAGCCCGCATTGCGCTCCGGCCAGTGAAGGCTCAGAGGCTTCGAAGTACTGAATGTGGTTCTTGTGGCTGACCCCGCCCGTCTCTATCTCCGTCAGCCTGTTGAGCAACTTGTTGTTGTACTCTCTCCTCAACTCGGACGCGCGTGCAAGGGCTTCGGTATCCCCCATGCACATGGCGATCCCAAGGCCCTCGTGGTTCATCCGTCCACAGGCATTGAGAAGGTCCGCGAGGTCGAAGGCTGTGAGATTCATCGACGGAATCCAGTGTATATCGCTCACTAGCTCCTCGACAGTCTCCGGCCTGCATCCCTGACCCATCAGCCTGAGCGAGAGCATCGATGTGAGCTTCCTCCTGTGGACATCGTCCAGGGAGCCCATCGGGTGGTCCGGGTTGAGCCTCATCGACTCTAGGAATGCCAGCACGTTGTCCTTCCGCCCCGAAAGGCCAACGAAGTAAGGATCTGCGGAGTCTGCGATGGCGTCCGCAATAGTGGTTCCCTTCAGGTTGAGACCCCTCTGGACCTCAATGAACCTCTTCTCCCGGGCGTAGTCCAGGATTTGCTGGTTCACGGATTTCATGCCGCCCATGTGCTGCCTGTCCCCAATGATGCCCGCTATCGCAATGGGAGAAAGGTCCCAGTTGCATGGGTCCATCATGATCGCCATCAGGAACGAAACGCTCGATGCGCATGCCTCAGTCATGCCGTCCATCCCGAAGAAGTGCGGATTGGCCTGGACTATCTTCTTGGACTTCCGGATCGGCTTGTGGTGGTCGAGCGCGGCCACCTTGGCCTCCAAGATCTCGAGCCCGTCAATCTGGCCCGAACCCATATCAAGGAACAGGATCGCCTCGTTCCCCTCCTTCGCGAGGCTCTCAAGGATCTCCTTGTCCAGGCTCTTGCTGATAGTCAGGTGGAACTGCTTCTTTCCGCGGGAAAGGGCTCCGACGACGATGGCTGCAGCCGCGAGCCCGTCGGCGTCATAGTGCGAAACGACTCTGAGGAAGCTGGCTGAGTTCACGACTTTGACAGCGTGCTTCAGGCTGTCAGAGAACTCGTCCGGGAGGGCTATGCTCCCGTTCATAGAATCATCACTCTACTTGCAGCGCGGCCGTGTCGAGAGCGTAGTTCCAGGACTCCGGTATGATGCCCTCTCGCTTGTAGTACTTTACTAGCCGCCTGATCTTGGATTCCAACAGATGCCTGCCCCTGAGATTGTGAAGGTCCTTCGGGTTCTTGGAGACATGCGAGGTCATCGAGACCGCGCGCTTCATGAGCGCCTGCAAGTCCTCGGGGAGCTCCGACTTGATGTTCTTCTCCGTAAGGATCTCCTTGACGCTCTTGCCAGTCGCGAGCCGCACATTTGGTATCGCATGCTGGTCCCTCAGAACAAGTCCTATCTTGGCCATCGACATGCCCTCGCCTGACAGCTTCGCTACGAGGTCCTTGACTTCGTCCGCAGATGACTGCACCCATTTAGGGTTCTCTGTCAACAGCGGCTTCTTGGACCCCGACGAGCCCTTCCTGCTTGAATGCATCCTTGACATTGTCCATCTGACTCCGTCTGATTTCCTATTGTGGCGAGGCAGGGGCGACTATATTCTTCCCCCTTTTAAAGGTTTCCACGATGATTCTTGCCTGAGCCAGCATCGTCTCGTACTCCACAAGCGGGAACGAGAGTTGGCCAGGCAAGGAGTCGAACTCCTTGACCTCCTTGATATTGTGCTCTGACGGACCTCTCGCGACCCGACCGTTTACGAGCGCCACGAACACCCTTCCACCCTTCCGGTCGATCCTCAGCTGGCCGATGATGTCGATGCTCATCCCGGTCTCCTCGAAGAATTCCCTGACAGCTGCTTGCTCGTGCGTTTCATGCGGGAGGAGTCGACCTCCGGGCATCTCCCACGAGCGATCTCTGTGACGGACCATGACGAACTTGCCCCCATCAAAGGCAATGACGTAGGCGAATCTCTCCAAGCTCAGGCCTCCACGATGAAGCACGCATGATCCTTCGAATAGCGTTCGAGGTCGATGACGGCTCTGACCGTAAGATTCTTCGCTACTAGGGCACGCCTTGCTTCAGAGAATATGTCCTTCGGAGATCTGTTCACATTGATGCTCCTCGACTTGAGCATCAGGACTCCGTGGCCCGCGTCAAAAGCGGCCATGTTCCGGACGAAGATGTCCACTTGGTTCCGCTGCGCGATATCCTGGTACACGAGCTCGATCCCTTCGATCATGTGTGCGTACTCCTCCGGCCGGTTGGCATCCTCGAGGATAGGGATCATGTTCCTCCTCGTCTCGCACACCTTGACTAGATCACGGAAGGAGCGTTCGGAAATCTCGATGCAGTGGACCATCCCGTTGACCACGATATCGGATATGTGCGACGCGGTAGTGCCAGAGGCGGCCCCGAGGTACAGGACCTTAGTACTCTGATCCATCCCGAAGCCATTTCCGCCCAGCATGATCGAAGCAGCAAGCTTCGAGCGACTTGGGTTCCAGATCCGGTACTCGACGCCTTCGACCGAGATCAGTCTCTCGCCGTAGACTGTCTTTCCAGGAGTGGCATTGACCGTGAGAAGATGCTCCCCGTCGGTGAAGACCCCTGGGATATCTCCCGTCAAAGACAGCAACCGGCTCATTCGTCCGGCGAACGGAGTCCCGGCTAAAGAATTATACGATATACACGGATGCTAGACCGTGGCCGATGAGGATCTGGAGAAACAGATCAAGGAGCTAGCCGAGAAGATGGACTCCTTGGAGAACTCGATGTCCAAGGTGACCGCTCCTTATTCGCAGCTCCTGGACTACATTGAGCGGTTCCAGAAGATCTCCTCGAGCTACTTCAAAATGCTTGGGCTGTACCAGCGGTTCGGGGCCATATCTCCAGACCTGCTGATCCCCGGAATCAAGGACCCGATCTCGAGGGACATAGTCAAGGTACTTTTCGAGCGGGATGGGCAGAACATATCGCAGATAACGGACAAACTCAAGGACATGCGAGGGACAGCCTCGCGCAGGATCGTTCGTGAGCGTCTCAAGTTGTTGGAAGAGAAAGGCGTCCTGAAGGGCAGGGGTTCCCCCCGGTCCAAGGAGTACTGGCTCACTCAGGAGTACATTGATAAGTGGTACGACCTGCTGGGACTTGGAATAACGAAGGGCGGGAACCCCGAGAACAAGACATCAGAATGAGCGCCTGTCGGTCACTTTTGCTCACTTCGCTTATCTACGTGGACGGCGCATAGAGCAACCACAGGTGAAACAAATGATGGTCGATGACCACGAGATGGATGTCGAGCAGCTGAAGGAGGTCATGTCCGTAATATCGACGGAGATACCAAAGCTGCTCGATGCGGTGAACAAGCAGCTGAGCAACCCCGAGAACGCCCGGAAGATGGGTGAGGTAGTCGCCCTGTTCTACAAGCAGATGGTAGAATCAGGCATGGGTCAGAAGGAAGCATTTGCGCTTACCGAGAAATTCATGTCGAGCTTCAGCCTCGGGAGCATGATCGGCCAGGTCTTCTCGCACGGGAAGACCAAGGACGACATCGACGAGATGGTCGAGGAGCGCATCAAGGAACGCATCAGGAAGAAGCTAGATGACGACTGATCAACAAGCGTCCAACATGCCCAAGATAGTGGCCACCGTCATGTGGACCGCGCCTGGGCTGGTCATCAAGACCGGCTTCGCCTACCTGAGGATGCGCAGAGACCTCCGGAAGAGCGCACAGATCTTCTACGACGGCATGATAGATGCGGGTATGCCGCTAGATCAGGCGGCGCGGCTCAGGGAGAAGTATGAAAACGACCTGAGTACCCGCGGGTTTGTGAAATCCCTCGGCATCACGCTGCCGGGGGGCTCTTCATCCCATTCGGGAAAGTAATATACCCCACTCTCTCAATACTTCTGGCGTGAAAGCGGAACTGACAGGCATCGCGAACGAGGTCTACAGCGCTTACAAGGAGCTACCGAAGGACTTCGATGGGCATGTCCTTGTGGGCAAGGGGGCAAGCGGCTCCGCTACCTCCAAGATAGATAAATTCGCCGAAGATGCGATCCTCGGGTACCTTGACAGCGAAGACATTAAGCTCAACGTGCTGAGCGAAGAGGCGGGCACGATTGACCGGGGCGCGAAGCTGACCTTGGTTGTCGACCCGATCGACGGTACTCTGAACTGCACGCGCGGGATACCGTTCTTCTCGGTGTCTTTGGCAGTCTGCAGCAAGAGCATGTCTGACTGCTCTTCCGCGCTCGTGAGGAACCTCTCATCGGGCGACACCTACTTCGCCAGAAGAGGTGGGGGAGCAGAGCTGAATGGCCATCGGATAGGCGTGTCCAAGTACAACAGGGACGACGCGGTCTTCATCATGTTCGACGGAGTCGACGTGGCACCCGAGACGCAGCGCGTGAAGCAGCATGCGAGCAGAGTGAGGACCATGGGCTGCGCGTCCCTTGAGATGTGCCTGGTCGCTCAGGGTTCCGTTCAGGCACACTACATGAACTGCACGAACTTCAATAGGATGATCAGGATAATCGATATCGCCGCTTCGTGTCTGATACTCCGGGAAGCGGGTGGCGAAGTCGTCGACATGGACGGCAACAAGCTCGAGATGGACCTTGACCTCAAGGACAGAAAGAACTTCCTGGCGTATGGCGACCCGAGAATCAAGGAGATGGTATTACGAAAATAGGGATAACGGGCACACCTGAGTTGAAGAGCTTCCGACAAGTCGCGAAGAAGGTCCTCGTGGCGCTCAAGGGCGTCGACTATGTTGTGGAAGCAAGAACTGCAGAAGCGCTTGGAATCAAGGACGGGGTGCCTCTCGCGAAGATCAAAGCTGATTGTCTCATCACGATAGGAGGAGACGGAACTATTCTGAGGACGCTCCAAGGGAACGACTCCCCCGTGATGGGGGTGAACGCGGGCGTCCTTGGCTTCCTCACCGAGATCCAGGCGGACGAGATCAGACAGTCCGTGAAGAGACTGCTGGCCGAGGATTATCACATCGATGAGCGGCTCAAGCTCAAAACCACAATGAATGGCCGGAGGCTCGAGGACGCAACCAATGAGGCGGTCATACACACGGCTCACATCGCGAAGATGAGGGACTTCAGCATATCGATTGACGGGACACCGGCAACGGAAGTCCGGGCGGACGGCATAATCATCGCGACACCCACTGGTTCGACGTCATATGCCATGAGCGTGGGTTCGTCGATCATCGACCCGCGGGTCGAAGCGCTGGTGATCGCCCCCATCGCGCCATTCAGACTAGCTGCAAGACCGCTCGTTGTCGCCGCCAAGAGCAAGATACAGGTCACCCTGAAGAACCCGCGAGAGTGCACTATGGTGATAGACGGCCAGTGCGAGTTCAAGATCAGGGGTGACGAGAACCTGATGTTCACGGCCTCTGAGAAGACCGCTAAGTTCGTCAGCTTCAAGGACGACTTCTACAGGAACCTCGAGGAGAAACTCATTGCATCTGCCCCATTCGCGGCGCACAGACACTGATCGGAGATCGATGGTCAGATGGTCGATACAAGGATGGCCTATCCGAAGCACTGGTTCGTTCTCGTGACCGTCGTCCTCGAATCGATCCTGACGTATCTATTCCTAGCAGCACTACTCGACCCGAACAGCATCCTCAGGGAATTCTGGCTCGCCATCTGTCCGTTGATCGGGGCCGTCATATTCATGCTGGAGGTCCCTCCGATCTTCACCGCCCATTCATTGACATCCACGGGGCTCAGGCTTAGAATGGGGCTGTTGGTGAACGAAGAGATCCCTTTCGACGCCATCAGGGAGGTGAAGGAGACGTCTACCGCGAGAGGCGGACTGAGGATAGGAATCGGGGTCAAGTACATCCCGACGACTAGACAGCTGTTCGTGACCTCGGCCTTCAGCAACCTCATATCCGTTCAGCTCGAGAACGCAGTGTCAATCGGAAGGTTGCGGAGGCACCGGGTGGAAGAGGTCATCATCAACGTCAACTTCCCGAGGGGGTTCTTGGATTCACTGGAGCCCATGATCAATCGTCCAGGAGAAGGATGAGGAATGTCGCTCTTCAGACTCTTCAAGGACGACAGGGCGAACGTGGACAGCATCAAGAAGAATACGCTGAAGATGATACTCGAGGCGTCCAAATCGACCTATCCCGAGGAGTTCGGGGCGATATTGAGAGCAACGAAAGGAGTCATCAACGAGCTCATCCTGCTGCCGGGCACGATACAGGGGGAGCGCTCCGCATTGTTCAAGCTCCACATGCTCCCAATCGATTTCACGGTCGTCGGAACGGTCCACTCGCACCCCTCGGGCGCGTGCTATCCCTCCGATGCAGATCTCGACCTTTTCCGGAGGTACGGTTGGGTGCACATCATTGTGTGCAGGCCTTACAGTATGAGCAGCTGGGCCGCCTACGATGCATCGGGAGAGCAGAGAGAACTCAAAGTGGTAGATTGAACCGGCTCGTGAACCTGATTCCGATTGGAATCCGTCCGCAGCCCGAGGGGCCCGAATCAGCTGCCTTTGCTCACGGGTTGCCCACTGCCAGCCAGTATGCCTCCAGGAAGCCAAGCCAGAACTCGTTCGGCATTACATACTCGTAGTAGTATGCCGGAACGTCGGCCTCGTGCATCGCGAATCGGACGCCTAGCCCATGAACGCTGTCAGATAGAGGCTTCAGGACCTGTAGCGCGATGACCGTGTCATCGAAATCCTCAAGAACCGCTGCGCAAGCTGCCTTGATCTCTTTCGATGAGGCGAGGGTTCTGCTGAGAGAAGCCACAAAGTCCCTCAAGTCCATCACATCTATCGCGTTCGCGCCGTAAGAGAAAGCTGCGGCGCCTCTCGCTTTCGAGATGGCGCCCGAGTACAGGTTCATGTCCTTCACCAACAGCCTGCTGAGCTCCTCAAGAGAGTCTGCTAGCTCCTTGACCATCGCCAGGTCAATAGCAGCGTGGTCGTTGATCGCCTCGCCCATATGCGGCGGTTGGCTCAGGAGGCTCTCGACCTCGTCTATGAACATGATTGCACACTCACGCGGGGTCATTGATGGATCCGCCACAAGCCTTCCAAGGGTCTGATCGTAGGGGTAGCCTCTCCACCCGGTGTAGGTCTGGCTCGCCAGCAGGTAGTCGCAATCGAGCCCAGCCATGGCGTACTCATATGCCACTTCGATCTGTCCCACGAGGCACTCGTCAGCGCCCATCACATCAACCCTGTATCCGTCCAGCGCCTGGAGGACCTCGTGGTGCGTCAGGGCGTCAGGGACTCCCTCTGCAGGACCGTTGTCGTCCCACGCTATGATGTTCGGACTACCGTGGTTCCAGAACATTAGAACCGTGTGGTCTGCCGGTGTTGCTTTGTATGTGTACTGTACGAAGCTCCTAAGGGTGGCCGGGTCACCCATATTCACTTCTACGTCATTGAAGACGAAATCTGTCATCTCGACCATCTCGCCCTTCTTGACCATGAATAGGTTGGCGGGGCCATACCATCTGTCGACGAACACATAGCATGCGACCTCGTCGGTCGATCCGACGGACATCAGCTCTTCGAAATCGTCTTCGACAACCGAGACATGTTGCTGCCCAGTATAGACGTCAAGATTGTTGTCCGCCACCAGATAGATCAGATATCTCCACTGCGTGTGCGCCGGAGGCGCCGCATTCACGCTCGGAGCGATGAACGCCCCTGCAAGGACTGCGATCACCAACAGACCCACAATAAGACCCTTCGGTATCATGTCTCCAACCTCCCCCCTAGCGAATACTGACTAAGGTCGCCCCTGAATGGATTGCGGATTATTTGAGCGTGCCGAGTAACTAGGTCTTGAGCGCTTCGACCTCGCACTCAATCTGGATCAATACAGGGTCGAGCAAATCGAAGTGGTGCACCCATCGAAGGGTCACGTGCGCCCCTGCGGCACATGGAGATGCCTCGACCGTGAAGGTCTCGCTTGAGTAGCCCGTCCAAACGGTGATGTGGACAAGGGGGGTCCCACCTTTGGTCCCGATGTTTGTGATATTGCCCGTGATCGTCACATTGCCAGGGCCGTCCACACCTGACGGGACACCAGGGTCCATCTGAGTCTGGTAGCGCACGATGACCGTGAACTCAGGCCCTCCCCCGATCAGGCTCGGTCCGAATACGAAGACCAATGCAGCGACGACCGCCACCGCTGAAACAAACAATATGAGAGGCCAGTCCTTTTTCTTCCCCTTGGCCTTCCTTTCCACGTTGTTTCCTCGCAGAGTCCGTGCTCACCATCCCTGATGGCGTACTGGCTAGTAACCCTTACGGCGAGTGACTACGAAAGTGGGGACACGATACTGCGCTTGTGACCGACGTAGTTGCGCTGGTCCATCTCCCCTTCAAGGCGTGAACATGCATCGCGCTGAATACGGTTTCTGCAAATCAAACACAATCTAGCTAGAATATTCTGCTCCTGGCTGCGACCGTCCCTCTAACGACTGCACCCATGCCAATCATCGTTCCCTCCCCGATGATCGAGCCCGCATCTATGCTCGCATTTATCCCGGTCTTCACGTCGTCTCCCATGATGACCCCTAGTTTCCTACGGCCGGACCCGGTCCTCTTACCATCCACGATGACTTGGACCTCTTTCCCATCCAGCCGGAGGTTTGCGACCTTCGTGCCCGCCCCGAGGTTGCACCTCTCCCCGATGACGCTGTCGCCCACGTAGGTGAGATGCGGGATGTTCGTGTTGCTCATCACTATCGAATTCTTGATCTCAACTGCGGCTCCAACCTTGCAGTGGTCTCCAATCGACGTGCTAGGCCTGAGGTAGGTGTTCGGGCCGATCTCGCAATCATCTCCTACTGTTGCGGGGCCGACAACATAGCTACCCGGAAGGATTCTGGAATTCTTGCCCACATGGATGTCGCCAATGACCGTGGCGCGCTCGGAGACCTCTCCCTTCACCTCCGTCTTGAGATCCTCCATCAATATTCTGTTCGCCTCGATGAGGTCCCATGGCCGGGCGACATCGATCCATTCGCCTTTCAGAAGATGCGTGAACAGATGCGTCTTCTTCATCAGCGTCTTGAAGGAATCGGTTAGCTCATATTCGCCCCGAGGAGATTTCTTGGTCTCCGAAATGGCCTCGAATATGTCTGGCTCCAGCATGTACGCGCCAGCGTTGATCGTGTTGCTCTCGGGCACGTCGGGCTTCTCAACGATGTCCTTGACCACGCCGTCCTCGGCGATAATGACGCCATATCGCTTCGGGTCTTCCACGGTCGTCAAGGCCATCACATTTCCCTTGACCTTACGATGGTGCTCGACAAGTCCTTTGACGCTCTCCTTTGTCAGCACAACATCGCCGTAGAGGCACAGGAAAGAAGAATCGATCTTGTCTCTGACCATGCCTACGGCATGGGCGGTTCCCAGGCGCTCCTTCTGTTCCACGTACTCTATCCTGACCCCGAACTCCTTTCCGTCCCCGAAATGCTCCCTTATGCGCTGCGCTCTCCATCCGACCAGGAGTATCAGGTCCCTGATGCCGGCTTCCTTCATCGCCTCGATATTGTGCTCGAGGAAGGGTTTGCCCGCAACTGGCAACAGTGGTTTAGGAATGTTGGCAGTGAGTGGGCGCATCCGCAGACCTTCGCCCGCCGCGAGTATGTACCCCTTCATTTCACACACTCCCTGACGGCCTTCGATATGATGGCCATGATGTCCGAAGCGAGCGCGTCTGATCTCGCCTCAGCAAGGAACCGGATCCTCGGCTCAGTGCCGGAGGGCCTGATGAGCGCCCAGCCTTCCTTGAACTGGAGTCTGTGCCCGTCCATTGTGAGCATTGACTCGCACTCTATGCCCTTCAGTTCCCTCTCGATCCCGTGCAGTATCTTCTCCCGGTTCTTCGGGTCGAACTCGACATGGTCCCTAAGGATGGGGTAGCACGGTATGGCCTTCCTCAGCTCTGAGAGCTTCTTCTCTTCCACGAGTTCCACAAGCCTCGCAGCGGCGAGGACTCCATCAGGGCAGTATGTCTGATCGGGGAAGATCCAAGTCCCCGAGGGCTCTCCCCCAAAATCCGCCTTGCTCCGTTTGACCGCTTCGCTCACGAAGACATCTCCGACCCGGGTCCTAATGATCTCAGCATCAACATAATCGTCGATGGCCATCGATGCGTCCACGGTGACCACGATCTTCTTCTTGCCATATCTCTTAGCGAACAGTGCTAGGAGCTGGTCGCCCCCTACGAACCGTCCCTTCTCATCGATCGCCATCATTCTGTCGGCGTCTCCGTCGTGAGCTATTCCGAGATCGGCCTTCATCGATACGACTGCCTTCATCACGTCCTGGAGGTTCTCTTCCGTCGGTTCGGGAGGTCTTCCTGGAAAATGCCCGTCCGGGTTTGAATTGATGGTGATGACTTTGCAGCCCATCTTCTGCAATAGCAAAGGAGTGATGTTTGAAGCAGGCCCGTTCGCGCAGTCGACGACGACCTTGAGAGTGGACTTCCCGACACCTGCGAGGATGCGCATGATGTGACACCGGACGGCGTCCTGGAGCACGTGACTCGTGCCCACCTTGTCCCAGGGCTGGAGCTTGAACTTCTTTGATTCCAACTGGCTCTCGATGGCCTCTGTCTGCCGAACTCCGAACCCTGAACCATCAGGGTTCAATAGCTTGATCCCCTCATACTCTGGTGGGTTGTGGCTCGCAGTGACCATGACACCACCGCCGAGCGCCCTGGAAGCTTCTGCGAGGGTAGGCGTTGTCACAAGGCCTGCGTGGAACACCTCGCAACCGGCAGCCATCAGACCGCTCGATACTGCGGCTTCAATCATCGGTCCCGCAGTCCTCGAGTCCGTGCCAACGGCTGCGGATTTCATCTTTGACCCGACCGCCATTCCTATCATTGCGGCGAGTTCGGGGGTGAAATCCTTGTTGATGACTCCCCGAACACCAGACGACCCGAAAAGCGACATCTGATGAAGCCTCTCCAATCTGAATACAGTACTCAGTTATATTACATATGTGTGGGCAGAACGGCAGTCTGAGTCCGTTGCCAGGAACAAAAAGAGAAAGAGGAAGTGGTTTTCCCAATGATGCCCAATCTCAGGTCGCGCTCAGGACCGCTGTGCCGTCGACGATGGCCTGATCGACCTCTAAGGTGGTCACGACGAGCTTCGAGTACAGAACATCCAACTTAGACTCGAGCTGGGAGATCTCCCAAGAATAGTCCGCACCCGCGCTTCCGATCTTCTCCTCGATCGAACTGTGGACCTGATGTACGTTCGTGACCCACGGGAGATATCCTTCTGCCCAGTTCAGATACTCGGTCCCGTTGAATGTCCACAAGCAGTCAAGATACACTGGATAGCTCACGTGCTCCCCCCAATCCATTGTGGCGACATTCTCAAGCGACATGAGGGCGGACTCTCCGTCCCCCGCCTCCAAGGCAAAGATGGCGTCCATCAGCTGTCCCATGTCGTTCGTATAAGTGTCGAACTTGGAGACAGTGCACCAGCCAGGAAGCGGGTTCTCGAGGCCGATGTCCTGATCCCAAATGTGCGGGTTGACAGTCTTGACGGCCAAGTGCAGCTTTGCGTTGATAGCGGTGATTTTCGCTTTCGACGGGCGCTTGAGGCTGTCAATGTACTTGTCTAGCGCAATGGCTGACGCATCGAACTCATCGAGCTGCGAGACCAGGTTTGCGATATCAGCGTCTGGTACTCTCGCGAGCAGAAGATCCAACGCCTCCCTGACGTTCTTGCTAATCTCTGTCAGCTCGTAGGGCAGGAGCGCGTTCTCGCTCATCCTGAGAGCCCCCACGGCCCTGTACACCATATCTGCCATCAGGTACTCTGGATCAATCACCCTGTCGACTGTCGAGATGTCCATGTGGTAGTAGAATTCCCCATGGAGGCCCGTGAGATCTATGTTGTATATGCTGCACGTCGGCACGCCTGCGGCGTAGAACGACCAGCTGTCGAAAGAGGACACCGGCGTGAATATGAAGGGCAGCATGAGCGAGCTGATCCCAGTGTCCCTGAACAGCTTCGTCAGGAACCCGCCCATCTCGGGTGTGGTCTCGACGAACATCACGGCTGCCGGAATCCCCACATAGTCGGATACGAAGCTCATCACTATCCTGTCCGCCCATTCGGGGTGCAGCTCCGTCATGAAGAAGTGCGTCCCGAGGGCCCAGTCCCAGAACGATTCCTGAGACCCGCCAGTCCCTGACTCGTGCCCGCTGCACGTCATGAACACTATGGTTCTCTTGGGCTGGATGCCTGAGTCTGTGATGGCTTTCGCGATTGCCATCTGCGATGCGATTGCCGCGTTGTTGTCGTTCGCCCCGCTCCACCAGTGGTCGTGGTGTGCCTCGAGCAGGACGTACTCGTCAGGGAACTCGCTTCCCCAGATGAACCCATACACGATGTAGGCATCCCTGTCCTCCGTGAACCGGTTGTCAGCAGAGAGTCTCACAGTCACGGGTCCTTGCGCAAGAAGGTCCTTGACATACAGCGCGTCGTTGACCGTGATGGAGAGCGTCGTGGCATTGTTGTGGGCGCAGTCCATATTGATGCCCGCCGGATCCCTGGCAGGATTCCAGATTATCGCTGCTAGAGCTCCATGGTATACAGCTTCGCGGACTGAGGGTCCCATGTACCACATGACCTCGTTCCTCTCGATCAATACGATCTTACCCTCAACACCTCCGGGAACTGCCTCATAGTCCTGCGTCCGTCCGTAGCCGACATCCACAAGCTCCGCCTCGATAGGTCCTCCGCCAGGCGTCGACCAGCTCATTCCATGGCTCCTGGTCGGTATCGCCTTGTGCTCCGGAGAGATGACCTCAAGCGAAGCGGACACCGGCTCCCAATTCACCAGCTTGAAGGACTCGATTGTCACGTCCTCCAGTCCGACAGACCTCATCTCGTTCGCGATGTAGTTCGAGGTTTCGTAGTCCTCGATGCTTCCCGGGATGACCTCTCCCACATACGGGTAGTCGAAGCTAGACAGTCTCCAGAGCAGGTCCATGGCATAGTCAAGGTCCAAAGTGCCTTTCAGCAGCTTCTCGTCCGCAGACAGAGGCGACGGCTTTCCCGCCTGCGCCGGAAAGGCCGCGAAGGCCATGCTGGCCACTAAGATGAAACATACCACAAGGACCAACAAGCTCCTTGTCCTTCTCCAGCTCCATTTGCCATCGGGCCTGCCCGCTAGCATTGAATCGCTGTCTCTATCGCATCCTCCCATTCTCTGATCCCCTTGCCGAGGCATGCAACGAAGCGCATACCTCGAGAGACGAGAGGAACGAGGGATTATAGCCCTGTCGAATTTGGCATTTCCTCATCGCAAGACTCCCTTAGGCAATATAAGGCATCTCGGAAGCGGTGCGATGCTAGGCGGTGACACCGAGGTGCTCGGAAGGCCGCCAACGAAATGCACAAATGGGAATCATAACATGAGCGCTTCGGACAGCTCGGACTCAACTCGTTAGAGCGTGACTATCTCCTCATGGACGGGCAGCTCGAAGTCGGGAAGCCTGTTGATGACATAGTCTGTCGGGAGATGCTCCGGGGCGACTATTCCCTTCCGCTTCACCTTGCCGGCGATCAGCAACTCGGCCCCTATCGCACCGCCCACGCCGACGAGGTAGCCGACCGCATTGGATCTGCAGAGCTCGTACGCCCTGTCGTGTGACATGATGATCCATTCCTTGAGCATCATCTTCTTCCCGTCCTTCTTACCGATCACCTCAGCGACGATGCACGAATATCCTTTAACCTTCCCGATGGTCTCGACCGGCCTTGGGATGAGCGCGGTGACGACGTCGATCGGCCTCACGCTCACGCCGTCCACATCTACGGGGTCGAAGCTGTGCATCCCCAGCTTCCGGAGCATGTTCGCGGCTGCGGCCAGGTTGTCGCTGACAGATATCTTGAAGTCCGCCTTCACGAGTCCCTTGATGAATTTCGGCATCAATCGAGTCTCCTCGTGGTTCGTGTTGTAGACAGGCAATGGGCCAACGGGTTCCGGGAAGTTGTACAGCTCTCTCTTGTGCAGGGGCGGAAGAAGTATGAACTCCCCGTGCCTGAATATCGGAGCGGGCGTGGTGACCTCCTCCATCATCTCGAGAGGAGACCAAGTGATCACGAAATCGCGCCCATCAATCTTGGATATCTCCCCGTCCCGGATGTACGCCTCGGTGGCGCTGTCAAGCTTCCCTATCGCGTGCTTCGCCATTATGTCCGATATCCCCGAGTCGCAGCCCATTGCGTGGATTGCTGTCAGACCAGCATCCTTGAACATCCTGTGTATCTTCGCGAAATCCCTGATGGATTCGTTTGACATGGAGAAGTCCAGGTAGTCCAGTCCCAACGAGACAGCGGACTCCATGACGCGGACATTCAACTCCCCCGGAAGAGCGAACACGACGAGGTCATTCCCGCGCAACAACCTCCTTAAGACTGGCTTGTCTCGCGCATCCACCTGCTGAACGGAGAACTTGTCGCTCCCAACCCGTTTCGCCATCCGCTCCGCGGCGTCCGGATCGATATCCGCCAGGACTATCTCGTCGACCTGCTCGTTAGGTTCGAGCAATTCCGCACAGACAAGCCCCGTGATACCGCAGCCAAGCTGGACCAACCTCAAGCGATCTCTCCCGCTGTCTCAGTAATGGCGTTGAACGTAGATATTGTTAGCCGAGACATTCCAGAGACGCTTGAAATACTGCGAGAATCCGTCACCGGTTGAAATACATCGAGTGCTCCGGCAGCTTCCCGAAAATCCTGAAGCCGAGTCTGCTGTAGAGCTTCACGCCATCGACCGTCGACAACACGACGACTATCTTGAAACCGAGGTCCCGTGCCTCGCGAAGAGCGGCTGCAATCACAGCGGACCCGACTCCCTTGTATCTTGCGGATTTGAGAGTGCCAACAGTCTGCAGGCCAGCCACATCGTCGCTCCAGTTCAGCATGCATGTTCCGACAGGCTCGTCACCGATTAGGCCGAGGTACATCCGTCGAGACATCTCCTTCCCGCTCTTCGGCCTGAGCTCCACGTTGTAACAGGGATTCGCCATCATCCAAGGGACAAGTTCCCTCGGCGATTCCCACGAGGACGCGAGACACTCGGTCCACTTCCTCGAGTCCGATGCGTTTCTCACTGTCCTCACGACGAGGCCTTGCGGTTCCAAGAAATCTCCCATAACCAATTCGAGGTCGATCGCCATCGCAGTGAGGTCGTAGTCATGAGGAAAGCCTTTTGCCTCGAGGCGCTTGCCCATGTCCCGCGGAGTGCACAGGAGGCCAGCATACCACAGCAAGGGGGACTGCCTCGCCTTGAAGTAGCTGATTACGGAATCGGTCGCGGCGTCAGCAGTGTCTTCATCGAAACTGGTTCTGAGCACGACATTGAAAATCTCCTGTTGTATGCCAGTGTATGCAAAGGTGGCCCCGCTCTCCTCTCGAAACTCGGCGTTATTCGAGTCGCACGCAGCCCTCCAGTAGTCGATGAAGTTGATCTCGCACAGCCTGACGATATCATCCGGCGATAGTTCGGCAAGGGATTTCTCGCGTGTTGACAAGAGTCTCAGGAACCCGTACGCGAACGTTGTCTATGACCCTTTCGAGAGAGCTGGCTTTCACGACTGCGAGAGACATAGACTGCCTGGCAGAGGGCGAAAACAGAGCCAGCGCATCTGGACGTTCGGTCATTCTGCGTCAATAGACGAATAGCCAGATGTCTCCGAGAACGTAGCCAGCATACACAAATCATTAAATACCAGCCAATAAGATACATCTGCTGGCCTATGTCTGGATGGCATGGCCAGAGCACAGTCGGAGGGATGAAAAAAATGGTCATGGAACCAATAAGCGTTGAGAAGGCAATGGAGATTGCCAAGAAGAAGGGCATCAAGCCGGGCCGCGTCAAGGGCACGAACGGGATTCAGTTCACGAAGGGCAGGAACTCGCGCCTCGAGATCATCGACTGGGACGAGTTCAAGACGACCCTCTCGAAGAGAAGGCTAGCGGTCTACGAGAGCGGCGGCTGGATGAAGATAATGAAGAAGTGAGAAATCACTTCTTCCCAAACCATTAGTCCAAAACCCTTCTTCTGATACATTTTTCGAATCATATTCTGATGCGACAGAGTGTGCCAACGTCTGGGATCTCAAGGAAACGCATGCTCCCCCCTCCCTCGAGCAACAGAAAGTGATTAATCACTCCAAACCGTTCAGGGGGACAGTCTCAAGCGGTGGTACTATCCGCGGGGGGAGCGGGGCATGAGATCGACCAAAGTCTATTCTTTAGCGGTTTGCATGTTGATGGTTTTCATCGTTCTGGAAAGCTCTGGAACAGTGTCTCCGGAAACGCCCGCGCCTTGGGTCGTTACGGGCACGGAATCACGTGAGAATGAGTTCCTGCAGGTTTTCAACGACATTATTGTAGAGAGCGGGGGGGTTCTGACCATCACCAGCTGTCAGCTGGAAATGGTCGACCCGGGCAACTCTGTAGGAATTGATATTGAAGTCAAACAAGGTGGGACCCTCAATATCATCGGCTGCGATTTGTATGGCAATCTGGACGCGCTCTATGGCCAGACATACTATGATTTCGTGGTCAACGGAAGATTGACTGCATCCGAGTCAACGTTTGCGAATATCGGAGGCGTTGGCCCTGTTGGCGGGCTGCAGATCTATTCGAGTGACGTGACCCTGTATGCATGCCTGATGAGAGATTCACCATCTTCAGGGGTGTACGTCAAGAATGCTGCGCCGTCCCTCGAGGAGGTCATTACTCTCAATACAGTCTATGGGTATTACTTCGACGGAGACGTCCAGAACACAGCGCTTTCTACTTTCGCAGACGGTGACACTCAGGAGAGGAGGACACTCATTGGTGCCAGTTCATCCAGCGACATATCACTGTCGCTGCCAAGTGGCGCGCGGATTTCAAGTGCTGAGATTAGGCTGCAAGGCTCGTTCCATCAACCCACAGTGGCCGCAGGATCGCCATACTCAGGCGGATTTGCCAAGGGGATGGGGATAGACGCGGGTTGGTGGTTCAGATATTGGGACCCCGGGCAGTGGGAAAGGGGCATATATGCGGCAGACGACACCAAAGGACTGCTTCTGATGTATGACCTCACCAATCCGTATGTGCTGGTTCCAATCACCATGCCAAACCAAAACCTCGGTTATGATCTCACCAACCCAGTCGATGCCACGTCTGATGGATCATATGCATACGTCATCGATGGGGCACACGTTGACAAGTTCACCGCGCGCCCAGACGGAGGGGGTAGCTACATTGAGACCTACAGCTACGGACTCAAGTCACCGCAGGCACTGGATTTCGGAGAGGGGCAGGTCTACGTTGCTGACGGAGTGAACAAAGTCAAGGCCCTCTACACTGGGACGACTATATCTACCAACATCGCCAAGGCGATGGATATCGCGGTACATGACGGGCGCATATACGTCGTCGATAGCAATACACACATCGATGTGCTGACCACGGATGGGACCCACCTCTTCACGATCTCTGACTCTATGACCAAACCCATCAGTATTGATGTCGAAGACATGATATACGTCATAGATGACACAAGAACAACGGACGAACTGGTTGTCTTCGGCCTAGACGGTTCGTTCGTGTGTAGGACGAGTGCTAGCCTGTCTGGACCGAAGGGCGTCACTGTGGACGATGGAGGCCATGTCTTCGTCCAGGACGCGACAACTCACATGGATGTCTTCGACAAGGGATTTCCGCTCAATCCGAAGATAGATATCGGCTCAGATGGTGATTTCGAGTGGACCTACAATGGATTCTTCTCAACTTCGGTTGTGCTCAACGGAGACAACTCGGCGATTGTAGAGGAATTGCAGTCATGCATTGATGAGAGCTCAACCAGCACTGCTAACATACCGATCACGATTCAGTGTGACGCCACTGGCGAATTTACGATTTCGGATGTGCTGATAACGTACTCCATGAACACTGATGTCCAGTCCTGCTTAGCGTTCAACAACGTATATGGCATGATGTTCGAGGACTCGTCAAGTGTGAGATGCAGCGACATCCGGGTGCGCCACAATACTCAGGGCATCCACCTTGTTAATTCTGGCCCGACAATCCAAGACTCATCTATTGAGTTCAACACGAATTACGACATGTATCTAGAAGACGCCGTATACCCCACGCTTGTCAATGTTATCTACGATGGTCAGAAGGTGTATCTTCCAACAACTGCTGACTCCGATGGAGACGGCCTCCAGGATGCCGTTGAGGTATTCAAGACGAAGACAAATCCCGCCCTCAGCGACACAGACGGTGATGGATTCGCTGATGGGCTGGAGGTATCCGCCGGGGCCGACCCACTGAGTCCTACGGACATGGGTCCAGACGATGACTGCGACCTGTTGGGGATTCTCATGGAGATTCAGTTGGGAACGAGCCCCACAGATTCCGATACTGATGGAGATGGGATCTCGGACGGCGTCGAACACTATTTCCTCGCCTCAAATCCTCTTGACTTCGACACGGATGGCGACGGTCTCGGAGACGGGATAGAGAAATCTTTCGGCCTGGATGTCAATCTTCCAGATAGCGATAGCGACGGCGTCCAGGACGGGACGGAGATAGCTTGGAGCTCTGATTCGGACGGCGATGGGAAGATCAATGCTCTGGACAGTGATTCTGATGGTGACACTTTACTGGACGGAGCGGAGATCACACTCGGAACGGATCCTCTCGTCCTCGATACCGACAATGACTTGTTGAACGACAGCGCGGAGAAAGGGTTCTGGGACAGCCTTGGCGGCTTGAGCTTGGTCGACTCTGACAACGATGGATTTCCGAATGTCCGTGACATCGATTCCGACAACGACTGCCTCCGAGATGGCCAGGAATCAAGACTATGGTGGACAGCTGACTCGGACTCAGACTTGATACCCAACGTACTTGATGGCGACAGTGACGACGACGGAATCTCTGATGGTGAAGAGGTACTAGGAGAGCAGATCGGTGGCACGATATCCATTGAAGGTGCTGATTGGGCGGGCGTTGAGAATCGAGATGGTATGGCCAAGTGGACCTACGACCCGATTGCCGGGAGCGCCGTAGTGTCAGAGTCGATTGACGAGATCTACCTATCAGTGGGGACGTGGACTGACGGAACCCAGGCCAGCTCGACGCAATCCTTCATCGCTTTCGACACGACGCGACTTCCGGACGACGCTCAAGTCGTCTCTGCGACACTGCATGCAACAGTCTCGAACTCCGAGTTCTCGACAGACTTCGGGGTTCAAGTCTACAACACACACTATGGACCGAGCCTGACACCTGCGGATTGGGATGCACTCGGGACTTACCAGGGCACCATTGTAACGGCAAGCCAGGCGGCGGCGGGGCAGACGTATGGACTTGCAGTCATGCCTGGAGCAATCAATGTCAACGGCTACACGGAGTTTGTGCTCAAACCGTCCGTGAACAAAACTGATGAAACGAATCTCGTCGTCTTCCTGGGATCGGAGTGGGGGGTCGGAGCGCAAGACTCCGGACTCGCGTTGGACATTCAGTACGTTACAAGAGGAGTTGCCTTCGGAACCAGTGCGACTTCAAGCGACTCTGACGCGGACGGCCTCGAGGACTACGAGGAATTGTTCGTCTACATGACGGGGCCGTGTTCAGAAGACACCGACTACGACCTGCTTAGCGATCAAGAGGAGGTTGTCTACTGGTCGTCGCAGGGCATGGACCCCGCGGTGGTGGACACAGACAATGATGGCATGCGCAATATCGTCGACCCCGACAGCGACGGCGACAATCTCCCCGACGGATGGGAAATCCAGAACGGCTTGGATCCTGGAGCGCCTCTCACGCTTCCCGGTCCTCCGGAGATGCTCTGGGCAAACCCTGCCGACCAATGCATCTTCCTGTCATGGTACGAGCCGGTGAACAAGGGCGGTTCAGACATAATGCTGTACAGGATCTATCGCTCTGAGGTATCCATGGCTGAGACCTTCCTTGCCGATGTGTCCGGAGACAGTCTCGAGTACACGGATACTGGACTCGTCAACGGCGTGTGGTATTACTACCGGATCAGTGCAGTCAACCTGCTTGGTGAGGGTCCGTTGTCCTATGAGGTTTCCCGTGCGCCATGCAGGCCGCCGTCGGCACCTCTGAACTGCATGGCATCTCCTGGCCAACTCAATGGCAGCGTTTTCGTCGAGTGGGATCCTCCCGCAGACGATGGAGGCAGCAGAATTCAAAGCTACGGGGTGTACATGAACAACACCGAAGGCGAATTCGTTCTCCTTTACTACGTCAAAGCCGCCGCAAACGCGAACACCAAGATCAATCTTGTGAGAGGGGTCACGTACTACTTCAAGATCACAGCGGTGAACGTTGGAGGGGAGAGCCCATTCTCGAATGTTGCGTCTTCGGTTCCTGCTTGCGTGCCAACGCCTCCCAGAAACCTTCAGGCACAAGCGGGCGATTCGCAGGTCTACCTAACTTGGCTTCCTCCAGAGGACGATGGTGGCACACCAGTCTGGAGGTATATCGTGGGCAGAGGAACGGAACCGGGAGGGCTAGACGTCCTGTACTATCTGGACCTCTCCCTGGAATACACGGACTATGAAGTGACGAATGGAGTCACATACTACTACAGCGTGTATGCGGAGAATGGCATCGGATTTGGATACCGCAGCGAAGAAGTTGCCTGCATGCCATGTGCGACTCCTTCAGCGCCATTGGATTTCGTAGCAACTGGAGGGAACATGGTGATCGCACTTTCGTGGTCGCCCCCGGCTGATACGGGTGGAGTAGAGCTCTTCGGCTACAAGATCTTCAAAGGCCTTTCCTCCGGAGGCGAAGGAGAATTGATCACTCTAGATGACACCATTCTGTCCTACGATGACTATGATGTCGACGCTGGCGTGCCATACTACTACTATGTCAAGGCGTACAACATAGCAGGACCGGGACTACCGTCCGTCGAGCAAAGCGCAGTGGCCCTGGGAGTTCCAACGGCCCCGGTCAGCTTGACAGCGCAGCCCGGCAATGGGGTGGTCACTCTCGACTGGCTTCCGCCTGTGTCCGATGGTGGGACTAACATAACGCTGTACAAAATACTCAGACGAACCGGATCCAACCCAGTAAGCGAGATAGCCCAAGTCCCCTATTCCACGACGCACTATGTCGACTCCGGACTTGGACAGAATCAGTTCTACTACTACAGCGTGAAAGCGGTAAACGCCCTGGGTGATGGACCAGCATGTGGAGAGGTCAGCGCACAGACCTGGACGACTCCATCAGCGCCGATAAATCCTCAGCTCACTCCGATGAGTACGTCAATATCGATCAACTGGACCAAGCCGGTCAGCACGGGTGGAGCGCAGTTGCTCGGCTATCGCATATTCAGGGGAGAGACGCCTGGAGGAGGTACGCAAGTGGGATCGGTTGGACCGCAGATATTCGTCTTCCTAAGTTCAGGGCTCTCGAGCACCAAGACCTACTACTTCAGAGTGGTCGCCTACAACGACGTTGGCTCTGGTACCGCTTGCACAGAGGTCAGCTCAAAGCCGCTTCGAACACCAACTGTCCCAACTGCCCCCCTCAATCTCGCCATGGTCCCCATCATCTTCGGAGAACACGGGATCAAGATGAAGTGGGAGGTGCCGATGTCGAACGGCGGCAACGCTGTGACTTCATATGTCATTCTCAGGAGTACTCTGGCGAACAAGGAAGTGCCAATTGCCACGATCGGCTCATCGGCCATCAGCTACAATGACCTGAGCGTGACCGCTGGTACGCTGTACTACTACAAAGTGCGGGCGCACAACGCGAAAGGAGACGGCGCGCTGTCGAACGAGATCTCTGTCCGGGCGCCAACTGCGCTGCTCGCAGCATCGAAATCAAGTCTCCAGTCCGTCATGAAGGAAGATGCTGGCTCTCAACTGACTGAGATCAACGTGAATCATGCGACTCAGACGAGCAAATTGGGAAGCTACGCGACTCTGTCTAACGCGGAAGAGTGGCCGTATCTTGACGATGATGATGATGGCCTGGCCAACGGCGATGAAGGATTTACCGATGGGGATGGCGACGGAATCACCTACTCCACCTCTCCGTTCTTTGCTGACACCGATGACGATGGCATAGATGACTTGGACGAAGTGAACTTCTGGACGTCGCTAAGAGTGCCGCCAGATGACTTGCCAATAAGGTACATCACCACCCAAGACAGCGACAATGACGGCTTGACTGATGGCGAGGAGAAGGAGTTCTTCGAGAAGTTGAAAGCTAATGACCCCTCGAGTCCCAGCGGTCCTGGGGACGACGTGGACCAGGACGGACTGATCAACATCCTAGACAGGGACAGTGACAATGACGGCGTTTCCGACTCTGAAGAGATGATGCATTTCATTGGACAACCATTGGACCAGCTCTATGTTTTCGACCAGAACTACTACGGTTGGGACTTTCCGTGGGTCAGCTCGGGTACTGAGGTCAACATCCCCGTTGTAAACGGCATCCCTGCCCCAGTCAAAGGAGGCCAGCTGAAGATATCAGGAGTCGAGACAGGCGGAGGACTCTTCGGAGACAATTACAAGTACTACTCGAGCCTCCAATGGATCACCGGAGTTGCGACCGCAGACTTCAACGGAGATGGCAAGATCGACATCGTGGCGGTCAACGAAGCTGGCATGATCGCGTATCTGAGGAACAATGATAATACAGGCTTCATGCTGGTTCGGCTGATTGACCACCAGACAGGGAGCTTCTCAGGTATTTGCGCTGGTGACTTTGACAAGGATGGTAGGCCGGATCTGGCGGTAACTGATTTCGTCAACAACAAGGTATCTGTGTTCTTCAACAACGGAGAGGAGACCTTCGCATCTCCCGTGGACATCACGGTGGGACCCAAGCCCCTTCAAATCGTGTCTGGCCCTTCGGGAGATGTCTGGACCGCGAACAACGACGGCACGACCGTCAGCAGGATAACCTTCTCGTCGCGGACCCCAACTCTCTGGAGCTACACTGTCGCTGACGGAGACAAGCCCAAAGACATCTACGTGGCTGTAATGGATGGCGCAGGCACAATCGCGTTCCTGACAGCTAACACTGCGGACAAGACCGTATTCATGGGAGTGATGGCCGGCGACAATGTGATAATGCGAAGAACACAACCGTTCACGGATTTCGAACCGAAGACAGTTGTGGCCTTGGATGTCAATGGCGGCGGAGTCAAGGATATCGTAGTGACGGATCGCTGGGGCAACCTATGCACAATATACCAGTACCCCTCTTTGGGCGACTTCCTGACACCCGTGTTCAAGGAACGCCCAGACGATATGCCCCCAAATGTGGTGGATGCGCAGGCCGCAGACCTGGATCAGGACAGCTTCGATGACCTGGTTTATGTGGAAGACAGCCAGTGGTCCACGATTCGCCGTCACTTGAACCCCTTGGGAGGTGGCCTTGGACAGAACTTCTACAACAAGGCTTTCGAGACCACGCCGATGCCCTCAGCACTGGCCATGGCGGACGTCACGGGAGATGGGTACCCTGACGCGATAATAGGCCACTACTGGACTGAGAACACACTCGAGGTTCGTCCCGACGGCATGTTCCCAGACACTCCTTACATCAACATCTATCCTGGGATCTTGCCTCTCAATGAGTCTATTTTCAACCACGACGGGCCGTATTCCGGCACGGTCACGATATCCAACTTCTATGACTATCTGCTGGATTACCTCGAGAGGCACCCCATGATAACTGACGGGTACGATGGTGATGTAGACGGGCGCATAACTCTCACCCTGTTTTTCCACGTACTTGGGCCAGGAAGCCTAAAGATCGAGTCTCCGGACATCGGCCGAGACTTCTTCACGATGGACCCTTTCAATGATGACATGGATGGAGACGGGTTCAAAGACGGTGAGGAGATACGCACCTGGGGCACTGACCCGCGCATGGACGATACGGACAATGACGGGCTGAGCGACTCTGTGGAGGCTGCCTACTGGCAGAGCGAAGGCGTTTCGATATTCTCCAACGATGACAAGGACTGCTACGAGAACCTACTGCTAGATCCGGACTGCGATAATGACGGACTCTACGACTCTGAAGAAATCGCCCGAGGGACAGATCCGTTGAAAGCTGACACGGACTCAGACGGACTGGAGGATTACCTTGATCTATCGCCGAGCCGGAACCCGCCATCCGACGCCTTGCAGTGGACAACGCAGTACCAAGCGGGCATGCTGCGTATCACTCAGGATATCGACACGCTGTATTTCTTCAAAGCGAGGGCCATGAAACTGGACAACGGAGCAGTAATCTACACCGGTGATTGGAACGATCAGAAAGAGGTGAAGACAGCCTGGCCCATGGATGAGGATGTCAAAGCGGACATCGAGGAGAACAATCCAGACTATGAAGTGAAATCGCAGACACGGAACACCTTCATGTTCCCCGAGACGACCCTCTCGACAACCTACGGCGGAGACCACCGATACAACTATCGGTTCGACTACGAGGTCGCGAGCAGGAATGATACGGTGACGCTGGCCAACAGAAACGCGATGCCGTACGAAGGCCAGTCCTATGCGCTGGCGAAGATCGGCGTCATACCGAACGTCGACACATCCATCGTCCTGCAGCTCAGAATAAACCGAAACGACTGGACGACGTATGTAGATCAGGACAGGTTCGTTCTCCCAGGCTTCTGCTTCGCACTATACGAACACGGTAATTTCCAGGACCCCGCGAATGTCCCGTTGTACAGCTACATGGCGACTGGGACTCCTCTCGGAGGAAATTACTACCAGTTTGAGCTGAGGCTACCAAAGGAATATCTGATAACCGACAACCTAGTCCAGGAAGCCAGTGGCGACTGGACCGCCTTCCTCTACCTGTGCCCGAAATGGATCAGCAAGGCATACGGACCCGCGTTCTACTCGAACTGGGACCCCGCAACCTTCTCCTTGTGCGCAGCCGTTGAGAAGGTTCCACAGGGAAGCAATGCGGTATACGTTAGGCAAACTGAGGACCTCGACTCGATTGTGGCCGCGCTTCCGGGCAGCTACGATGGACTCAACGGAGGACCCTACTACTACGGAGCGTACAAGATCTATGTCAGGAATCTGATGATGGGAGGGAGTTTCGATCCTGCTGTGATCACAGACCTGAGCTATGACGCGATTGTGATAGTAGGCTATTCTGCCAACGAGGTCCGCGCTGAAGAGGCGACGATTGACTGGGGCACAGTGGACGATGGCTGGTACGTGCCAACGATAGACGACTACGGCGACGCAGACATACTGAAGGATGCTATCGACGCAAGAGCCGAAGCCTTCGACCTGACATACAAGAGAGCTGTCGCCTGGTGGACGATCTCACCGGCAACGCTGAGAGTTCGCCAGCACGTACCTCTATACGAATCGCACGTCACCATGCTCAGACGAGTTGCGGATGGCGATGGCAATTCTCTTACCATAGGCTACCAGCGAGACCAGTACCTCGACGCCGTGATTGAGTCAGATATCCCGATCACGATTGCGACCAGGCATGTGGAGAGGCAGCAGACTGGCGATCCGGACAAATTCCTCCTCGATCCGGTCAAGTACGACAGAATCAAGATCGGACTAACTGGGGCGCAACTCGGGGCAACCGTGGTTTGCGACGGCCACAGTGCATTCCTGGCGTTCAGGGACGGAAACGTTGTGAGAGGGCTGGCGTACATGCTGGAAGGCGGAGTGGACGCCTATACAGAGGTAAGAACCGTCCAGACCGCGCTGAACGGCATGAAAGTGCCCGACTGGTGGGGGAATGCCGCCACGATAGCGGTAGGGGCCATTGAGATCGGATATGACGCCTACGAGTACTTCAACACGAACGACGAGATGCTCAAGCTGGCGTACACAGAGAAGATATTCGCGACTGCGATTGACACGGGGATTTCGCTCATTCCCGGCGGAGCGATTGTCGGCTTCACTTGGTCTGCGACGATAGCCTTCATGTCATGGGCGGTACCCGACCCAATGGCGAAGAAAATATGCGGATCGATTGGAACGTTTGTCGTATTCATCTCCGAGTACTACTTCGGTACGAAGATGATACCTTCGACGTTCGCGACCAGCGCATATGAAGTGCACGCGCTGTGGCTATACGATGAGGCAGTGAGACGCAACAACAACAACGATGTGACCAGGATATACCTGCCCCCTGAGGACAAGTGAGCAATCACTTCATCCCAAACCCTTTGTCCAAAACCTTTCCTTTTTGCTTCTGCCTGCAGATTTCTCCATCGTCACTCTCCGTGATGGGTTGTACTTTCGTTGACCTGCCAGCAAGCTCTTAGTTAAAGCGCATGATTTCATGACGTTGATCTCCATGAGAATCGAGGATGTCAAGACTGAGCAAGACGTGAAGGAGTTCCTGAAGGACAGCCCCAAGTTCGCGACGGCTGTCTACCTCGTGACGTACAAGATGCCGTACGGAAAGGTCTGCACGTACGGGCGGGTCGCGAAACTGATCGGGAAACCTGGGGCATCCAGGGCGGTTGCCAACACCTTGCACAACAATCCACTGTTCCCCGTCGTTCCTTGTTGGAGGGTTGTCAAAGCTGATGGGGGGTTCGGCGGGGATCCCAAGGCAGCAGCTGGTAGAAGAGGGCGTGTCCAGAGCGAGGGCGTTCGCATAAGAGATGGAAAGGTCGTCATGAATAGCGATGTGCTCTACTGACATCTCATCGTGATACAGATCCCAGGTTGTTTCCGACTTTGTGCCCATGCGGAGAAGCATGTATGTTTCCGCAGAGGCAGATATCATTAGTGGCGGCACCGCCACGCACTTGGGGCACACTTCGGGAATCAGCTTGACTTCCGATTTTCGCTCGTCCGCCAGTCAAATGATTGCTGCCCTCAGCTATGTCGTTTCTTATGGAAAGCCTGCTCTGGCTCTACCGTACATTGGGCAAAGATATTTAGTCCCAAGGCAATTCCGTGCCACAAGGGTTGGTCTGGAGGGTCGGGAACACGGAATGCCCCAAGTGCGGCACGCACAACCTTGAGAGCGCGGAGCTCTGTAGGATTTGCGGAAACCCATTGCGAATCAATAAGGGACCTACCGGTCCCACAAGAAGCTGTCCATACTGCAAAACCGAGAACGACCTCGAGGCACCTTTCTGTTTAGGATGCAACAGACTCCTTTCAACGATGACCGGAAAAGCGCCCAAGAAAGAGAAGAAGAGCAAGGCGGAGAAGTATTACGATCGTACCTACGCAGACTACTCCGCGTCCGGCCTCAGGACCGCAAGGCTCGGACTTGCGGGGATCATTTTCATCATGGTCAGCTTCTTCGTTTTCGCGGACATAGCTTTCACATTGGGGATCGGTTGGGAGGCAGCTCAGAGCCAGGAGTGGGAAGAACTCGAACGAGAGAATCCTACGCTCAAGGCAGCGATATCGAACCTGGTTGTCTGTCAGGTGATCAGAGTCGTCTTCGTATGTCTTGCGCTCCTCGGAGGCGTTGCTGCTGTACGGAAAGTGCAGTTCGGATTTGCAGTCACAGGAGGGGTGTTCGCGATACTCTCATTGATGACGGGCGTTCTGGCATTGCTTTTCGGGTGGTGGCTCATCCTGACCGGGATACTGTTCCTTGCTGCGATCCTCGGCCTGGTTCTGGTGATCATCTCCAGGCGCGAGTTCATGTTGGAATGAGAAATATCAGATTGGGACCCGGACTCCGGGGAAGCTGCACGACTCGGATCGGACTCGCTCCAGGAGAGGTATTTATACGGGGGCTGTAATCGTCTGACCGCCACGATGCAGGGATAGCCAAGCCTGGTCAACGGCGCTAGATTCAGGGTCTAGTCGCGCAGGCGTCCGCCGGTTCAAATCCGGCTCCCTGC